>CAJKQY010000043.1:0-16897 GCA_905202145.1 uncultured Collinsella sp.
GACATCAACCTGCACTTTACCGGCGACTTCCATGCCATCGGTGCCGCCAACAACCTGCTGGCAGCCATGCTCGACAACCATATTCAGCAGGGCAACCAGCTCGGCATCGACGTTAAGCGCATCACCTGGAAGCGCGTTGTCGACATGAACGACCGTCAGCTGCGCCATGTTATCGACGGCATTGGCGGCAAGGCCCAGGGAGTGCCGCGCGAGGATGGCTTCGACATCACTGTTGCCTCCGAGGTCATGGCAATCCTGTGCCTGTCCACGAGCATCGATGACCTCAAGGAGCGCCTGGGCGAGATTGTTGTCGGCTACAGCTATGCCGGCGAGCCCGTCCGCGCTCGCGACCTTAAGGCTCAGGGTGCCATGGCGGCCCTGCTCAAGGATGCGCTCAAACCCAACCTGGTTCAGACACTCGAGGGCACGCCTGCGTTTGTCCACGGCGGTCCCTTCGCCAATATCGCCCACGGCTGCAACTCCATCATGGCCACCCGCATGGCCATGCGCTTTGGCGACGTCGCGATTACCGAGGCCGGTTTCGGCGCCGACTTGGGTGCCGAGAAATTCCTGGATATCAAGTGCCGCATGACGGGCGTTCGCCCCAGCGCTGTCGTGATCGTCGCCACTGCCCGCGCGCTTAAGTACAACGGCGGTGTTGCCAAGGCCGACCTCAACGAGGAGAACCTCGAGGCTCTCAAGGCCGGCATGCCCAACCTGCTGCGCCACGTCGACAACATCCAGAACGTCTACGGTCTGCCTTGCGTGGTCGCCATCAACCGCTTCCCGACGGACACCGAGGCCGAGCTCGAGCTCATCGAGTCCGAGTGCCAGAAGCTCGGTGTCAACGTTAAGCTGTCCGAGGTTTGGGCCAAGGGCGGCGAGGGCGCGCTCGACCTGGCCGATGAGGTCATGCGCCTGATTGAGCAGCCGAGTGAGCTCAAGTTTGCCTACGAGGACGGTGCCGATGTGGCCGACGCCCTCGAGGCCGTTGCCACCAAGGTTTACCGCGCCGACGGCGTCGACTTTACGCCGGCTGCCAAGCGCCAGCTCGCCGAGCTGCGCGAGAACGGCTTTGGCAACCTGCCGGTGTGCGTGGCCAAGACGCAGTACAGCTTTAGCGACAACGCCAAGGCGCTGGGCGCTCCCGAGGGCTTCCGCATCACCGTGCGCGAGCTCAAGGTTTCCGCCGGTGCCCACTTTGTGGTCGCGCTGACCGGCAGCGTTCTGACCATGCCCGGCCTGCCCAAGGTGCCCGCGGCCGAGAACATCGACGTCGACAACGACGGCAACATCACCGGCCTGTTCTAAGCCTGCTGCTCATAGCCGCTTGCCCGCCCCGCCGCGCCTACCAAGGCCCGGCGGGGCTTTTTCCTCCGTCCCCAAGGGATCATTTTTTGCGGCGGCAATGTTGCGCAACAAGAATCGTGATTTCTCCCGTACGGTGTAGTTGGAAGAACTGCGCGGGCGCATTGCGGCTGCGATGAGAGACGGGAGATGCGATGTATTGCACCAAGTGCGGGGCCCAGATACCCGATGACTCCATGTTTTGCACGAGTTGCGGCGCTCGCGTGGGCGGCGTTGAGGATCAGGCGGAGCCTGTGGCGTTTCCGGTGGAGGACGCGCCGGCGTCCGCCCCTGCGGGACAGCAAGCTCCTCAGGGTGCCTCGGCTCATATGGCGGCGCAGCCTCGTTATGAGGAGCCTATGACCGAGCCTGCCGAGGCCTCGCAGCCGTTTGTTCCGACGCCGCAGCCAAAGAAACCCAAGCACAAGGGCCGTATCGTCGCGGCCGTTATCGGCGGCGTGGCCGTTGTCGCCATTGTCGCCGCTATCGTGATCGTGCCGCGTATTGGCGCGTCTTCCGAGGTAACCTCGGGTGGCAAGGGCTACGTTGCCTGCGCGTGCGAGACTAAAGTGCTGCCCAAGAACAGCAAAGGAAAAAAGCTCAAGAGCTATACCGTCGAGCTGGCGCCGGTGTCTGGCAAGGGCAAGAGCTACACCATCAAAGTGGATGGCGAGGACGGCTTTGCCATGGAGGACTTTGGCGAGCTGCCCGACCAGAAATACCAGATGACCATCACCTCGGGCAAGGGCAAAAAGAAGAGCACGACCACCATGAAGGTGGACTACGCCAAGGAAGGCTCGGACGCCCCTAAGAACGTTGAGCTCACGCAGTCCAAGAAAGAGGCCAAAGCCTCTGCCAAGGCGGCGGTCAAGACGGCAAATGAACTGTTCACCGACAAGATCCTCGAGTATCAAAAGAAGTACGGCGAGGGCGAGGCTGTCGAGATTGATGATTCTTCGACGTATGGAGCCCAGGGCGTTGCCTACGCTAAGCTCATCGATTTTGACGGCGATGGCCAGGACGAACTTCTGATTGAGTACTCTGACGAGCCGATTGAAAACGATAATGGCGCCACTGCTGCCAAGGTTGAGGTTTGGGCTTATCGCGATGGTGAGATCGAGAAGGTATACGAGCCCGACACTCAGGTTTACACCATGTGCGCTGGCGTCTCGCTTTACGTATACGAATATGATGGCACCTATGGATTCAAACGGTATCTGCATGATGGGGAGACAATTAATTTCAAAGATGTCCCAAATGGCTTCAATCAATCTCATGATGGCTACGAGTGCGAATTCAACGCCTATGACGGCAAGTCATTTAGCGCCATTGTTGGCCCTGCGTCGATTGACGATTCGAAGGTGAAAGACATCAATGAAGTACGTGAGTTTGACGCTGAGTTGTTCAGCAGCGAGGAAGTTGTAGCAAAAAGCATCGCAACGGTGGCCACGACGCTGGAGCAGCTGAAATCGAAGGACGATGGCAGTGCGCAGGTGGGCTACGAGGCCGTTTCTGCCACGCAGGATGTTGACTTTACGGCTGCGGTTGGCGAAGGCCCGCTGAATCCGTCCCCCGATGACACGTGTCAGATCACGGCTACGTGGACCTACCCCCAGGTGAAGGGCCAGGGCGTGGGCGTCGCCAAGTTTAACAAGGATATGGTCCAGCTCGTTGCGAATACGCTCGAAGCGAGCAAGCAGGCCTCGATGGATGACGAGGACAGCCGCGTGACCATGATGTACACCGCCGAGATCGTTTCAATCGATGGCGATATCGCCTGTGTGCGTACGTTCACCAGCAGTTATCAGCCTCCGTATCGATCGGAGCGGGTGACGAGGTCGGCGTACTACAACCTCAAGACGGGTGAGCAGGTTTCGCTCGAGGACTCGCTTGCGCAGCACGGGCTTTCGTTTGACACCCTCAAGAGTGAGGCCAAGCAGGCAATTAAGACGGCAAAGCCGGATATGGACTCTGTGTCCGAAGACAACATCGACGATGACGATAACTACACCGAGGACCATTTCTACTACGACGGCAAGGGCTATATCGTTGTCCTCGATACTGGTGAGTTTGACTGCATGGCATGGGATACGCACGACTTGGTTGCGCACGCCTTCGACTCGAGCTATTCCTGCGGCCAGGATGTAACGCCCGAGCGGGCTAGGGCCACGTACGTACCCAACGAGTAGAGTAAAGCCGCAAGAAGCGAATTACAAAGTTCCCCGGTGACGCAAAACGCAGCGCCGCCGGGGACTTTTTCCTCCGTCCCCAAGGGATCGTTAGCCGCGCTGGAGGCCGAAGAGTTTGGCGTTGCGCTCGGCGACCATCATGTTGATGTCGGCGATTTCCATCTCGCCGTCAATGTAGGGCTGGTAGGTGCCGTACGGATCGCCGGCTCCCAAGCTGCAACTGCCGCAGTTGTCGCAACTGCCGTTGCCGCAGCCAGCGAGCGCTAGCTTGATGATCTCCTCACGTTCGGCGCGCGTCGTGTCTTTGATGAGCTTGCTTTTTGCCATGACATATCCTCGATTCGCTTGTGACCGTCGCCGCGCATGTCTTGTAGATACCGGCGGGCTTTGCCCATCATAGGCTTTTGCGCGGGTAGAATGCATGGATAACTTGATGCTTACGGGCGACGGAAAGGAAACGTTGCATGGACCAGGATAAGACGACCGTAATGGGTGGCTACGGCTCCCCGCGGACGGGCAATGGCGCCGATGAGACCCGCGTCGTGCCGAATCCCGGCTACGCTGCCCCCGATACGACGCAGGCGTCGGCCGATTCCACGCGCGTTGTGAATTACGGAAACGCAGCGCAGGACCCGTATGGCGCCTCGTCGCAGAGCCCCTACGGCAACGCGGCGGCAGACCCTTATGATGACCTGCTGCAAAATCCCATTCCGCAACCTCAGCAGACGACATATATGCCGCGCACGGCACAGCCGCGCTACGAGTCGCGCGACCGATATGCGCGCGAGCCGTATCGTGAGTATCCCAAGTCCATCCCTCAGTATGGCGAGGACGAGGAGAAGAAGCCTTCGCGTTCGTCGAGCGTGATCAAGAAGATCCTCATCGTGCTGGCGGTCTTCTTTGCCCTGTCGGTTGTGTTCGCCATCGTGTCTGGCATGCTCAACAAGCGGGGCGCCACGACTGATACCACGGCCGAGCAGACCGAGGCTACCCAGTCCGACACCGTCGACCTGAGCGATATCCCGGGACAGTACTGGTCCAACGCCAAGAAGCTCCTCAAGTCGCGCGGGGCCGATCTTTCGAATGCCGTGATTCTGACCGACGACGGCTCGACGCCCGTTGTCGATGCCAATTGGGTCGTGACGTCTGCCTACTATAACGACAACGGTAACCTCGAGATTCAGCTCACGCGCAAGGGCAGCTCGTCGGGTAATGCGTCCGGCGACCAGGGCGGCGCGGACAGCTCGAGCTCCAACACGCTGGAGGACCTGAGCAACAAGGCGCAGGAGCTGGGGGATAAGGTCCAAGAGCTGGGCGGCACGGCTCAGAACCTCGGCGATACCGCACAGAACCTGGGCGATATGGCAACGAACGCCTGGGATGCCCTGCAAAACGGCATTTCGGGCGCGCAGGGGAACTAGCGGTCGAGCGGCTAGAGCCTTAGCAGTTCAAACAAAAACGGGACGCAGGATCGCGTGACCGGGCGCGTAGGCGCGTTGGTCGGCGGTCCTGCGTCCCGTTTTGCTGTCGATCACAGCTGCTCGGCCGGCCGGTCGGGCGAGCTAAAGCCGGAGTCAAATGTGACGACGCACGAGACATCGGGCCGGCGCTCGTGCACGATGCGCGTGACGAGCTCCAGCAGCTCCTCGTCGGATATGTCAAAGCCGTCGGGACGCACCAGGTCAAACGAAACGAACCCGTCGTGCTCGTGCAGGTCGTGGATGGAGAGCGTGGGGTCGATTTGCGCTATGCCGCGCTTGACCCAGCCACGCAGGTCGTCGCCGGTGGTGGCGATGGGGTCGCAGTGTAGCGTGATGTCGATGCCCATCTGATGCTTGATGTCGTGTTCGATGGTGTCCAGGATCTCGTGATGTTCAAACGCATCGCCCTCGCCGGGCATTTCCACGTGTGCGCTGGCAAATTGCCGACCGGGGCCGTAGTCGTGCACCATCAGGTCGTGCGTGCCTAGGACCTGGGGGTACGACATGATCTTGTCGCGGATTGCCTGGACGAGCTTGGGGTCGGGCGCTTGCCCCAACAGCGGGCTGATGGCGTCGCGCACCAGGCCCATGCCGCTGATGCAGATGAAGATGCCCACGCCCAGGCCCGCCCAGCCATCGAGGTCAAAGCCGGTCGTCTGCGAAATAAGCGCCGCCGCTAAGACCGAGCCCGAGGTGATGACGTCATTCTTGGAGTCCTGCGCCGTGGCGATAAGCGTCTCGGAATCGATGCGGTTGCCCAGCGTGCGGTTGAACGCCGCCATCCAAAACTTGACGAGCATGGACAGGATAAGGGCTGCCATGGAGAGCGCCGAATATGCGGTGGGGGAGGGCTTGATGATCTTGGTAATGGACTCGAGCGCCAGGTTGATGCCGACGGCGCAAACGAGAACGGCGACAAACAAGCCGGCAAGGTACTCGTAGCGGCCGTGACCATAGGGGTGGCCTTCGTCGGCCGGGCGGCTGGCAAGGCGGAAACCGAGCAGGCTCACGATGTTGCTCGAGGCGTCGGAGAGGTTGTTGAAGGCGTCGGCGATAAGCGAGACGGAGCCCGCGAGCAGACCAGCTATGCCCTTGGCCAGGCACAGTGTGATGTTGAGGCCAATGCAGATGAGGCTTGCGGCAAAACCCGCGTTGGTGCGGCAGGAGCTATCGACCGGCTCGCTTTCGCTGCCGGGAACAAGCGTATGTACCAGCCGATTTACAAATAGCATGGCGTATCTCCTCGCATTCTTATTAAGGGGATAGTGTAGCTCGCACAGACGCAACGTGTACCGATGCTCAGAAGATGCAGCAATGGTCTGCCGGCGCTAACGGGCGCGAGGCGGAGGGGGACGACTGCCCGCGCCTTCGAGTTCACTGTGCCTTCCCGTCCGACCGAGTGCTCCATTTTGGGCCACATGGGTATGGGCGCGCGCCGATTTGCTCGACATACTTAATGTCGACAGCCCTGTGCAAAGGAGGACGTTTCCATGGACGAGATGTTTGCCATTAAATGCCAAAACTGCGGCGGCCCCATGTATTCGCACCAGGCAAAGCGCAGCTTTGAGTGCGCCTATTGCGAAACGGTTATTCCGTGGCAAGCGGACGCCGGGGAGCCCAAGAGCGCCCTGGGTATCCGTCATACGCCGCTGACGGTGGTTGACGGGCTGCTCAAGCTCACGCACGTCTCGCAGCTCGAGCGCCCAGAGGACCCGGACTGGTATTTCTTTAATTCGCACTGGCGCAATCAGTCGGTTCTGGAGCATCTGCTGTGGGAGGACCGCGGCACGGCTCAGGAGTTCCAAGAGGCGACGCACGTGAGCATTCCCTGCCCCTTCTGCGGCGCGTCCTTTGAGGGGTCATCGACCCAGCGCGTGTTTGAGTGCCCGTCGTGCGGCAACAAGATTGGCGTGGCCGACCTGCTCAAGCCCGGTACGTTTAGTAAGCGCCTGACCATGGGCGTGGGTGCCGAATACGTTCCCGAACAGGGCGTCCCCTGTGAGATATCGCCGCAGCAGGCACGTGCCAACGCGCTGCAGCTGGTGCGTCAGTATCCCGATGCCTTTGCCGGGCACGATGTAGAAGACGCGATCAAAAACGACATGATGCTCTTCTATTTCCCCATGGCGTTGGCGGACCTGCGCATGATGACGTCCTTCCCGGGCAAAGGGCTGAGCAAGGAGACCCTGGTGTACTACGAGGTGCTCGACTGGGCATATCCCAGGGCCAACTACCTGGATGTTCGCCTTATGGGCATTTTGGAGCCGTGGGACTTTGGCAAGGTGGGGCCGTTCGATCCCGCTATGCAGGAAGGCGACTTCCGCGTCGTTTCCGTCGATGCGTCTACCAAGGACCAGGTGGTCATTGATAAGCTGGCGCTGGATATCGCCGGCAACGATGCCGAGGCGGTGCTGGGGCTCAATAAAAAGAGCATCCGCGCGTGGGCGCGCAAGGCCCGCAAGCACAAGGACGGCCTGGTGATGGTGCCGGTCTACTTTGTCGATTGCCCGGCGACGGATGGCCGCGACGGCGAGCAAGTGCGCATCGCCGTGAACGGCCAGACGGGTCGCGCGGCCGCGGTTGTGTTTAGCGACAAACGCGAGACGCATGTGGTGGCACCGCTCAATCCCAACGTGATGCTGTCGAGCGAAAGCACCGTGCATGCCACGCCCATCGAGGTCAAATACGTTAAATCGCCCTTCCTATACCAGATCGTGCGCCGTGGAGGCGGCGAACAGCCGCGGCAGGTTGCAGCTGCAGCCGAGGGTTCCTACCGAGAGGAAAAGCCCAAACGCAAGGGTTTGCTGGGTGCGCTATTTGGGAAATAGGGAGTAGTGCTGGGGTGTCGGGCTGCATCACAAGGTCATTAGATGAATTTAAAAGTGCTGGGAACGTGCTACCATTGCCGATAGCCTTAATCTCGTAGAAGCGGAGGCCGGATTATGGGTTTTGCGGATCAGCAGCTTCAGATTCAGGTACCGTATTCTCCTGACGACACGTTTAATGCCTTGAAGGCAGCTATGGAAAAGCTGCCTAAAGTAAAAGTTGATAGCGCATCGCCCGCAACAAGAACAGTTGCAGCCGAGATTGGTATGAGCCTTTGGTCCTGGGGTGAAAATATCAGTATTTCGGTTGTTCCAGTTGAAGGCGGATCTGGCGTTACTGTCAACTCGTCATCTAAGGTCAGGACAAACGTATTAAACGGGGGCAAAAATGCAAAGAATATTGCCGAGATAGTCGATGCCCTATCGAAGGAGCTCGAGCAGTATCCGCAGGTTTCACAGACTATTGAGACGCTGGTGGATAGTGGTGATGTAGTTGCAAGGCCCGAGAGACTTGCAGCGCTGCGTGATAGTGGAGTACTTACCGAGGAAGAGTTTGCTGCAGAAAAGGCGAAAATCCTTTCGTAATTAGACACGATGGTTGGATTTGCTTTCTGTTATTGAACTTGTTTATACCAGGCTGAAAACATCGTGTGGAATAAAAGTGCGCAGTAGCCTCGCCTTATACGGCAATAGGGACCTCTTTGGGGCGCCCTGCCTTTGGTGCGTCGGTGAGTCGTGCCTCGATGGAAGTTTTGGACACCATGCGCTTGGTGCCGTCCTTCCAAGAATCCAGCAGCCCAGCATTTATCAGTTGCGATACCCTTGCCGTGCTAACGCCAAGCATACGTGCGGCATCCGCTGCGGTGACGGCGGGGATGTCGCCGAGCTCGCGGCTGACGGCCACGGCGATAATCTTGCCGCCGTGTTGTGGCTGGTGTCCAAAGTCCGGCGCGGGAAGATCGACGCCGCCCATAAGGTGATCGTCGACCATACATGCGAGAAAATCAGCGGCGCTTTCGACAGCGTCGTTTAGGTCGGAGCCAAACGTTCCCCCTCCGCCCAGCGAGCCACATGGCACAGCGTCGACAACGCCGTCCGAATCAAAGAACTCGAATTCCCATACGTAAAGCATGTAAGGCCTCCTCTAATGGCGAATAATACGAGGCGTACTCCTAGAAGCATTGCCAGTCGCATCGATGCGGCTGATCATGTCTATCTTAAAGCCTCGCGCGGACTCGAATTTCAATGTCGCCTAGCGCCTTCGTGCAGGATTCCCGAAGTGACTAAAATGTGACCATAGAGACAGTTTTAGCGAACCCCGCGGGAGTGACGCGTATGGACAGCAACACGCTGCTGTTCCAGGACAAAGGTTCGGGTAGGTTTAAAGACGTCAAGATCTAGCCTAACCGTATCGAGGTGCTCAAGAATGGTACTTTCGGCGGCAAGCATATCGAGATTGTCTACCTTAAGGACATCACGGGAGTCAACAGGATCAAGGGCCGCGACGTTTTTCTGCGCAACAGGTTGTTGACTGCCTGTGTCTTTAGCCTGAGTAGCCGTGCGAAGGCCCAGGAATTTGTGAACGCGCTGAACATGGTGATGTAGCTTATGGCGGCGTTCGGGCCAAGGTAAAAATTGGGGGCGCAGAACGGTGCTCTGCGCCCCTCATCGAGTCGATACGTCCGAAAGTGCCGGTTGGCCTATTCGCTAGCGTCCTTAGTGCTTTCGCGGTCGTTAACAAGCATTGCCGTGCCGGCGACCGTCGTCGCCACGGCGGCAGCGGCGAGCCCGGCGGCGATGCCAGAGCCGTCGCCCGTGTCGGCGAGCTTTCCGCCCGAGCCCTTGCCCTTGTTGCCCTTGCCGTTCTTGTCGTCGCTGCCCGCGTTGGCGCCAGTGCCGGTGCCGGCGCCGCCTGCACTGCCCGAGGCCGCTACGGTAAAGCTTGCGGCTCCGTCGGTGGCAAGCGTGTAGTTTTGCGCCGCGTCGCCCAACAGGCCTTTCGCATGCACCCAATACGTCCCCGCGGCAAATGCCTCACCCTCGGCCATTGCCGCGCCCGGAGCGCCGTTTGCATCGTGCACAAACTCGAGCTGGGCCGTGCAGGCATCGGTTTCGAGCTTGCCCTCGAGTGATGCCGCAATCTTGGCGCGCACGTCTTCGCCGGCCTTAAGGCCTTCGAGTCCCTCAAAATGGGGCGTCAGCGCGCGTGGATCGATATCGATGGGCACAAAGCCCTGCAGCCCCGTAACGGTCTCGTTGCCCAGGGCATCGACATCCACATATTTGATGGCAAACGCGCTGCCAGAAGCGGCCACGTTGAGTACGTTGCTGCTGTCGACAAGGCGGAAATGGCCCTCGCCAACGGTCTTGCCATCTTGGAGCGAGGCATCGCTCAGCGAGTCTCCATACGTCATGTGCATGCGGTCCGGGAGGCAGCATGAAACTGTTGGCTTGTGCTTCGCGTCGTAATTGCGTTGGTAGATGCTCCGGGCCAGTGCCGAATCGACAAAGTCGGACGCGATAATGCCAACGTGCTTGAGGCAATCTGACTTTGTTTTATCGCTGCCGCTGGGATTGATGTACTGGCTCTTGTACAGATGCTCGTTGACCACTCGCGCCGCGGTAAAAGGATTGCTTCCTTGTTTGTAATTCGTGCAACTGGTGTAGTTGATAGACCAGCAGCGTTCCAGGACTTGCACCTTGGCGCCATCATTGTCCTCGACGTCCACCTTGTTGCGCGTGAGATTGGTCGTCTCTCGCAGCGCCATATCGACCCAGCTAATCTTGTCGGTTCCGGTGCATTCAAAATGGTCCTGGGCGTATACCTTGGTGCAATAGGGCTCTTTGTCGCCCGCATTGCCCGTAGTCTCAAAGCCTCGCGCGTCTTGGACGAGGCACATCGACTGCCCGGAATGCGCTTTGATTTTGTCGTCCCATTGGGTGAGATCGAGGCCCCACGTGTGGCCGCTTACGCTGTTGCCGGCGAGTACAAATTGACGCAGCAGGACGATCTTTCCGCGCACCTCGTTCAGTGTGGGGATTCGGCTCGACGTGTAGAACAGATCGGGATTATCGTGCATAACCTTGGCGAAAGCCGTCGTAACGCTTTCGTCGGTAGCCTCGTCGTTGCCTCGTGACGCAAGCATGATGAGCACTTCTGACGGGTTTTCGTTCAAAAATGTTTTGAAGTAGTCGATGACATTGGAGAGATGCATAAAGCCCCCGTCTTTTTTGAGCAGGTAGCATCTTCCATGGTCGATACCGGGGTCGCCGTTCTCGTCGTTCCTTCCGAGTCGGATATCAAAATAGCGAATGCCTTCGAGCAACTGCGTGGGGATGTAATCCTGCTGGCACTTTGCTTGTGAGGATTGGGGCTCGGTGTCGTTGTCCACGCTGCAGGTGCCCGAATCATGCGTGCCCGGGATACTCAGCTCGTCGAGGTACTTGTTGTCGTCGACGTATTTCATCCAGCATGGTCCGTCGACGTAGCTGCTATACGTGGTCCAGTCGATACTTCTAACTGTGGTATTGATCTTGCCCATGTCGTAACCGACAAGTTCTAGCTCCCACGGAATGCTCTTACTCTTATGGCAGATCTTATTGTTGTCCTGGTCTTTGCCGTTCGATTCTATTGCCAGGTACTTAATGTCTTTTTTCTCGGTTTCTTTCTCGACCGTGCGGTCTCGGATGATATAGGTTCCGTTTGATTGACGCTCGAACGCAAAAGCGCGGCTGGGCTTGTTGTCATACTCGCCGCCCCATACGTGGATGACCTTTCCATCTTTGTCCGAGTCGTCGTCGACCGACCAAATGCTGTAGCCCGTCTTTTTATGCTCTTCGAAATTGAGCAAGGTGCGGATAGCATACCAGTTTGTATCGTCATTCTTGGTCGTTACGTTCTCAAGGATGAGCTTGCTGGACGTGCCGTCGTTAAACAGGTGGCAGACGTTGCCGCGAACGTTGCCGTCTTGGTTGACGCTCGCGGTGCGAAAATAGCCCGCGGGGCGAAGGCGAATGACGAAATTGTCGAGGCTGTCCGACGGTGCGGGTGTGTTGTCTGCAAATGCCGCTCGCAGGGGAATGCCCGGCGCTGCGGTTTCGGGCAGGCTTGCCAGCGGCGACAACGCGGCGAGTCCAAGGCCCAGCGTAAACGCTCGGCGACTGATGGCGTGGTGTTCGGTCATATCTCCTCCGTTCGCAGGGTGCGGTTATGCGCTCGTTTTAGTCACTATACTGCGTTGACATAAAGAAAAGGAGGGTCGGTTTACCGGCCCTCCCTTGGTACGAAGCGCTGGGATACCGTCGCTTGTTTACGCTGCGCCCGTGTTTCCCACTGCGCTCGCCAGTCGCTTAGCGTTTAATCTCGATATCCTCGAGCTTAACGTCCATGGCCTCGGTCTTTGCCTCGGCGATGTCGTCGGCAAATTCCAGGGACTTCATCATGGTCTCGACGGCGTCCTTGTGCTCTTCTACGTTGTCGATGCGCACGTACACGCTGCCGCCGTCAACGTCGGTGAAGTACTCGGTCGTCACGCCGCCCGAGTGCGTAAAGTAGGCGCTGCGCCAGGTCTTGCCGTTGTACTTAACGGAATCGCTCTCGGTCCATCCGGAGTTGGCCTTCCACTTTGCCTCGTAGTCAAACAGTTCATCGGCGTTCTTGTCAGGATCGAAGACGGGGATGAAGCGGTCGCTGGCGTGTTCGCTCTCGGTGAACTTAAACTGGGCCCTGTCGGCCGTGTCGCCGGCAACGTCGGTAATCTCGACGCTCTCGGGGACCTCGACCTTAAACCAAATGAAGTCGGTCCTCATATCCACGGCTGGTTTTTCTGCTCCGCCGCCACCGCCACTTCCGGTAGCGCCGCCGCTGCCACCGCAGCCCACCAGGGCAACTGCGGCAAAGAGACTGATGCAGAGGGTGAGAATCGCAAAGGCCTTCTTTTTCATGGTCGTGTCCTCCTCGATCTGTAACCGCCCATGGATTACCTGCCTTTACTGTACGCGCGAGCGGCTCGTTCAGGTGGGCCATGTGTCCCATTCTGAGGGTCTGATTTGCGCCGACAAGTGGCAATATGCTCGGGCGTAAAAGAGGGGAGGGCCAGCCGATCCGATCCTCCCCTGGCTGGGCGTCCGATCATTTAATGACTGCGCATGCGATGCTGCGTGCGATCCCCTAATGCTTGTTCTCGATGCTCGAAATCTCGACTTCGCGTGCCTCGGCAACTGCCTTCGCCATGTCATCGGGAAACTCGATGGAGTTGAGGAGTGCCTCGGCTTCTTTCTTGTGCAGATCGAAGTTCGAGATGAGGACGTAGACGCTTCCCGGCTCAACGTCGGTAAAGAGGAGGGTTGAGACGCCGCTGTTGTCCTCGTACGTTCCGACGAGCCACGTCCTGCCGTTATACTCGACGGACCCGCCATCCTTCCGCTGGAACGTATCACCTTTCTTTTCTGCCTGGTCGGCGTGGGATTCCTCTGCCGTCAGCGCTTTTTTCCAAACGGGGATAAAGCGATCGGCCGAACCGTTCTCGTCTTCGGGGAAGGTGAGCTGGACCCTGTCGGCATTCTTGCCGGCGGAGTCGCTTACGCCAACGCCCTCGGGCATTTCCACCTTAAACCAGATAAAGTCGGTCTTCTTGGCGACGGGAGCTTTTTCCTTGCCCTCGCTCTTGGATGCGCTGCTGCCCCCGCCTCCGCTTGACGCACTTCCGCCGCAGCCGACAACGGCAAATGCGGCAAAGAGGGCGATGCAAAGGGAAAGGATCGATAGGGTCTTTTTCTTCATGGTGGCGTCCTCCTTGTCTGTCGGTGACATCACGGCGCCGCGGGTTGTTGGAGCCGTTGGTGTATGTTGCTATTCGCAAGCGTGACGGATGTCGTTGTGTGTGGTGCGGCGATTCCTCCGTTCTTAGTTTTCGACCGTTGCGCGGCCGTGCCCCAACGGGTTCCTTACTTATAGGTATGCCCCAGCTTGTGCTGCCCGGGAGTCTCGAAAGGTGGGCCATGTGTCCCATGTTTGCGTGTGCGGGCTTGCCGCAAGGTGGGCCTGGCACTGGGCGCATGGCACGCGATCGGCTTTTTCATGTTGCGCAACAGCGCCCTGGGTGGGGGCGTATAGACTTGGCTGTGACAAAAGCCAAATCACGAAAGGTCGAACGATGTTCTGTCAAAAATGCGGACAGCAAGTGCCTGATGGATCGACGTTTTGTACGCATTGCGGTGCCTCGCTGGCTGGCGGTTCCGTGCCGACGCCTACGGGCGCTGGTTCTTCCTCTGCCCCGGGCCTAACCCAATCGATGCCGCCGGTCGCACCTGCGCCTCAAAAGCCCAAGAGCAAGGCGCCGGTCATTATCGCTGTGGCATGTGCTGCTGTGGTCCTCATCGGTGGCGGCACGGTGTTTGCGCTTACGGTGCTCAACGGGTCAAAGAGCTCCGGCACGCAGATTTCGGTGGTCGATACCGGGTCTTCGGACGAGAAAGATTCTTCTGCCAAGAAGAAGAGCGACAAGTCCAAGTCCAAGGAATCCTCGTCGTCCGATGGCGAGGCCGTTCCCGAGGACGAGTCGGCATACTACGGCTCGGGCGATTCGGACGATTACCTAACCGACGTGTATACGTACACGAACGACATGCATCCTTATAGCATGTCGATTCCCAATCGCTTTGAGATGGAAGATACTCCCAGCGGCAGCAGCACAAGGTACGAGGATCCGGAGACGGGTTTTGTGATCGGCCTGTCTGGCTACGTCAACGTTAACGATGAAACTGCACACGAGATGTTCGTCGACGCGGACACCTCGGGCAAGGCCGACCTCTATACCGCGGAGGGCGACAACTGGTACGTGGTTTCGTGGCGCGAGGGCGACACGATTACGTACACAAAGACGATTGTCACGGACTCGACGGTCGCCACGGCGTCTCTGGAATACTCGACCGCAAATCGCGATATGGGGTCGAAGATTATCGACACGCTGCTGCCGACGTTCCAGGTGGACTAGGCGCCCGTGCCTATAGCCGGCAATCGGAAACGCCGATAGCCAGAGCTCCTGACAGCCTTTGTCTTATGGGTTAGACTGGGCTTCAATAAAACCGATGAATGGGACAACCGCTTCCTGGCGTCGTTGTCCCATTTTTTATTATGCGTGCGGTCCGTGGTGTCCGGCGCGGTGGGCAGAGGTGTTTCGATGAGCCAAGAGATGATGGATAAGACCTGTCGCGGTTTTGCCGAGGCGTTGGCTGCACGCGAGCCGGTTCCCGGCGGCGGTAGCGCGAGCGCGTTTGTGGGAGCACTGGGCGCCTCGCTGTGCGGGATGGTTGCTCGCTATGGTGCGACGAACCCCGCGCTTGCCGATCGCGCAGACGATCTGACGCACGCGTTTGCCCAGGCAGACGAGCTGGCTCAGGAGCTTGTGGGTCTGGTTGCCGAGGACGTTCGTGCGTACGGCCAGGTGTCTGCGGCATACGGTATTCCTCGTGATGACCCCGCTCGACCCGCGGCGATTCAGGATGCGTTGCACGTGGCCGCCATGCCGCCATATCGGATCATGGATGCCTGCGGGCGTGCGCTGGCGGTGCTCGAGGACATGGCGGACAAGGGTTCCCGGCAGTTGCTGTCCGACGTGGCATGCGGCGCCGTGTTTTGCCGCGCGGCCATGCAGGGCGCGAGCTTGACGCTCTTTGCCAATACCACGTCTATGAAAGACCGGGCGCGCGCTGAGGAGCTCGAGGCGGCATGCGATGAGCTGCTGGATACGTGGCTGCCGCGCGCCGATGCGCTGGCGCGCCGCGCCGCCGACGCCGCGAGGAAGAGGGGATAGCCATGGCAGAGCTGCTGAAGGGCGCTCCCGTTGCCCGTGCTTTGACCGAGGAGTTCGCTGCTCGCTGCGCGGCTTTGCGTGAGCGCGGCGTTGTGCCGACGCTGGCCATCGTTCGCGTGGGCGAGCGCGAGGACGACCTATCCTACGAGCGCGGTGCGCTCAAACGCTGCGAGAAGGTTGGCATCGAGGCTCGCCGCGTATTGCTTCCCTCCGATGTTTCGCAGGACGAGCTGTTGGCGGCCATCGAGGACATCAATGCCGACCCCGCTGTTCATGGCTGCCTGATGTTTCGTCCGTTGCCCGCTGGGCTTGACGAGGATGCAGTTGCCGCGGCACTCGATCCTGCCAAGGATGTTGACTCCATGACGCCGGCCTCGCTGCTTACCACGCTTTCGGGGCGAGGCGAGGGCTTTGCTCCTTGCACGGCCGAGGCCGTGCTGGCGTTGCTGGACCATTACGACGTTGAGCTGGATGGGGCCAAGGTCGCGGTCGTCGGTCGATCGCTGGTGATTGGCCGTCCCGTTGCCGCCATGCTTACGGCTCGCAATGCCACAGTGACGACGTGCCATACGCATACGCGCGACTTGGCTGCCGAGTGCCGTTCTGCCGACATTGTTGTTGCCGCGGTTGGACGTGCGCGCACGATTGGCGCGGATGCGGTCCGCGAGGGCCAGACGATCGTCGATGTGGGCATCAACTGGGACGAGGCCGCCGGCAAGCTGGTCGGCGACGTCGATTTTGATGCTGCAGAGCCGATCGTTAACGCCATCACACCCGTGCCGGGCGGCGTGGGGGCTGTGACCACCGCGATTCTCGCCAAACACGTGATTGAGGCGGCGGAGCGCGCATCGAAATAGGCGTTTTGGGCTGTTTGAGGGGTTAGCCATATACCGCGTGGTCAAAAAACGCCAAATATGAGTACTGTTGCCAAGATAGTCACATATGTTTTATGAGATTTGGGCTCCCTAGCGATATTCATTATCGCTAGGGAGCCCATTTTATTGAACCTATGGGGAATAACGTTGTCTTGCTTTTGGACAAATGGGGATTTCTGGCACTCGTTACAAGGAAATTTGCTACTACTAAATTGGTGACAGTACTCATATTTGGCATTTTTTGACCACAGGGGTTGCCGGAGCTGTGGCTTCGCCCTTTTTGAGCCAAAGCGATACACTGTTGCCATTTAATTTCTTCGCTCAAGGAGGATGCGCATGCCGTGCACAACGATTTTGGTTGGTAAG
>CAJKQY010000044.1:0-16346 GCA_905202145.1 uncultured Collinsella sp.
GCCGTGGGCTTTGAGTGGGAGACGGTCCAGGACGTGTGGGACGAGGTCGCCGAGGAGCGTGCTGAGTTTGAGGCCGAGGCTCCCGGCTCGCCCGAGCGCGAGATGGAGTTTGGCGACCTGCTCTTTGCCCTGGTCAACGTTGCGCGCAAAGAGGGTATCGACGCCGAGAGCGCCCTGCGCGCGAGCACGGCCAAGTTCCGCCGCCGTTGGGCCGCGATGGAGCAAATGGCGGCCAACGCTCATGTAGACCTGGCTGAGCTTTCGACTCATGGCCTCAACGACCTGTGGGATGCCGCCAAGGCTGAGGAGTAAGACTGCGGGAACGACGGGCTGACATGCCCTATCGTTCCCGCTAAATTTTTCGAAAAACAATTGTATCCCTTGGCTAACTTAGGGCATAATGCAAAAAGTGCGACATGGCTAACTTACGGAGGCGCACCGATGGTGCACGGTCGGCCAGTCGCTTGCATTAACTACGTTTCCAAGTGAGAGGGAGACAACATGAGCGATATTTTGGACGTCTACGGTCGCGAAGTGCTCGACAGCCGCGGCAATCCCACTGTCGAGGTCGAGGTCGTGCTCGAGGACGGCAGCTTCGGCCGCGCAATGGTGCCTTCGGGCGCTTCGACCGGCGCCTTTGAGGCCTGCGAGCTGCGCGACGGCGACAAGGGTCGCTACCTGGGCAAGGGCGTCTCGCAGGCCGTCGAGCACGTCAACAACGAGTGTGCCGATGCCGTCGTGGGCCTCGACGCCTTCGACCAGCGCGCTGTCGATGCCGCGTTGATCGCTGCGGACGGTACGCCCAACAAGACCAAGCTCGGCGCCAACGCCATCCTGGGCGTGTCACTGGCCGTCGCCCGCGCTGCGGCCGAGTCGGCGGGCCTGTCGCTGTACCAGTACCTGGGCGGCGTCAACGCTCATCTGCTGCCCACGCCCATGATGAACATCCTCAACGGTGGCGTGCATGCCGACAACAACGTTGACTTCCAGGAGTTCATGATCATGCCCGTGGGTGCTCCGAGCTTTGCCGAGGGCCTGCGCTGGTGCGCCGAGGTCTACCACACCCTCAAGGGCGTGCTGCATGAGGCCGGCCTTGGCGGCGGCGTGGGCGACGAGGGCGGTTTCGCGCCCAACCTCAAGACCAATGCGGAGCCGTTCGAGTACATTACCAAGGCTGTCGAGAAGGCTGGCTTTAAGCCCGGCGTCGACTTCATGTACGCCATGGACCCGGCGTCCACCGAGTTCTACAACGCCGAGACCGGTATGTACGAGCTCAAGGGCGAGGGCGTGGAGTACACGAGCGCCCAGATGGTTGATTACTGGGAGAAGCTCGTCGACACCTACCCCATCATCTCCATCGAGGACGGTATGGCCGAGGAGGACTGGGACGGCTGGGTTGAGCTCACCCGTCGCATTGGCAACAAGGTGCAACTGGTGGGCGACGACCTGTTCGTCACCAACACCGAGCGCCTCAAGAGGGGCATCGAGCTGGGTGCCGCCAACGCGATTCTGGTCAAGGTCAACCAGATCGGCACGCTCACCGAGTCGCTCGAAGCCGTCGAGACAGCCAAGGAGGCCGGCTACGCTTGCATCGTGAGCCACCGTTCCGGCGAGACCGAGGACTCCACGATCGCCGACCTGGTCGTGGGCGTCAACGCCGGCCAGATTAAGTCGGGCGCCCCGTGTCGCAGCGACCGTATTGCCAAGTACAACCAGCTCATCCGCATCGAGGACGAGCTCGAGGGCAGCGCGCGCTACGCCGGCAAGTCTGCGTTCTACAACATTCGCTAGGCGAGCGGCGTGTGCGGGGACGGGGTTGACTCGGTTCCGCCCCGCCTTGGCTGGATGCCGCAAAGCACTATTGGCGCTGGGCCATATGGCTCAGCGCCTTTTTTATGTCGAGCAAAGGCTGGCGAAGGCGGTGCGGGCGCTCGTGCTATAACTAAAGGACTTAGCGCAAACAAACCTCAACCGCACAAGGCGCACATGGATCAGATTTACGACAACAGGTACTATTCCGCCGGTTCGCGTGAGCCGTCGTCTCGTCGTGCGCGTACCGCGCAGCTTGGCGGGTCTGGTTATGCTGGTGCTGCCCGTCCCACGCATCGCACGGCAGGCACTTCGAACTCCCATGCTCAAATGAATACGTCGACGGACCGCCCGCCACGTTCGGCGCGCCCGACGCATGCTCAGCGCCCCTCGGCTCAAACGCACGAAAAGTCGACCAGGCCCTCAAACCGTCTTTCCGGCTCGGACTTTATGCACTACGCCAACGACAACGCAGTGGTCAAGGCAATTTACGACTTTACCCACGGTCCTCAGCGAGGGCTATTCATCGGCATTGTCGTTGCCCTGGTGCTCGTGAGCCTGTATTTCCCCGTGCGCGATCTGTACGTGGCAAAGCGTTCGAGCGATATCTTGGCCAAGCAGGTCGAGATTCGTCAGCAATACAATGATGAGCTGCAAAAAAGCGTCGACAAGCTGCTCTCAGAGGAGGGTATCAAGGACGCGGCATCCGAGGACCTGGGCCTGGTGATGCCCGGAGAGACCAAGATTGACGTGCTGGGCTTGGATGACGATTCGGACTCGTCGTCGAGCAAGAAGTCGTCGAACGCCAAGAAGGCCAGCGAAGTTGCCAAGGAAATCGAAGAAGTCGGTAAGGACGCGCCATGGTACATCCAGGCGCTCGACATGCTGTTTGGGTTTAACGGTGTCGAGGGCCAGACGGTCGTGTCCAACGGCAAATAGCGCCCGGAGGGGAGCCCGCAATGACAAATTGCAAACGCTATAAGGTAGCCGCGATCGACCTGGGAACGGTGTCGTCGCGACTGGTGTTGGCCCAGGTCGAGGGCGGGGCGATCGTGGAATCGTCCAAGCATACCGAGATTACCGATCTGGGCGAGGGCGTGGACGCGACAGGTCGCTTTTGCGAGGCGGCTGTTGAGCGCGTGCTCGCTGCGTGCCGGATGTTTGTGGACGAGGCCCGTGCCTTTGGGGCCGTGTGCATCTGCACCACGTGCACGAGCGCCGCGCGCGATGCGTCCAATGCCGCCCTGCTGCTGGACGGCCTGCGCGAGCTGGGGCTCGAACCGCAGGTGATTCCGGGCGAGGTCGAGGCGCGCCTGACGTTTTTTGGCGTGGCGCACGACTTTGCCGGCGAGCGCATTATTGTCGCGGATTCGGGCGGCGGGTCCACGGAACTCGCGACGGGTGTGTACGCACCGGAGCGTGGGGTCTTCGCGCTGGAGGGTACGCGTTCGCTGGACATCGGTTGTCGCCGCGTGACGGAGCGGTTTTTCTCGGCACTGCCGCCTGCGGACAGCGAGCTTGCTGCCGCTGCCAACTGGGCGGGCGAGCAGTTCGCTGCCTATTTCGGGAGCTTGCCCGTCGATTTTGAGCGTGCCGAGCGCTTGGTCGCGGTGGGTGGCACCGTTACCACGCTCGTGGCGCTGGTTCACGAGCTGGAGCCGTACGACTCTAGCTTTGTGCACCTGCGCGAGCTTTCGATGGAACAGATTTCGGCCGCTATCGAGCGCATGTCCGCGCTGGATGTTGCGGGCATTGCCGCGCTGCCAGGCGCGCAGCCCAAGCGCGCGGGTGTGATTCTCGCTGGCGCCGTGGTGATTCGCGAACTCATGCGCGCCGGTGGTTACAGGGCGCTTACCGTGAGCGAGAACAGCTTGCTCGCCGGTATGGCCGCCACCATCAACGAGACCCTCGACGGTGCAACCCCAACCATCGCCTGGACCCCGAGTCTGAGCGCTCTTTAACCGTCTCCCTCTGAGTTGCGGTGAAATAGTTCCTAAATGGGCCGGTAAACGGCCAAAACAGGAACTATTCCACCGCAACTTAAAGCCCCATCGGCATTCAAAAGAAACGAGCCCGCATCCCTGGGGGACACGGGCTCGTAAACAATACGTGGTAGGGGCGGTGGGACTCGAACCCACAATCCTTGCGGCGAGAGATTTTAAGTCTCCTGCGTATGCCAATTCCGCCACGCCCCCGTGAGACTAGAAGTCTAGCACAAGCCGTCCGTTACGCGTTGACGGCCATCGAGTGCCGGCCCGACTTTTCCAAGTACTCGGCAAACTTGGCCTCGTCGCCCTTGTTCTTGTACTGCAGGGCCAGCAGGTATTCCAGGCGGCAGCTCTTGACCTTGTCGTCACCGGCCTCCTTGAGCATGCGCTCCAGCTCGGGAATGTCGTTGTGGCGCTTCAAGATCATCGTGTCGTACATCAGCTGGCATTCGTGTGCGACTGCCTCGGCCTGACCGCCCTCAAAGCCCTTGATCTCGTGCAGGAGCTCCTTGGATTTTTTGCGGTCCTCCTGGCCAACGTAGTAGTTAAAGGCCTTAATCACCAGGTCGACGCGCTGCATCTTGGGCAGATTGAGTCCCAGCAGCAAATCGAACATCTCGTCGGCGCGCTTGTGGTCCTCGCGCAGCAGATAGGAGTTCAGGCGCAGGTAGTCGCGGTTATAGCGCGGGTACAGCATGCTGGTGAGTTTGCCATCGAGCAAGCGATCGAACTCGTCCCACTGCTTGGCAGCCATAAGCTGCTGCAGACGCTTGAACGTGGTGCGTTTTTTGACGCTAAAGAACACCGACACGGCGATGCAGATGATAACGACGGCGGTCCAGAGGGTGCGGGAATCGGGCATTTCAGAGTCCTTAGTCGCTCGTAAAGCGAGCGGTATGGCAACACGTACTAGATGTATTATACGCAGCGCGCAAGCAAACTAGCATAAAAGCTCATCGAGGCTGAGTGCCATCGCTCGCTGCGGTACACTTACCTAAAGTAAACCATGAAGGGAGACATTACCTATGAAGAAGATCGTTTTGGCTTGCGGTGCTGGCGCTGCTACTTCCACGCTCGTTGCCCAGAAGGTCGCTACCCTGCTCGACGCCAACGGTTATGCCGACAAGTACGAGATCGTGCAGTGCGCCATCTCCGAGGCCAAGGATTACTGCGACGAGGGCGCTGACCTGCTGATCGCCACCACCGTTGCCCCCGAGGGCCTCACCTGCCCGTACGTGAGTGGCGTGCCCTTCATGACCGGCATGAACCGCGTCGCTGCCGAGAAGGCCGTCCTCGACGTCATGGCTCAGTAGGCGCTGACTGTATGAGTGAGCAGAACGCCAATCCGGTCGAGCTCTTTGGCATGCGCGTCGCCCATGTGGGCATTAACGCTGCCGACCCGGCAGATGCTTTGGAGATCGCGGAGCTGTTCTCGACGATGATGGGCCTGCCCGTTATTGAGACTCCGGTTTCGTACTTTAACGATTCGCTGGTCGAGGTCATGAAGCAGAACGGTCGTGGCGCCAAGGGCCACATCGGCTTTGCCGTCAACGACATCGATGCGGCCGAGAAGTGGTTTGCCGAGCGCGGGCTCGAGGTCAACGAGGAGTCGCGCGTGCTGCTGCCCGACGGCGGCACCAAGCTCGTGTACTTTAAGCGCGAGTTCGCCGGCTTCGCCGTGCACCTGTGCCGCGAGTAGCGCACAAGCTGCTTTAGTTAGCGAAAAGGGATAGGGCCGCATGGCCTTATCCCTTTCTTTATGCCGAGGGGTCGACTTTTGCAACGGTCAAAAAACCGAAGTCTAATACTTTTCCGAGAAGTGAACGAGACAAATCGGACACCCGAAGCATCGACACTTTAAGGGCATCGTTTCCTGCGGTTTCGATACTAGAATCCTGCGATTTTGCCGACGAAAAATGTGGATGCTTCAGGGGCCCAAAAACAGACGTTCACTTCGCGGAAAAGTATTAGACCTCGATTCACGAGGGGGCTTCCTACCGCGGCAGGCGAATCGTAAAGCGGCTGCCGACGCCCTCGACCGAGGTCACACCGATGACGCCGCCGTGGCTATCGACGATCCACTTGGCGATGGCGAGCCCCAGGCCTGAGCCCTGCGCGCCGGCATCGCGTGCGTTGTCGGCACGGTAGAATCGCTCGAACGCGTGAGCTGCGGATTCCTGGTTCATGCCGATGCCCTCGTCTTCAACGGCTATGTCGATTGTGCCCGTGCCCGCATCGGGTGTTATGCCAAATGTGACGGTCGTTCCCGCGTCCGAATACTTAGCGGCGTTTTGCACGATCACGCGCAGAGCCTGCTTCATGAGCGCGACATCGACGGACGCGTCGCAGCGCGGGTCGCTGGCAAACGCAGCGTCAAAAGCCAGCCGATATGTGTGCCCGGCATCAATCATCTGCGATTCCTCGCACACCTCGCCGACCAGTGCAGCCAGGTTGGTATTCACGCGCCGCAGCACGGTGCGGCCGGCATCTCCGCGTGCCAAAAACAGCAGTTGTTCCACGAGCTCCTGCATGTGCTCGCTTTCGGCCTTGAGCGAGGCGATGGACTCTGCCAGCACGGCCGGGTCGTCCTTACCCCAACGATCGAGCATGTTTACGTAGCCCTGAATCACCGCGATGGGCGTGCGCAGCTCGTGGCTCGCGTCGTTGACAAAGCGCATCTGCTGCAGCTTGGCTTCTTGCATCTGACGCAGCAGACGGTTGAGTGCGACCTCGATGCTCGCCAGGTCGGCGTCGCCAGTGGTGACGCTCGGCGAATCGACGCTTGCTCGCTCGATGGCCTGCTCCAGCGTTTCCATCTTGCCGCCGGAGAGCCGCATGCGGCCGAGCTCGTCCACGCGCAAAGCCAGGTCGTTGAGCGGTGCCATGGTGCGGCGTACGCGTCGGGCGCCGCCGAGCATGTTGAGCACGCTGATGACCTGCCAACCTACAACGATAAGGTAGAGAGGCCATAGCGTGACGAGGTCCTGCGCGAGGGGGAAGGTCTTGGTGGTGCGCGCAAGCTCGACGGTATAGGTGAGTGTTGCCAGGTCCCAACCACGCGCAGGCGTCAGCGACATGCCGTGAACGGTGGCGCTGGGGATCCATCCTGCGGTAAACGCGCTGTCGGGCAGCGTCTGGTTGTATCCATAGACGAGGATCGCCGCTGCAATCACCATCAGCAGCAGATCGAGCCAGACATAGCTCATCAGGCGGCGCCACATATAGCTCCAGTTGATGGCACGGGCGATGGATGTGACGCGCTTGGTCTCGGCGTTACGCGCGGCAGACATAGCCCACCCCGCGCACGGTCTGGATGATGCGGGCGCCGCCAGCGTCCTCGATCTTGGCGCGTAGGTGCGCGATGTGCACGTCGACGTTGTTGGTGTCGCCCACGTATTCGTAGCCCAGCGCCTCGTGCGCGATGCGCTCGCGTGTGAGTACGGTCTCGGCATGCGCCATAAGCAGGGCGAGGACATCGAACTCGCGGGCAGTCAGCACGATGGGCGAGCCGCCGACCGTGACTTCGCGGCGGTTGGGGTCGAGCGCAACCGAGCCCACGGTGAGTGTGGCGGGGGAGGGCACGGCAGAGGTCTTGGCCGAGTCGCCAGCCGGGGGTATCGCAGTGGCACCCGTAGCGCTCTCCCCGGCACCGACGCCGCCAACGCCCGAAGCCGCCCGCACGGCCTCCGCGCGCTTCAACGCCACGCGGATCCGTGCGAACAGCTCCTCAATCGCAAACGGCTTGGTCAGGTAATCGTCGGCACCGGCGTCGAGCCCAGCCACCTTGTCCATCACGGCATCGCGCGCGGTGACCATGATCACCGGCACGTCCTTGTGCTTACGTACGCGCCGCAGCACCTCCATGCCGTTGAGCTGCGGCAATAGCACATCGAGCAGAATCAGATCGTAGTTGCGCTCCAGCGCCAGGTCCACGGCGGTGCGGCCGTCGGCGGCGTGCTCCACCTGGTAGCCCTCGTGCTCCAGCTCGAGTGTCACAAAGCGGGCGATTTTCTCCTCGTCCTCTACGATCAGGATTCGTGCCATACGTGCTCCCGTCTGCGATTATTTGTCGTCGTTCAGATTTTGCTTGATGCCGTCCGCGGCATCGGCGGCGTGATCCATCAGGTTGTTGATGCTGCCGGGCACGTCGCCGTCGCTGTCGATGCGGTAGCGCATGCCAAAGAACAGGCCAAGCAGCATCAGCCATATCGTGGCGCCCCAGGCAAACAGCGCGACGATGGGAATCAGGATGGGAATGTTGAGGATGATCGCATCGCGGCGCGTGA
The DNA here is from genome assembly GCA_905202145.1 of uncultured Collinsella sp. Lineage (GTDB taxonomy): Bacteria > Actinomycetota > Coriobacteriia > Coriobacteriales > Coriobacteriaceae > Collinsella. The sequence goes on from CAJKQY010000044.1 coordinate 8,084, forward strand.
CGATAAACTTGGTGTCCAGGCTCAGGCGGAAGAGCTTTTTGAGGTACTCCCACACGCTGTCCATCTTCTTAGAGAAGTCGGTCTTTTCGCTCGACTTTTCGTAGGCGGCCTGCGCGGCGACCATCTCGGCCGAGGGCTCGTCGACCGGCGCGGACTCGGTGGCGGCGTGCGCCGACGTAGTCTGGGTCTTGCCCTGCGACTCGAGCCAAATGATGGCATCCAGGACGTTGCCGTCGGCGGCGTCGAGCGCTGCCTTTGCATCGGTGTAGCTCACGTTGCACTTGGTGCGGATGGTTTCAACTTTTTCGAGGTCGTCCATGACCTGTCCTTTCGTTCGATGGGCGCGACGCCGGGCGATCTGCCCGGGCGCGAGCGTTGCGTTCGGCGGCCTGCGTTGCGCGGCGCCGCCCCGCCCTTGGTCGAACTCTATAGTGCAGGTTATAGATTAAGCGATTCTTGAGCCAAGATTAATGTTGGATGAGTTTTTGGGTGGCGGTGGGGAAGGGCAGAAAAGGCAGGTTTTGCGGGGCGTGAAGGAGGGGCGGTCTGATTTTTGGGACAGCTGATAGCGAGGTCTAATACTTTTCCGAGATGTGAACGAGTGAAAACGGACCCCCGAAGCATCGACACTTTAGAGGTGCCGCTTCCTGCGGTTTTAATGCCGAAATCCTGCGATTTTGCCGCCGAAAGGTGCGGATGTTTCAGGGGTCCAAAAACAGCCGTTCACTTCGCGGAAAAGTATTAGACCTCAATAGCGGGGGATGGGGTGCCGGTAGCAAAGCGGCGTCAAGGGTTGGTCGTGCAGGCGGTTTCTCCATTGATGTCCGCACGACATGTGACACTTTCCCTGCCGCCCTGCTCTGCCGCGGCGGCATGCATCTGAACGACGGTCCTCTAAGGAGTTCGATATCGATGAGTGACAACACCAAACATCTCGCAAAGAAGTGCGTCAAGGACGCGGGGCCGTGCCTCGTGCTGTGCCTTGCCGGCGCAGCGGTCGCGCTGCTGGCTGTTCTGGGGCCGTTCGACATGCTTCGAAGCGCCAGCTCTCTGCACGTTTGCATGGCCCTTGCCGGCGCCATGATGACCGGTGGCGTGCTCGATCTGGTTTTTTGGGTACTCGACCCGTTTGGATGGAAGAACGAGGGGTAAGCCCTAAGGGATGGAAGGGCTGGAACGGTTGGCTTAGTGATCGTGCAGAATGTGGCTAGCGACTTACAGGGGAGTGGTGATCCGATGACGGTCTATGTGACGGGCGATATTCACGGCGGCCTCGACATGCAAAAGCTGCGCGATTGGGAGCTTGGGGATAGTCTGACGAGCGACGACTATCTAATCGTCGCGGGCGACTTTGGCTTTCCGTGGGATTTCTCTGCCGAGGAGTGCGCTGATATCGCCTGGCTGGAATCGCGTCCCTATACCGTACTGTTTGTCGACGGCAACCACGAGCGTTTCGATCACTGGGCAGAGCGCCCCATGGAGTTGTGGCACGGTGGGCTGACGCAGCGCCTGTCGGATGCCTCTCCCATACGGCGTCTGGCGCGTGCCGAGATTTTTGAGCTCGATGACTCAACGATCTTTACTATGGGCGGTGCCACGAGCGTGGACAAGGAATACCGCATACCGTATTCCAGCTGGTGGCCACAGGAGCTGCCGGACGAGCGCAACTTTGAGGAGGCGCGGGCAAAGCTCGACAGCGTGGGCTGGAAGGTCGACTACGTGATCACCCACACCTGCTCTACGCGCATGCTTTCGCCCACGCTTTATCCGGCACCCGGCTGGAATTACCCCGCCGTTGATCAGCTCACGGCATTTTTCGATGAGCTGGAAGACCACTTGGATTACAAACGCTGGTACTACGGGCATTTCCATCGGGATGCCAACCCGGCCGAACGCCACACCGTGCTCTACGACTGCATCGTTCGCCTGGGTGACGAACTCCAGCCCTGGGATGTTGCGTAGAGGCGCGGTGGCTGGCTACTCGACCGTTACAGTGATGTTCTCCCGGTGCGCGCGGATGACATCCCAGCCAAAGTGCTCGACCAACTGCTCGGCGGTACGCGGCGTGGTGTCCGGCGCGATGCCCGTTTGCCCGGCGAGCCAGCCCAGCAGTGCCTCGGGCGTGCCAAACCGGGCGCGTAGTTCGCCCAGGTCCAGATCGCGGTCGCGCTTGGAAAGGCGGCGGCCGTCCGGCGACATGAGCAGCGGAATGTGCGCGTAGTGCGGCGTGGGAAGTCCCAGCAGATGCTGCAGGTAGATTTGGCGCGGCGTGGAGCCCAGCAGGTCGCATCCGCGCACGACCTCGGTGACGCCCATGGCGGCGTCATCGACCACCACGGCTAGCTGATAGGCAAACACGCCGTCGCTGCGGCGCACCAAAAAGTCGCCGCATTCGGTGGCGAGCGTCTCGCATTGGGCACCATACGTGCGGTCCACAAATTCGACCACATCGTCTGCGAGGTCGTCGACGGCGGGCACGCGCAGGCGCGTGGCCGGAGCGCGCAGGATGCTGCGGCGGGCAACCTCCTCGGCAGAAAGGCCTCGGCAGGCGCCGCGATAGATGGGCGTGCCGTCGCTGGCGTGCGGTGCGCTCGCGGCGTGGAGCTCGGCGCGCGTGCAAAAGCAGGGGTAGGTGAGGCCGGCGTCTTGCAACTGGTGCAGGGCGTCCTCGTACAAGTCCAGGCGATCGTGCTGGTAGTAGGGGCCTTCGTCCCACTCAAGCCCCAGCCAGGCCAGGTCGTCAATCAGTTGAGCGGCAAGTTCCGGACGCTTGCAGCGATCGTCCAGGTCCTCGATGCGCAGTACGATGCGGCCGTCCTGCCTGCGGGCCGAAAGCCACGCGCACAGGCAACTGAACACGTTGCCCAAGTGCATGCGGCCCGAGGGCGACGGGGCAAAGCGGCCCACGACGGGCGCGGGGGCAGAGGTGGGCGGCATCGCTGGCGCGTCCGCGGCGTGTGTTGCTATGTTGCGTGCGTTGATATCCATGCGGACGAGTATAGCGCGGGGCGCGATGGGAAGGCGTTGCCGTGGCTCGCAAGTTGTCGAGGCCCCGCATTGCGTATGGCGGGCCGCAGACTCGGTGCCGTGATTCCTGTCCATTAACTCGGCACCTTAGACGACAGAAACCCCGGCAGCTCTTCGCAACTGCCGGGGTTTCCGCGGAAAAGGGGGACATGATCCTCGAGCGAACGGGAAAGGGGCAACCGTTTTCGCTCAACTCCTTTATGCCCCTTGCTCGCGGACTCAATCAGCGCGCGTCACGGCAACACAAAGCCGCTACACCTGTGACGGAGCTGTGAAGTGGTATCTATCGTTGGCGCATGCCATGCCAAAGAGTGTCCCTAACGACTAGTCATTTAAGAACGTCCCCAATGACTAACTGCTGGCGGTGCGGGGTGACTTTCATCCCGTTTGGCGCTCCGGTCGCCTAGATGTTCGTCATGCGTACCCGCAAACGTGGGACAATGGCGCTGTTGGTTTTACAGACAAAGGATGTGCCTATGAACGCCCCCGTTGCCAAGACCTATCGGCAGCGCCGCCTATTCGCGCGATTCGCTTCCGTCTGCGCACTCGTCGCGCTTGCGTTGTTGCTGCTGCCTGCCGCCGCACACGCCGACGGCTACTCCATGAGCCAAACCTACATCGGCGCCACGGTTGAGGCCGATGGGTCGTTGACCGTTGTCGAGGGGCGCCAGTTTGATTTCGATGACGACATCAACGGCGTGTTTTGGGAGATCAATACGGGCTCCAACCAGCAGGGTGGCTCGGCGGGCGTCGACGTGCTGAGTGTCGAGGAAGAAGACACCGCGTTTAACAAAGTCGATAGCGCGAACAAGGGCGACTCTGGCGTCTACACGGTCGAGCAGACCGGTGACGGCGCAAGGATTAAGGTGTTCAGCCCCCACGAGAGCGGCGACAGCGCGATCTATTACGTGAGCTACACCATGACTGGTGCCGTTATGAACTGGGCCGACACCGCCGAGCTCTATTGGAAATTTGTGGGTGACGGCTGGTCTGCGGATTCCGACGATGTCGAGATGGAAGTGTACTTCGCAAATGCTGCTGCCGGGACGGCGGCCGTCAAGGGCGATAACTTTCGCGCATGGGGCCACGGTCCGCTGACGGGCGATGTGTCACTCGATGAGGACGAGCCCATGGTCACCTATACCATTCCCTGCGTGCATCAGGGCGAATTCGCCGAGGCGCGCATCGCCTTCCCCAGCGACTGGGTGCCATGGCTTTCCGCTTCAAGTGAGGAGCGCATGTCAACGATCCTGAGCGAAGAGAAAGAATGGGCCGACGAGGCTAACGCCCGCCGCGCTCGCGCTCGCATGATTGCCAATGCACTTGCCGTGCTAAGTGTTGTCGCGGCGGTGGCCTTTACCGGCACAATCGTTGTGCTCAAGCTGCGTCGCCGCAAGCCCAAGCCGCTTTTCCAGGACGAATATTTCCGCGATGTGCCTTCGGCCGACCATCCCGCCGTGCTTTCGGCCCTCATGAGCTGGAACGAGGTGCCCGATCAGGCATATATCGCCACGCTCATGAAGCTCACTGACGACCGTGTGATCAAGCTGGAGCAGGCGACCGTGACCAAGGCCAAGAAGGGTCTGCTGGGGCGCGAGAAAGAGGAGCAGACCTACCGCGTGACGGTGAGCGATGCGGGCTGGAAGTCCACCAAGGGCATTGACCGCATGGTGCTCAAGGTCTTCTTTGCCGGCGCTAAGCCCGACGAGAACGGTGATCGTTCGCGCACGTTTGACGAGCTGCAACACTACGTCAAGCAGCACGCTACGCCCGTGGGCGACAAGCTCGAGGACTATCAGAACACCGTTAAGGGCAAGCTGGCCGATAGCGAGTACGTTGCCTCGGACGGCATCGTTGCAATGGTGTTTTGCCTGGTTCTCGGTATTCTGATCGCCTTTGTTCCCATGGGATCCATTTTCTTTACCGACGGCGCACAGGTGAACATTATCGCCGCGCTTATCTCGGTGCCGATTGTGCTGGTGGGTATTGGCGTGGGCCTTACCTTCCGCCGCTTTACGCCGGAAGGTGCCGAGGTAGCGGCCCGCTGCAAGGCGCTCAAGCATTGGCTCGAGGACTTCACGCGCCTAAAGGAAGCCGTCCCCGGCGATCTGGTACTGTGGAACAAGCTGCTGGTGATGGGTGCGGCGCTGGGTGTTTCCAAGGAAGTCCTGCGTCAGCTTGCCGAGGCTGTCCCTCCCGAGGTGCGCGAGGCCGACGGTTTCTACGACAATTACCCCTGCTACTGGTGGTACTACCATCACTACGGAAACCAGTCCCCGCTCGATTCGTTTAACGACGTGTATCACGAGAGCATCCGTGAGCTGGCTTCGAGTTCCGATAGCTCGAGCGGCGGCGGAGGCGGCGGCTTCTCGGGCGGCGGCGGAGGCGGCGTCGGCGGAGGCGGCGGCGGAACGTTCTAGCGAGCGCTTGCTTTGGGGTGGACCTTTCTGGGCGGTTGCCAGGGAAGATCCATCCCATTTTTGTGCATCGAAACGGGCCATACTTTCCGCTGCGGACCTTCGCGCAAGGGGCAGTGGGCAAAAAATGCCAAATATGAGTACTGTTGCCTAGATTGTCACATTTGCTTGTACTAAAAAATGGACTCCTAACGAGATTGTTTCTCGTTAGGAGTCCATTTTATTGTACATTTGGGGAGATACGTTAGTTCATCCAACGCGTCGAGAGGTCTAAGAGACCCGAAAAAGCCGAATTTCGCTGCCACTAAAAAGGTAACAGTACTCATATTTGATGTTTTTTGACCACAGCTATATGTGAACCCCTATATAGCGACCTCAAGAAGGGCTTCGTCGGTCGTTTTGATCAAGACTGTCCCCAGCGACTAGTCATTTAAGAACGTCCAACGACTAGGTATGGCTGCTGGGCCTAGACGGTTAGGTCCAGCTCGTAGAGGAAGCTTTCGCGCGGCATGGCGTGGCGGCGTTCCTCGCGGTTGGCGCGGTGCGTGGCGGTGCGCTTAAAGCCGTGCAGCTCGTAGAACTTCCACGAGCAGTTGGAATCGGTGTACAGGTGCGCGCTGGTCGCCCCACACGAGGACAGATGCGAGATTGCAGCGTCGAGCAGCACCGATCCCACGCCCAGGCCGTGGACGTCAGAGTCGACGGCGAGCAGCGTGACCTCGTTGTCATGCGGCAGTGGGCTTTTCTCGAGCAGGCGGTTGTTGGTTCGAATGGTGGCACGCACAAACGAGAGGTACTCGGCGCACGACTCGGGTTCTAACTCACGCATCTGCGACAGCAGTGCACGCTCGGTATCCATCCAATGTTCGTTGATAGTGGCGCCGGAGCTCTGTCCCGCACGCGCGAGCGAAATGCCACGCGCCTGACCGTCGATTACGGCAACCTGTGAAAACGTCGATGAAGAAAGGCAGTAGGCAAGATCGCACGCGGCTTCGAGGCGGTTGTACTCATCGTTATCCGAGTTGTTGTGCCAAAGCTGCTGCAAGATCAGCGCGATGGCGTCGAAATCTTCGGTATCAAACGGTCGGTAGAGAACCCGCGAGACCATGGTGCCTCTTTCTATTGCGGATGCATATCGAGCACAGTTCTACCACGCCGTTGGCATCTAATTATGGTGCCCCTGTGTTCCATCAACTCACCGTGCCCGGTGCCACGCCCATACCCCCGCTCGAAGCTTTTTCTGCACAGCCGTGCGTTGCGGGGTGCAACGTCGCGCTCGATGCGCTACATTAAATCAGTATTTTCAATGCCGCTGCGCGAGCGCTGCAGATCGACGTATCACCGACTCACAGAGCACGGCGGCGTACCAGACAGGAGGACTGCATGGGATCTGATGTGAAGATCGCACGCGCGTTGATCTCGGTTACCGATAAGACGGGCGTCGTCGATTTCGCACGGACGCTGGTTGACGACTTTGGCGTCGAGATCATCTCTACGGGCGGCACGGCTCGTGCCATCGAGGACGCGGGCGTTCCCGTAACCCCCATCGAGGAGTTCACGGGCTATCCCGAGATGATGGACGGCCGCGTCAAGACGCTGCATCCCAAGGTTCACGGCGCGCTGCTTGCCCGTCGCGATTCCGAGCAGCACATGCAGGAGGCCGCTCAGCACGGCATTAAGCTGATTGACCTGGTCGTCGTCAACCTGTACGAGTTCGAGAAGACCGTCGCCAACCCCGAGGTCACCTTCGCGGATGCCATCGAGCACATCGACATCGGTGGCCCCTCCATGCTGCGCTCTGCCGCCAAGAACGCCGCGAGCGTTACCGTCATTTCCGACCCGGCCGACTATGATGCCGTCCTGGCCGAGATGCGCGAGACCGGTGGCTGCACCACGCTTTCCACCCGTCGTCGCCTGCAGGTGAAGGTCTACCAGACCACCGCCGCCTACGACACGGCTATCTCCCGTTGGCTTGCCGCCCAGGCAAGCGACGTGGCGGACACCTCTGCCAAGCTCGAGATCTCGCTGGAGAAGGTCGACGACCTGCGCTATGGCGAGAATCCTCAGCAGAAGGCTACGGTCTACCGCTTTGCCGAGGGCTGCGAGAACACCGCGAGCTCGCAGTTCCCGCTCGTGGGCTCCGAGCAGATCCAGGGCAAGCCGCTCAGCTACAACAACTATCTGGATGCCGACGCCGCCTGGAACCTGGTCCGCGAGTTCGACGAGCCGGCCTGCGTGATCCTCAAGCACCAGAACCCCTGCGGTTCCGCCGTTGCCGAGGACATCACGGCCGCCTACGACCGCGCCTTCGCCTGCGATCCCAAGAGCGCCTTTGGCGGCATCATCGCCTGCAACCGCGAGGTTCCCTTTGAGCTGGTTGAGCACTTTGCCGATCAGAACAAGCAGTTCGTCGAGGTCATCATCGCCCCGAGCTACACCGATGAGGCGCTCGAGCGCATGGCCAAGCGCCCCAACCTGCGCGTGCTGGCTACCGGCGGCGTGGACCACGGCGCCCAGGTGGAGCTGCGCTCCGTCGACGGTGGCATGCTGGTGCAGGAAGTCGACCACGTGACCGAGGATCCCGCGACCTTTACGTTCCCCACCGACCGCAAGCCCACCGACGCCGAGATGGCCGAGCTCGAGTTTGCCTGGAAGGTCTGCAAGGGCGTTAAGTCCAACGCCATCCTGGTCTCCAAGGGTAAGGCCGGCATTGGCATGGGCCCGGGTCAGCCCAACCGCGTTGACTCTGCACTGCTTGCCTGCGAGCGCGCCGAGGACTTCTGCGAGCGCGAGGGCGTGGAGAAGGGCGGCTTTGCCTG
>CAJKQY010000045.1:0-16033 GCA_905202145.1 uncultured Collinsella sp.
CGGGATTGGTCAAAATAGTTTGACTATTAGCGGCTAAAATCGCCCGGCGCTAACAAAGTCATTCGATGCGATACGCATGACGACGCTATTGGAGCTCGTGGTTTTTCTAGCACCGCCGTTACGGCCGGATGCTGATCGACCCTGTGCTTTGCGGCTTGCTGGAGCCCTGAGCACAGTTGAACCCATGTAACGTTAGGTATCCTAGCACAGCAGGTGGCCCATACGTTTTGGGGCGTGTTGAGCAACATATCGTTTATTTACCGTGGTTATGGGGGATATTGAGCCATCTTGCATACATTGCCGCAGGTTTATGGGGGTGTGTAGGTTGGCGTTCACCGCCTGAGTTGTATTGCAGGGGGTGTGAATTGCTCAAACTATTAAGTTTGGCTAACAAACTTTGTACAAAACCAGGAAGGTAATTGCGCAACTTTTGGGGTGTAGTTGTCGCAAAATTTGCGACAACTACTACTGACGGCGAACTTGAACAGGAAAGCAATTTGCATATTTTGCAAAAATGCAGTTCAGGCCACTTAATATCGTATGAAAATAGAAAAGGCCACTCGACTGAGTGACCTTGTATTCACGATGGTGGAGACGAGGGGAATCGAACCCCTGACCTCTTGACTGCCAGTCAAGCGCTCTCCCAGCTGAGCTACGCCCCCGTGACAAGGAGATACTATAGGGGAAGATTCTTAGTTGTGCAAGAAGTTTTTTTGGGTTGATTCTCGCACTTACGAGTTTTCCTGGGACGGGGCTGAATTGACTGATTTTGACTTCGGCAAAATCAGTCAATTAACCCACCGTCCCGATAAAACCCTCACGGTATAAATAACCGATTGCGGCGCCTTGGTGGACTTGGATCTTGGCCGTTTTCCTGATGACATTAGAGATGCCCGTGTCAGCCAAGAGTCCTAGGGGGCTGTGATCCAACTCCCATTCTAGGCCGTGTTCGCTTATCTCTGTGTTGGGAGCGATGGCGATGATGGAGAAAGTTTTGCCCTCGGCGCCCTCGATGGTCCAGGTCTCGTCCTGGTGCAGGATTCTGGCCGTGACTTCGTCTTCTTCGATCCAGACGGGGGCGTCCGCATAGCCTGCCAGTAGCCCTAACACAGACAGGGCCATTTCCGGGCGACCACCGGTGGCGCAGGTCGCAACCACTTCGGCACCCGGCCAGCGACGGCGGACGGAATCGAGCGCCAGCGCCAGGTCTGTATAGTCCTTGTAGGGGTCGTGGCGCTCTACCTCAAAGGCTTCGGCGGCATCGACCAGAGCGCGTCCCTCATCGCTAACGGTATCGGCATCGCCCACGTAGACGTCGCAGCACAGTCCGGCGCCCAGCAGCGCGTCGAGCCCACGGTCCACGGCGGCAACGTGGTCGCACTCTCCCGCCAGCTGGCGAAGCAGATCCGCGCTCGCCACCACCGGCGAGCCGCAAACCACTAATACTTTGCAAGCCACGGCACTCGCCTAGCCCTCAAACGAAAGCACGCGGGCCAGTTCAAGGTCCCCATAGCTGTCGATAAAAATGTCGCAGTTGGTACGCACCTCGTCGCGCTCCATGCGTCCGTGTGGGTCATAGACGCCCACGCGCTTAAAGCCTGCAGCGCCAGAGCTCATAAGTCCAAAGACGGCGTCCTCAAACACCCACGCGCGCTCAAACTTGTGCCCATGGCGCTCTTCCAGGCGATGCAGCGCCAGCTCGTATACATCGGGGAACTGCTTGGAGCGTCCCGCCTCGCCCGTCGTGGTAACAAACTCCAAATAAGGGTCGAGCCCGGCACCAGCGAGCGCTGACTGCACCAGTTCGGCCGGCGTGGACGTGGCAACGCACATGGCAATACCGGCATCCTGCGCCTGTTCCAAAAATGCCAAGAGCCCCTCGCGCGGCGGCACCTTGGAGTACCCATCAAACAAAATCTCGCCCAGCTCGCGATACAGTTCCTCGCCATTCGCGCCAATGCCCCACGTGTCGTGATAGGCCTGGCACTCGTCCTCCAGCGATAGATGTTCAAACTGGGCAAAATCGTCGACCGTCACATCAATGCCATGGCGGCGCAATAACTCGGTCTGTGCATGGCCCCAGACGGGGGAGCTATTAACCAGTGTTCCGTCGCAATCGAAAATAAAAGCAACACTTGGAGCTGCGATATGGTTCATAAACGAGCCTTTCGATGTCAAATGGTAAACAACCTGCTAAAAACGTTTTACCAAACGTAAGCCTATCAGTTTTGAAACCCTAATTGGTAAAACTGTCAAGGGTTTTACCACGGCAATTCTGCCAGTGGTATAAACATGTCGCTTACCGATTAAACGCCGCCGCAAATCCGCTTTCGTCCATAAAACTAACGCACAGGTGTTATCGTAGTTTCTGCCGAAAGTTCCACCGAGCACGCGAGGTGGAACGAATCATAGAACTATCGCCGTCCCTTCGATTCGTGCAGCCTTGGACCTTTCGCATCTAGTCACCAAGGCAACACGCTGCCGCGTCATGATGGGATCAAACGTGAGCGATACAAAGCTAAAGCCAGCAACCAAAAAGCCTGCTACCCGAAAAGCCGCCCCGCACGCACCGGAGCTCACCAAAGACGATGTCTACCTATTTGGCATCGGCACGTGGGAGCGCAGCTGGGAAAAGATGGGCGCTCACCCCGACACGCAGAACCGTACGCGTGGCTGGCGCTTTTGCGTTTGGGCGCCCGACGTAAAGAGCGTCCATGTCATTGGCGAATTTAACGACTGGGATGAGCAAGCCAACCCGCTGGTGCCCATGCATACGAGCGCTATTTGGGAAGGCTTTATTCCTGGCGCCGAGCAGGGCCAGCTGTATAAGTACCTTATCGAGACCAACGAGGGCGAAAAGCTCTATAAGGCCGATCCGTACGCCTTTAAGGCCGAGTGCCCTCCGGGTACCGCCAGCGTGCTGTGGACCCTCGATGGCTATAAGTGGAACGACGCCGCGTGGCTTAAGCGCCGTGCCAGCCACAACCACATGTCGCAGCCCCTTAACATCTACGAGGTGCATATTGGCTCGTGGAAACGTCACGGCGACGCGCCGCAGGGCGAGCCCGACGAGTACGGCAACTACCCCGGCCCCATGGATCCCTTCCCCGCGCAGCGCGGCGAGTTCTACACCTACGACGACCTGTCGGTGGAGCTCGTGGACTACGTGCGCGACATGGGCTACACGCATATCGAGGTCATGCCGCTCATGGAGCATCCTTTCGACGGCTCCTGGGGCTACCAGACGACCGGCTATTACGCTGCCACGTCGCGCTACGGCAACCCGCAGCAGCTCATGCACTTTATCGATGCATGCCACGAGGCAGGCATCGGCGTGATCATGGACTGGGTGCCCGGCGGTTTTTGCGCCGACTCCCACGGCCTTGCCACCTTTAACGGCCACATGCTGTTTGAGCACGAGATTCACCCCAACTGGGGCACGCACAAGTTTGACTTCGCCCGCGGCGAGGTCCGTTCCTTCCTGGTCTCCAACGTGCTGTATTGGCTCGAGAACTTCCACGTGGACGGCATTCGCATGGACGGCGTGTCCAGCATGCTGTACCTCAACTTTGGCATCGACGATCCCGGCCAAAAGAAGTTCAACAAGTACGGTACCGAGGAGGACCTGGACGCCAGCGCGTTTATCCGTCAGGTCAACTGCGCTGTTGAGGCACACTACCCCGACGTGATGATGATGGCCGAGGAGTCCACCGCGTGGCCGCTCGTGACCTATCCGCCGCAGGACGGCGGCCTGGGGTTCCACTACAAGTGGGACATGGGCTGGATGAACGACACCCTGCACTACATGCAGACCGATTTTCCGTGGCGCCCCGGCAACCACGGTCTGCTCACGTTCTCCATCATGTATGCCTTTACCGAGAACTTTATATGTCCGCTGAGCCACGACGAGGTCGTGCACGGCAAGTGCTCGCTGATCGGCCGCATGCCGGGCGACTGGTGGCGCCAGTTTGCCGGCCTGCGCACGCTCGCCTTCTACCAGATGACGCATCCCGGTGCCAAGCTCAACTTTATGGGCAACGAGATCGGCCAGTTTATTGAGTGGCGCTACTACGAATCCATTCAGTGGTTCCTGACCGAGGAGTACGAGACCCACAAGCATCATCAGGCGTTTATCAAGGCGCTCAACCACCTGTACACCGCCGAGCCCGCCCTGTACGAGCGCGGCTACACCGACGACGGCTTTACCTGGATCGACGCGGACAACTCCAAGCAGTCCATCGTGAGCTTTGTGCGCCAGGGCGAGGACATCGACGACGACCTGGTGATCCTGATCAACTTTGACCCGGCGAGCTACGAGAGCTTCCGTGTGGGCGTGCCGCGCGAGGGCGACTGGGAGGTCATCTTTGACTCCGACCGTCCCGAGTTTGGCGGCAGCGGCTATGCCGGCGAAGAGCCCTACACCTGCTCGAGCGAGCCCTATCCCTGGAACGGGCAGATGGACTCCATCGAGATCAAGGTGCCCGGCCTGGCTGGCGTGGTGCTTAAGCGCCGCGGCCCCAGCAGCTACAAGCCGCCGGTGGTCGAGGCCCCCAAGGCTGCGCCCAAGAAGCGCACGTCCTCGGTAAAGCCCAAGCCTGCGGCCGCCAAGAAGGCTCCGGCCAAGGCAAAGGCTACCAAGCCCGCTGCCAAGGCCAAGACCGCCGCAAAGCCCGCTGCTAAGTCCACCACGGCCAAAAAGCCGGCTGCCAAAAAGCCGGCTGCCAAAAAGGCCGCTACCAAGGCCAAGTCTGCTTCTGCTAAGTCGTCTGGCAAGGACGCGTAACAAAGCCGTTACAGCTGTAATTACCCGCCCCGCGGGGGCGTAGGATACATGTCATAACCGTTCCGGGAGAAACATCCCCGGGGGAAAGGAACGTATGAATAAGATCTTCGACAACAAGCAGGAGTTTACCGAGCTCTATCGCGATGCCGTCATGAGCATCAGCGGCAAGAGCATCGAGGCCGCCAGCGACCTCGATCGCTTTAACGCCCTGGCCAAGCTCGTGGCCGAGAAGGCACGCACCGTTGCCACCAAGAGCGACGCCCGCGCCACCGCCGAGGGCAAGAAGCGCGTGTACTACTTCTCGATCGAGTTTTTGATCGGCCGCCTGCTCGACAACTACCTGCTCAACTTTGGTGTGCGCGACATGGTCGCCGAGGCGCTCGACGACATGGGCTTTGACCTGTCCGTCATCGAGAACCAGGAGCCCGATCCGGCTCTGGGCAATGGTGGCCTGGGCCGTCTGGCAGCATGCTTCCTGGATTCCATGGCAGCCGAGGGCATCGCCGGCTACGGCAACGGCATGCGCTACCGCTACGGCCTGTTTAAGCAGGAAATCGTTAACGGCAGCCAGGTCGAGGCCACCGACGAGTGGCTCACCCACGGCTATCCCTGGGAGGTTCGTCGTCAGGACAAGGTCGTGACCATCAAGTTTGGTGGCCACGTCGAGGGTTTTGAGGAGAACGGCCGCACGTTCTACCGCACGGTGGACACGCAGGACATCCTGGCCGTCCCTTATGACATCCCCGTTGTGGGCTATGCCGGCGAGACCGTCAACAAGCTGCGCGTCTGGGCTGCCGAGCCGGTCGAGGAGCACTTTGACCTGGAGGCCTTCAACCGCGGCGACTATGCCCTGGCCGACGCCGAGCGCGCCGAGGCCGAGGCCATCAGCGCCATCCTCTACCCCAACGACGCCGGCGAACACGGCCGTCTGCTGCGCCTGAAGCAGGAGTACCTGTTTGTCTCGGCCGGCATCTACAGCCTGCTCGACACCTTTGAGAAGGAGCACGGCGAGAACTGGGAGCTGCTGCCGCAGTTTGTTGCCATCCATACCAACGACACCCACCCCGCCATGTGCGGCCCCGAGCTCATGCGTATCCTGATCGACGAGAAGAAGCTCGAGTGGGATGACGCCTGGAACATCGTGACGCAGGTCGTGAGCTACACCAACCACACCATCCTGCCCGAGGCACTGGAGAAGTGGCCCATCGGCACGTTCTCCAAGCTCCTCCCCCGCGTGTACCAGATCATCGACGAGATCAGCCGTCGTTGGCACGAGTCGTTCGACACCACGCAGGAGGGCTGGCAGGAGCGTCTGCGCCAGACCGCCATTCTTTGGGACGGCGAGATTCGCATGGCCAACCTGTCCGTGATCTGCAGCCACAGCGTCAACGGCGTGGCCAAGATTCACTCCGACATCATCAAGAACATCGTGCTCAAGGACTTCTATGCCTTAACGCCCGAGAAGTTCAACAACAAGACCAACGGCATTTCGCACCGTCGCTTCTTTGCCGAGGCCAACCCCACCTACGCCAAGCTCGTGACCGATGCCATTGGCGACGGCTGGCTCAAGGACGCCTTTGAGCTGGAAAAGCTCAAAGAGTTCCAGAACGACACCGAGTTCCTGAAGGCCGTGGGTGCCTCCAAGAGCGCCAACAAGGAGCGCCTGGCTGCCTATGTTAAGGCCGAGACCGGTCTGGTCATCGATCCCAACACCGTCTTCGATGTTCAGGTTAAGCGCTTCCATGCCTACAAGCGCCAGCTCATGAACATCATGAAGGTCATGGACATCTACAACCGTCGCATCGCCGACCCCAACTTCCACGTGACGCCGACAACCTTCATCTTTAGCGGCAAGGCTGCCTCGAGCTACACCTTTGCCAAGGAAACCATCCGCCTCATTAACTCGGTGGCCGACGTCATCAACAACGATGCCCGCGTGAACGAGGTCATGAAGGTCTGCTTTATCCCCAACTTCCGCGTAAGCAACGCACAGCTCATCTACCCCGCCGCCGAGATCTCGGAGCAGATTTCCACGGCCGGCAAGGAAGCCTCGGGCACGTCCAACATGAAGCTCATGATGAACGGCGCCATTACGCTGGGCACTCTCGACGGCGCCAACATCGAGATCGCCGACCTGGCCGGCCGCGAGAACGAGGCCATCTTTGGCCTGACCGCTCCCGAGGTCGAGCAGCTCTGGGCATCCAACAGCTACTTTGCGTGGGATACCCTCAACGGCGACCGCGAGCGTCTGGGCCGCGTGATGGACGAGCTCAAGGACAACACCTTTGCGGGTCTTTCGGGCAACTTCGAGAGCATCTACAACGAGCTCATGAACAACAACGACCCCGACCTGGTCATGGCCGATTTCCGCAGCTACGTGGATGCGTGGGAAAAGCTCACCGGCAGCTACGGCGACCAGGAGACCTGGAACCGCAAGGCGCTGCTCAACACCGCCTCCTCTGGCTGGTTCTCAAGCGACCGCACCATTCGCGAGTACCGCGACGAGATCTGGCACGCGTAAAGGCGCGCGAGCTCCCTTATGCCAGCACGGCATTACTCGACGGGCGCGACCGAGCGCCGCGCCCGTCGCTAATGGGTTTAAGAACATCGATGACAGAAGGAGAAATCGATGAGTAAGAAAGAATGCATCGCGATGCTCCTCGCAGGAGGACAGGGCAGCCGATTGGGGGCACTCACCCAAAAGATCGCTAAGCCGGCGGTTAGCTTTGGTGGCAAGTTCCGCATTATCGACTTTTCGCTGTCCAACTGCTCCAACTCGGGCATCGACACGGTGGGCGTTCTGACGCAGTATCGCCCCTACCTGCTGCATGCCTACGTGGGCTCCGGCGAGGCTTGGGATCTGGACAGCCGCGACGGCGGCGTGTCGATCCTGCCTCCGTACGAGACGCAGACCGGTGGCGCCTGGTATGCGGGCACGGCCGACGCCATTACGCAGAACCTCGACTACATCAAGGCCAACGACCCCAAGTACGTCCTGATTCTTTCGGGCGACCATCTGTATCGCATGGATTACCGCAAGATGCTCAAGACGCACATTGAGAATAACGCCGACCTCACCGTAAGCGTTATGCCCGTGCCGTGGGAAGAGGCCAGCCGCTTTGGCATCCTGACCACCGACCCCGAGGATGGCCGCATCACCAAGTTCACCGAGAAGCCCGAGAAGCCCGATTCGAACCTCGCGTCCATGGGCATCTACATCTTCTCGGCCGACGTGCTGATCGAGGCACTCGAGGCGGACGCTCTGGACCAGCGCTCGAGCCACGACTTTGGCAAGGACATCATCCCCAAGCTGCTCGGCGAGAACAAGCGCCTGTACAGCTACGAGTTCCACGGCTTTTGGAAGGACGTTGGCACCATCGCCAGCTTCCACGAGACCTCGATGGACCTGCTGGGTAACAACCCCGAGTTCGATCTATTTGACAAGAACTTCCCCATCATGTCTAACATCACCACGCGTCCTCCGCACTACATTGGTCCGGACGGCCGCCTGGACGACTGCCTGGTCTCCAACGGCTGCAAGATCTACGGCACCGCTCGCCACTCGATCCTTTCGACCGATGTCATCATCGAGGAGCGCGCCGTGGTCGAGGACTCCGTGCTGCTGCCGGGTGCGCACGTTAAGAGCGGCGCGCACATCTGCCGCGCTATTTTGGGCGAGAACTCCACGGTCGAAGAGGGCGTGAAGCTCGGCTCTGTCGATACCACCAAGGATACGGCCGTCGTTGGAAATGACGTCGTTATCGGGAAGGGGGAATGATCCGATGATCAATCGCAAGGCCATCGGTTATATCACCGCTAACTACTCTTCGACCTACGGCAGCGTGCTGCTCAAGGACCGCCCCATCGCGTCCGTTCCGTTTTTGGGCCGCTACCGTCTGATCGACTTCCCGCTGTCCAACATGATGAATGCCGGAATTAAGACCGTCGGCGTCGTCATGCCGGGCAATTACCGCTCGCTGATCGATCACGTGGGCTCGGGCAAGGACTGGGGCCTGGACCGCAAGAAGGGCGGCCTGTTCATGGTGCCCGGCAACGCGTATGGCACCACCAAGGGCGGCATGCGCTTCCTGCTGCGCGACATCATCTCCAACAAGAAGCTGTTCCAGCGCTCGGATAAGCCCTATGTTGTGATGATGGGCACCAACATCATCTTTAACATGGACCTCAACACCATCATCGACGCGCACGAGAACTCCGGTGCCCAGATGACCGTGGTGTACTGCAAGGCCACGCGCAACGTCGATGACGAGACCAAGCTCGAGATTAACGAGAACGGCCGCCTGACGGGCGTGAGCGCCGGCGTCGTGTACGGCGACAACGCCTCAATGGACTGCTGCATCGTCAACCGCGAGACGCTACTCGAGATCATCGACCACTACCAGGCCGCCGACTATCTGGACCTGCTCGAGGCACTCCAGGGCGACTTTGGCAACATCGACGTGTGCAGCTACGAGTACAAGGGCGAGGTCGTGGGCGTGTTTAGCGAGAAGTCGCTCTATCGCCGCAGCATGGACCTGCTCGACCAGACCGTGGCCGACCAGCTCTTCGATCCCGAGCGCCCGATCCTGACCAAGGCTCACGACGTGCCGCCTTCGCGCTATGCGACCGGCAGCCACGCGTGCAACTCGATCATCTCGGCCGGCTGCATCATCAAGGGCACCGTGCGCAACTCGATCCTGTCGCGCGGCGTTGTGGTCGAGGAAGGCGCTTCGGTGACCAACTCGATCATCAACCAGAGCTGCATCATCAAGAGCGGCGCCCGCGTTGAGAATGCCATCCTGGACAAGAACAACGTGGTTCCCACCAACACCGAGCTTCGCGGCACGCCCGAGAACATCCTGGTGCTGGGCAAGGCTCCGTTAACTTCCGACACCACCATCGTACGTTAACGTTGGCACCGCAACATCGCTCGTAACATGTAGAATAGCCGCCCGGTTAGCGCCAGGCGGCTATTCTCGAATTGCAACATGGGAGACAATATGGCAGATTCCAGCAAAAAGATGCAGATCGTGTTTGCCTCGGCCGAGTGCGCACCGTTTGTAAAGACCGGTGGCCTGGGCGACGTGGCGGGCTCGCTGCCTGCGGCGCTTGTGCGTGCCGGCGCCGAGGTCATCGTGATGGTGCCCAAGTACGCCACCATCAAGGACGAGTACAAGGCGCAGATGGAGCACTTCTCCGACTTTTACGTGAGCCTGGGCTGGCGCAACGAGTACTGCGGGCTCGAGAAGCTCGAGCACGACGGCGTCACGTATATGTTCATCGACAACGAGCGCTACTTTGCGCGCGACTACCCGTACGGCTTCTTTGACGACGGCGAGCGTTTTGCGTTCTTCTCCAAAGCCATCACCGAGAGCCTGCAGCACCTACCCGAGGGCTTTGAGTGCGACATCTTGCACTGCAACGACTGGCAGACGGCACTGGCACCCGTGTTCTTGCGCGAGTTCTACCAGGGCCTGCCGCTGTACGACCGCGTCAAGACCGTGTTCTCGATCCACAACGTGGCGTTCCAGGGCCAGTTTAGCGACACCGTGATGGAGGACATCCTGGGTGTGGCGCATATTCCCGCGGCCGCTACGCAGTTGCGCTGCGACGCCTGCAGCATCAACTACATGCTGGGCGCGCTGCACTATGCCGATGCCATTACCACGGTGAGCCCCACCTATGCCAACGAGATCCAGACGCCCGAGTTTGGCGAGGGCCTGGACGGTGTGCTGCGCGAGCGCTCGTACGCGCTGCAGGGCATTTTGAATGGCATCGACGTCGCGGGCTTTGACCCGGCGACCGACAAGCGCATTGCCGCAAACTACACGGTCGAGGACCGCTCCGGAAAGGCCTTGTGCAAGGCCAAGCTGCAAGAAGAGCTGGGGCTCGAGGTTCGCGACGACCGTCCGCTCATGGTGATGGTCACGCGCCTGACGCGCCAGAAGGGCATGGACCTGGTCATGTACGCGCTCGACCGCATCCTGTCCGGTGGCGTGCAGGTGGCGGTGCTGGGCACCGGCGACCGCGACTACGAGGACGGCCTGCGCTACTTCCAGGACAAGTACCCCGGCACCATGGCCGCGCGCATCGAGTTTGAACCAGCGCTGTCGCAGCGTATGTATGCCGCAGCCGACATGTTCCTGATGCCGTCGAAGTTTGAGCCCTGCGGCCTGTCGCAGATCATCGCCATGCGCTACGGCACGCTGCCCATCGTGCGCGAGACCGGTGGTCTGAAGGACACGGTGATCCCGTATAACGAGTTTACCGGCGAGGGCACGGGCTTCTCGTTTAGTAACTTTAACGGCGACGAGATGGGCGACGCCGTGTTCCGCGCAGCACGCCTGTTCTGGGACAACCGCGATGCCTGGAACCAGCTGGTAACGCAGGCCATGAGCCAGGACTTTAGCTGGACGCGCTCGGCCGACAAGTATCTGGACCTGTACTTCTTTATGCACCCGGAGATTGAGAGGCCGGCGGCGGTTGTCGACGAGCCTGAGCCCAAGGCCAAGCCGGTTGTTGAGGCGCCCGCAGCTGCTGAGGAGCCAAAGACTGAGGAAAAGACGGTTGAGGCAGCTCCCGAGGCTGAGGCTAAGCCGGCTGCGAAGCCTGCCGCCAAAAAGACCACAACGCGCAAGACGACGGCCAAGAAGGCCACTGCGACCAAGGCGACGACAACCAAGTCAGTCGCTACCAAGACAACGACCACGCGCAAGCGCACGACCGCCGCTGCCAAGAAGGGCGCCGAGGCCGAGGCTGCTCCCGAGGTAAAGGCCGAAACCGCCGAGGCCAAGCCGGCCGCAAAGGCTCCGGCCAAAGCTGCAGCCAAGAAAACAGCCGCGACCAAGAGCACGACCGCCAAGAAGACTACAGCTACGAAGGCGACGGCTACCAAGGCCACTGCAACGAAAGCTACCCCCAAGGCGGCCGCAAAGCCGGCCGCCAAGGTCGAGGAGACGCCTGCCGAGTCCAAGCCGGAGGCAACCGTCGAGGCCAAGCCCGCCGCCAAGACCACCACGCGCAAGCGCGCGACGACAGCTAAGAAGACCACGGCAAAGGCCGCAACTCCCAAGGCAGAGACTAAACCCGCTGCTGCCAAAGAGGAGCCCAAGGCTGAGGTAAAGGCCCCGTCCAAGAAGACGTCCGTCCGCAAGGCAACGGCCACCCGCAAGCGCCGCTAGTCCGGACGATCCACAATCTAATCCTCAATAAACAAGGGGTGTCGTTCAGTGCGACACCCCTTGTTCTATAGATGAGGTAAAACGATTTTCTAGCACAACCGTTCGCCGATAATGAGCGGCTGTAGTTTATACAACTAAAGTGCAACGATATACTTAAATACTGTGCGTAAAACCCATGGCCCGCAGGCCGTGATTCTATTGAACTGGACCGTACTATGAGATTGATTCACAACAGCCGCCTACCGCAGTTTCGCACTCCGTTTGGCGCTGTGACCACTGGAACTTCCGTTGCACTCTCGGTGATTTTGGAGGATGCCGATCCCAACCAGGCAACACTCACCCTGCGTACCTGGGTCGATGAAGTCGGCGAGACCCTGATCCCGATGGAGCACGAAGGCGATGGCATTTTTACCGGCGAGCTCAAATGCGCTGAACCGTGTCTTGTGTGGTACAGCTTTATCTGCAAAATCGAGGGCCAGCCCGAGGTTCGCCTGGGCGCGCCCCAGGGCCGCACCGGCGGCGAGGGCGTAACCCACGACTACGCCGAGGTGCCGTCCTTCCAGATTACCGTCTACAAGCACCGCGAGAACCGCCCCACCTGGTACGAGCGCGGCATGGTCTACCAGATCTTCCCCGACCGCTACGCCCGTGACGAGCATTGGCGCGAGCGCACAATGGCCCAACTCGAAAAACCGCGCAAGGGCATTCAGCGCCGGATGGTCGAGGACTGGAACGAGCCGCCCGTGTACGAGCGCGCCGAGGACGGCTCCATCAAGACCTGGGACTTCTACGGCGGCTCGCTCAAGGGCATCCAGGAAGACCTGCCCCGCATCGCCGAGCTGGGCTTTACGGCCATCTACCTCAATCCCATCTTTGAAGCCGCGAGCAACCACCGCTACGACACGGCCGACTACACCAAGATTGACCCGATCCTGGGCACCGAGCAGGACTTTACCGAGCTGTGCCAGGCAGCCGAGAAGCTGGGCATCTCCATCATCCTGGACGGCGTCTTCAACCACACGGGCGATGACTCGATCTACTTTAACCGCTACGGCAACTATCCCGGCGTGGGTGCCTGGCAGAGCGAGGATTCGCCGTGGCGCGATGCGTTTACCTTCCACGAGGACGGCTCGTACGACTGCTGGTGGGGCGTGGGCAACATGCCGGCCATCAACGAGAAGTCCGAGCTGGTACGCGAGAGGCTCCTGGGCAAGGACGGCGTGATCCGCAAATGGCTGCGCGCCGGTGCCCATGGTTGGCGCCTGGACGTCGCCGACGAGCTTTCCGACGACTTCCTGGCCGAGATCAAGAAGGCCGTACTTGCCGAAAAGCCTGACGCACTGTTGCTCGGCGAAGTCTGGGAAGACGCCTCCAACAAGATTAGCTACGGCCATCTGCGCCGCTACCTGCAGGGCTCCGAGCTGGACTCTGCTATGGATTACCCCTTCCGCGACATGGTCATCGGCTTTTTGATGGGCTACAAGAACGCCTACCAGGCAGCCGAGGATATCGAGACCCTGCGCGAAAACTACCCGAGCGAGGCATTGTCCTGCGCGCTCAATCTGCTTTCGAGCCATGACCGTCCGCGTATCATCTCAGTACTCGGCGGCGGCCCCGACGAGTCGCAGCTACCCGAGTGCGAGCGCAGCAAATGGCGCCTGGACGAGAACGCGATGGGGCTGGCCAAGAGCCGCTTTTGGCTCGCCACACTCATGCAGATGACGTTCCCCGGCGTGCCTTCGATCTACTACGGCGACGAGTACGGCCTGGAGGGCCTTACCGATCCGGGCAACCGCCGCACCCTGCCGACCAAGGACCAACTGCACGACTTCGACACGCTGGCTATTGTCAAGAACGCCTCCGCCGTACGCCGCGCATTGCCATTTATGATTGACGGCGAGATCAAGGCCTTCGCGCTCAACGACGAGGTACTGGCCTACAACCGCACGGGCAAGGATGGCGAGTCCGCGACGGTTATCATCAACCGTAGCCTGCGCAATTCGCACCGCGTGACGATTCCGGCGCTCAACGAATGCGCGAGTGACGTGATCAGCGGTCACGAGTGCGAGATCCACAACGGTACGGTCACGCTCGATCTGTATCCGTTGGGCTCGTCGATCATCTATCACCATGCCGAGCAGCGCCTGCAGGAGCAGCTCGATCATGGCGCGGGCGTCGTGTGCCACATCACGTCGGTGCCCACCGACGACGGCAAGCCCGGTACGATTGGTGCGCCCACGCGTCGCTTTATCGACCATCTGGCCGCTATGGGCATGCGCTACTGGCAGGTCCTGCCTGTCAACCCGACGGACTTCTTCCGCTCCCCTTACGCTGGGCCTTCGGCCTTTGCGGGCAATATCGACCTGCTGCCCGAAAGCCAAGAGGAGCTGGCGGCCGACTTTGAGACTTGGAAGATTCGCGGCGGCGAGGATGCCGATCCGCTCTACACGGCGTTTAAGCATCGCAACGCCGATTGGCTCGAGAAGTACTGCGTCTACATGGCCGTCAAGAAGCACTTTGAGGGCGAGTCGCGCCACGATTGGCCGGCGGATGTCGCCCGCTACAACGAGCATCTGATTGACGACAAGTGTTTCCACGACGAGGCAGAGCTGCAGGCGTACATGCAGTACCGCTTTGACCTGGCCTGGTGCGAGCTCATGAACTATGCGCACAAGAAAGGTATCGAGGTCATCGGCGATATCCCGATGTATGTCTCGGACGATTCGGCCGATGCGTGGAGCGAGCCCGAGAACTTCTGGCTGTCCGATACCGGCAAGGCGATTGAGATTTCCGGCGCGCCGCCCGACAATTTTGCGCCCGAGGGCCAGGTATGGGGCAACCCCACCTTCCGTTGGGATCACATGAAGGAGAACGGCTACCGCTGGTGGATGGACCGTCTGCGTCGCGCGTTCTCGCTCTACGACCGCGTGCGACTGGACCACTTCCTGGGATTCCACAGCTACTTTAGCATTCCCGCAGGCAAAGCCTGCGCTGACGGCCGCTGGCTGGCGGGTCCGGGCAAGGATCTGTTCCAGACCGCCTATGACGAGCTGGGTCCGCTCAACTTTATCGCCGAGGACCTGGGCTACCTGACGCCCGGAGTTCGCGCCATGGCTTCGACCTGCGGCTTCCCCGGTATGGACGTGCTGGAGTTTAGCGATTACGACGTCCGCAACGGCGTGTATCCCACGCCGGGCAAGATTCTGTACACCTCGACGCACGACACGTCGACGCTCGCCGGTTGGTGCACGCGCTCCTTTGCGGGCGGCGACGAGCCGAGCGGCGTTGAGGTGGCGGCCAAGGTGATGGGCGACGCGCTCGCGAGCGAAGCTCCCCTGGTGATGATGCCGCTGCAGGATATCCTGGGGCTGGGCGATGATGCGCGCATGAACGTGCCGGGTGTCGCCACGGGCAACTGGACGTGGCAGGCCGATGAGGCCGACGTTGCGGCCGCCGAGCGCAAAACTGCACAGCTCCTGCGCAACACCCATAGATTCTGGGGCGAAGCGTGATAAAACCCCCGATATAGGGTACAGTTACAGCTGTTTGAATTTATGCGGGCAGAGCGATCTGCCCGCTTTGTGCTGAAAAGGAAGTATTATGGCGCGCTACGATTACAAGTGCTCGAGCTGCGGCAACGTGTTTGAGGTTGAGCATCCCATGTCCGAGACCCCCGAGGTCGTGTGCCCGAGCTGCGGCGCTCCGGCGGCCAAGACGTTCTCGGCCAGCGGCATTAAATTTGAGGGTAGCGGTTTCTACAACACCGACCAGCGAAGCGGCGGCTCCAGCACCAGCGCCACCAGCGGCTGCTGCGCCAACTGCCCGCATAGCCACTAGGAACCAAACAGCCCCGCGACCGACATCGATCGCGGGGCTGTTTCTTTGCGCTATAGGTGGCTCTATGAGTTGCGGTGAAATAAGGACTTTTTGGCGGGTAGATGCCGCTATTCAATCCCTATTTCAACGCAACTTAGTAGTTACTTGCGAATCAGGCGGGCGCAGAAGTGGCCGTCGTAGGAGTCGGCGTTTACCGGCACGCTTTGGAAGAGGCCTTGATCGTTCTGGCGTA
>CAJKQY010000046.1:0-15547 GCA_905202145.1 uncultured Collinsella sp.
CGCCCTACAGCATGCTCGAGCAGTGCCAGAAGAAGGAGATCTTCTACGAGCTGTGTGAGAAGCACGGTGTGCCGTATCCGCACACGTTTACCTTTACCATGGCGATGCTCAACGCTCAGGGTGAGGCTTCCGCCGAGGTGCTCGACCAGATCGACTTCCCTTTTCCGATGATCCTGAAGCCCTCTGACGGCATCATGTGGTGGGAGCACGAGTTCGAGGGTCAGAAGAAGGCCTACGAGATTGCCGATCGCGCCGAGCTGGAACAGGTCATTCGCGATGTGTACGCCAGCGGCTACACCGATGACCTCATCTTGCAGGACCGCGTGCCCGGCAACGACGAGTACATGCGCGTGCTTACCAGTTATTCCGACCGCAACGGCAAGGTTCGCATGATGTGCCTGGGTCACGTGCTGCTCGAGGAGCATCAGCCCCATGGTGTCGGCAACCATGCCTGCATCATCACTGAGCCCAACGACGAGCTCATGGGTGGCGTGCGCAAGCTGCTTGAGGACCTTAAGTTTACGGGCTTCTCCAACTTCGACGTCAAGTACGACGAGCGCGATGGCTCGTTTAAGTTCTTCGACTTCAACACGCGTCAGGGCCGCAGTAATTACTATGTCACCAATAGTGGCTTTAACGTTGCTAAATACGTGGTAGATGAGTACGTCTATAACCGCCCGTTTGAGCCGGAATTTGTGACGGCGCAGGATGAGGCTCTGTGGATGGTTGTTCCTATGGGCGTCGTTGACAAGTATGTCAAGGACCCCGAGCTGCGTGCGAAGGCACATCGTCTGGCCAAGGAGGGCAAGGCCGCCGATCCTTCGTTTATGAAGGGTGATTTTGTCTTTAACCGCTGGTTGCGCATGTGGCACACCAAGCTGCGTCACTTTAAGCTGTTCAAGACGTATTACAAGTAGACGAGCGTGGCGCCCGTCCGGCGTGTATCGGGCGGGCGCGGGTATGATACGCGCAATTGCGTGGGCGTCACCAAGGAGGCGGCGATGGAAAAGCTGGGAGTTATCGGCGGCATGGGCGCCGAGGCCACGTCGTATTACTACGACCAGGTGGTACGTCATACGGCTGCTACCTGTGATCAGGAGCATATCGACATGGTGGTGCTTTCCAAGTCGACCATGCCCGACCGTACGCTGGCCATCAAGACCGGCGAGCATGCCGAGCTGCTGGCGACCATGAAGGAGTGCGCTCGGGCGCTCGAGTCGCTGGGCTGCGCGCACATAGCGATTCCCTGCAACACGTCACACTACTTCTACGACCAGATCCAGTCGTTTACGAAGGTGCCGATTATCCACATGCCGCGTGAGTCGGTGCGCTATGCCCTGGCGGGCGCGGTGATGGGGGAGTGCGAGTTCGATCCCAACCTGAGCATGCCGGCCGAGCCGGTGCGCAAGATCGGCATCATGGGCACCGACGGTACCGTGGGCGCAGACGTCTATGGGCGCGAATGTGAGACCGCGGGCGTTGAGGTCATCTATCCCAGTGAAAAGCGTCAGGCCGACGTGATGTCGCTCATCTACGACGATGTGAAGGCCGGGCGCGAGCCCGATATGGATAAGTTCGACCGCGTGATGTGGGAGTTCGCCCGTAGCGGCTGCGACCGCGTCATCCTGGCATGCACGGAGCTCTCGGTGCTGCAGAAGTATCGCGAGATGCCCGAGATCACCCTCGATGCGATGGATGTCCTGGTACGCGAATCCATTATCCGCAGCGGCGCCCCCTACCGCCTCTAGCTTCCGACCTGCCAAAAAGGGACAGGTTTATTAGGTAGGTATTATCTGGGAAAACAGTAAAGGCCTCGGCTCGTTTGGTGCGAGCCGAGGCCTTTTGCATTTGCCGGTTGCTGCCAGCGATTGCTAGAACAGGAAACCGATGGCGATAAGGGCGATGCTGACGATAAGTACGGCGATATCCAGGCCTTTGATGGGGTAGCGCTTATACGAACTCGCACGCGTGCGCAGGTAGAAGCCGCGCTGCTCGGCGGCAAGCGCGGTGGCATCGGTCTTGCCTACGCTCGAGATAAGCAGTGGCACGCACAGCGGCAGCATGAGCTTGAGTTTCTTGACGGGATTCTTAGTGTCGTATTCGACGCCGCGTGCAGTCTGCGCCTCCATGATGGCGTTCATTTCCTGGCCAAATACCGGCACAAAGCGCAACGCCGTGGTAAAGGTGAAGGCATAGCGATATGGCACGTGCAGCACCTCGACGCAGGCGTTGGCGAGGTCGTTGAGCTTGGTCACCATAAGCATGAGGATGAGTGGCAGCGCCACGCCCAACAGGCGTAGGCAGGCCTTCGATCCGGTAATGAGGCCCGTGTCGGTGATAAAGCCCCACACCATGTTGCCGTCGCGCATAAAGGCCAGCTGAAGCACCAGCATGATAAGCGCAAGCGGAATCAGCAGCTTGAGTAGCGAGAGCAAGCGGTCGACGACGCCGGCGTAGGCGCCCAGTGCAAGGGTGAGCGCCAAAAAGCCCAACAGTGCCACGTAGGTGTCGGACAGGAAGATGCCGATGATGATGGCGGCGGCAAGGCCCAGCTTGACGACCGGGTTCAAGCGGTGCAGCAGTGTATCGCCCGGCATATAGTCGATGACGTTAACCACGGTGGACCATCTCCTCGGTAATGCGAACGATATCGGTGACCTCGCTCACCTGTGCAAAGGCGGGAGAGACGGAGGATGCCAGGCGACGAGAAAGCTCTATGACCTGGGGCGGCTCAACGTAGGCGCGCTGCATAAGCTCGATGTCCGAGAACAGCTCGTGCGTGCGACCGCGCTCGAGGATGCGGCCGTCGGCCATTACCACAATGCGCTCGGCAAAGTCAGAGACGACTTCCATGTCGTGGCAGACCATGATTACAGCGCAGCCGCGCTCGGCCATGGTGCGTACCGTTTCCATCACGGTCATGCACTCGCGGTAGTCAAGGCCGCTCGTGGGCTCGTCGAGCACCATGATTTTGGGCTCTACGACCACGACGGAGGCGAGTGCCACCATCTGGCGTTGACCGCGCGAGAGCGAGAAGGGTGCCTCGTCGGCCGGCAAGCCAAAGCGGTCGATGACGAGCTGGGCGCGACGCAGCGCCTCGGCACGGTCGATGCCGGCAAGCTCCAGGCCAAAGGCGACCTCGTCGAGCACGGTGTCCTTGCAGATCTGGCGGTCGGGGTTTTGGAAGAGCGTTGCGACTTCGCGGGCAATGCGGCTCGTGGGGACGGCTGCGGTATCCAGTCCCGTGACGCGCACACTGCCCGAGGCGGGCTTAAGCAGGCCTGTGAGCAGCTTGGTGAGCGTGGTCTTGCCGGCACCGTTTTGGCCGACGATGCCCACGAGCTCGCCGGGATAGAGGGTCAGGTTGAGGTCGTGGACGGCGGCGCCGCCATTGGGATAGACAAACTCAACGTGATCGAAGGTGAGCACGGGCTCGGCGTCCTTGGCGTGCGGGCGCAACGACGGTGCGTGCGGTGAGCCGGCGGGTGCCTGAATGTCGCTGCTTGCGTGTGCGGGGTCGACGATGCCCGTAATCAGGCGCTCGGCCTCATCAACATCCAAACAGGGAGTGCCGCTGGCCAGGCCATCGGCCTCGAGGCTGTTGAAAATGCGCGTGACACGCGGGCAATCGACGCCGATGGCGCGGAGCTCATCGGTATGCGCGAAGACCTCGTGCGGCTTGCCCTGTAGCGCGATTTCGCCATGATTGAGCACGAGCACGCGGTTGCAATACTCCGAAAGCAGGGCGACTTTTTGCTCAACGACGACGATGGTGATGCCGAGTGCACGGTTGGCCTCGCGTAGGGTCTCGAAGACCAGCGTGGAGCTGGCGGGGTCGAGCGCCGCGGTGGGTTCGTCGAGCACGAGCACACGCGGACGCATGGCGAGGATGGCGGCGATGGCAACCTTTTGCTTTTGGCCGCCCGAAAGTGTGGCAATCTCGCGGTCGCGCAGGTCGCTGATGCCGACGGTCTTAAGCGTCTCGCTCACACGTTGCTCGATCTGGGCGTGGGGAACGCCAAAGTTCTCCAGGCCAAAAAGCATCTCGTCTTCGACGACCGAGGCGACCATTTGCGTGTCGATGTCCTGCAACACGCTGCCGACGATCTGCGACACATCGGTGAGCGAGACTTCACAGGTGTCGTTGCCGTCGACAGTGACGGAGCCAAAGAACGTGCCGGTGTAATGGTGGGGTACGGCTCCCGACAGGCAGGCGGCAAGTGTGGACTTGCCGGCGCCCGAAGGCCCGATAATGCCGATAAAATCTCCCCTGTTCACGCCGAGCGAGATATGCTTAAGCGCCTGCTCGGTCTGCGTGCCATAGGAGAACGAGACATCGTCGACGTTGATGATCGTTTCCATGGATACCTTTCATAGTCATCGGGGACGTTCTTACATGACTAGTCGTTTAAGAACGTCCCCAAAAGCTAGCTGTTTGGGACAGTCTTTGCTGGTGGGCCGCTATCGTGCGGCCCGTTCATCATAACAGGCTATTTGCCGAGCACCTTGCGCAGGGGGAAGAAGAGCGCCTGGACCACGACGGCGTTAAAGACGGCGGTGCCGAGCACGATGGGCACCTTGGCGAGCGCCGTGGGCAGCGCGGCGCCCATGATGACGGTGCCCAGGACGGCGAAAAGCGCACCCGAGACGAGAGTGGTCAGAAAGCCGGCGATAAAGGGGTTGATCTTGTCGCCGCCGATGTTGGACTTGGCGAGGGCGGCCATGGTCAGTGCGCCGGCAAGCTCGGTGACAAAGTTGAGACCGGGGATGGACGTGGTGATCTGTATGACAGCGGCCGATAGGATGCCAAAGATAGCAGCCTGGGCAAAGCTCGCCTGCGTTAGCGCGATTGCCAAGGCATAGGCGGCGATGATGAACTGAGGCTTAATGCCCGTAACTGCCAGAGCGTTGCCAACAGTCATGTTGAGGATAAAGCCGGCGGCAAGCAAAATGGCGAGCAGGACGAGTGAGGTGATATCGAGGATGCCCATGTTTGAGGCGGCGTTAGCTGAGATGGTGCGAGCTTGGGCGTTGGTGGCCATGATGAGTTCCTTTCGGAGGGAGTTTTGATATAGCAGTACCTATGCCTTCAGATGAAGGTAGTCATTGGGGGCGTTCTTAAATGACTAGTCGTTTAAGAACGCCCCCAAAAGCTAGTTGTTTGGGACAGTCTTTGGCGGTGGGGCCGCGATGGGTTAGTTGAGCTTCAGGGCCTTCTGGATGGGCAGGTAGAGGGCGCCAACCAGAATGGCGTTAAACACGGCGGTCATGGCGACAACGGGCAGCATGGCTGCGGCGAGCTCGCCCACCACGCCGAGCATGGCCATCTTGATGACCATGAAGATGACGCCCGAGACAAAGGTGGTCACGAAGGTTGCGACGATGGCGACGGCAGGCTTGACCTGACCGTTCTTGCTGGCGGCGTTGACGATGCCGGCCATGAGCATGGCGGCGATGCCCTCGGCGGCAAAATCGACGAACGGCGAAGTGGTGGTGATCTGGATCACGGCCGCCGAGATGAGGCCGATAACGAGCGCCTGACCGATGTTGGGGCGCACGACCAGGATAGTGAGGCAGAAGGCCGAGATAATGAACTCGGGGCTGATCATGCCGCCCGAGATGCCGGAGATAGCCTTGCCGACGGTGAAGTTGAGGATGAAGCCGGCGGCAAGCAGGATGGCGAGCAAGACGAGGGCACGGACGTCGAGTTTGCCGCGGTCGGCGGTCTGGACGGTGCGGGGCTGGGCGGTGGTGTTCTGAGACATGGTGAAAGTCCTTTCGAAAAGGGGAGTGTAAGAGAAAAGTGGAGGCGCGTGATGCGAATGCGATCGGGCTCGAGATAGAAAAAGGCCCCCGGTCGAAACCGGAGGCCTTCCAATCACCTAGAGCGCAAAAACAGGCGTGAGGGACTCACTGTCGACCGATCGTATTCGCATCACGCCACCACCAGTTGTTGAGAGACTTCATCGTGTTCTTCATGTTGGTGGCTCCTTTCGTGATGCCGTGGCGCAGTCGCACCTAGTTGCTGTTGCGCTGCACTATAGCACAGCGAAGTGTGTACAGGGAAATCTTTTTTGAAAAGATTTCAGTGACGTTTCCCGCCGGTCGAATGGGCGGCTGCGCGGGCGGGCGACCTTGGCCATCCCGCCCGCGCCTTAAGGCGAGGGGTTCTTAGGCCTTCTTGCGACGATAGAGCACGAAGCCGCAGACACCGATGACGACGACGGCGCCAACGGCCATGGCGGCCATGTTGTTGCCCTCGGACTTCTCCTCGGTGGCCTCTTCCTCTTCGACCTCGGGTTCGGCAACGTCCTCATCGGAGAGGGCCTCGTCGGCGTAGGTGATGGACTTGACCAGGCAGTCGTTGTCGGCATCGTAGTCGCTCGGGACGAACTCCTCGGAGAAGTCGCCCTCCTTGAGGTAGTCGCGCATCTCCTCGAGCACGGCCTTGCACTTGACGTAGGTGTTTTTGGTGGCAGCCTTGCCGGCCTTGTTGGCCAGGGCGGTGCGGGCCTCGGTTCCCTCGGCGGCCTGCATGGCCTCGTCGACGGTCAGGTTCTGCTCGATGAGCTCCTTCTGCAGGGCGTCGAGGTAGGCGCGGACACCGGTAGCGCAGTGGTCGCGGTTCTCATAGGCGAGCGTGTTGATGTCCATGAGGACGTAGTTGATGGAGTTCTTGGGCTCCTCGTTGTTCACGACATCTTCCTCTTCGCAGTGATCGAAGGAGACATCCTGATCGCTGAAGTAGGGGCTGACCTCGGTGAGCAGTGCGGAGTAGAGGGGGATGGCGACGGAGAACTCGGCGTTGGAGAGCATCTCCCACTGGATGGTCGCGATCTCGGGGTCCATGCCCTGACGGATCTGGAAGGTGTGGATTTCGGTGTTGCGGTTGGAGCCGATGGCGTAGGCGCCGTCGGTGTTGGCGTTGAGACCGGCGACATTTTCGCCGCGAGCGGCGAAGGAACGGATCATCTCAAAGGTGTTCCAGTCGGACTTGCCGGGCTGGAAGAACAGCGGCTGCATCTCGTGGACCAGAGCGCCGGTCGTGGCGCGAGCGTCTTCACGCTCGTCTTTCACGATCTCGTAGTCAGTGCCTTCAGCCAGCGGGGCCATGAAGTAATCGCGACCCTGGATATAGCGCGACCACTGGTGCATACCGGCCTCGCTAATCTCCTCGCCGTAGGTCTTGGCGACGTCGAACTTGCCGTCAGTGTACTCGGCAAAGCCCTTCTCCTTGGGCATGGACTCGATGCCCTCGGAATGGAGACAGTTCTCGGTGTCATCGAGGTCGACGTCATAGGTGAGGTTGCCGATGTTGGGGTTAAGCGAGGCGATGTCGTCGGCGAGCTTCATAGCAATCCACTGATGGCCGGAAAGCGCGGCGAACAGCCAGGTCTCGGTGCTGTCGGCGATGATGATCTGGTCGTTGGAGCAGACGCCCTGCTCGTCGATCAGGCTGCCGATGAGCTCGACGCCCTCGCGGGCCGTGGCGCTCTCGCCCAGGATGACGCTGGCATAGCTGTACTCGCCAATGCCAGTCTCCTCGGTGATGGGGTCGGCTTCTTCGGCCTTCTCGTTATAGGAGGTGCTCAACGTGGCAGAGCAGGAGACGCCCTTCTCGTTGATGCCGGCCTCGGAATATGCGTCGTAGCGATCTTCCCACTGCGAGGGGTTGTCGCGAACGAAGGTGTAGCGGTAGGTTGCGCCCTTGGACTTGTACTCAAAACCGGACTCGACCGATGTGTACTCGTTGCCGTCCTTGTGTGCGGGCTCAATGCCAAAGTGCTTGACATAGCGCGGACCGAAGTCCTCGGAACGGCCATAGTACGTGTTGCCGTCTGCCGTGAGCTTGCTACCCATGTAGATTTGGGTGCAGGCGAGCGCCGAAGTCGGCATGGCCATGATAGCCGCTGCTCCAAACGCAAGGCCGCAGCCGAGCTTTTTGAGCGTGTTGACAGGATGAGTAAACCTCATGATCCCTCCCAACTGTTGAGACCCCACAAAACTGTGCGGAATCTCAGCTAATAAATACATCTATTAGCCTATCGGAAGTCTAAAAAGTATTCATCTATTTCGATGAAATACTCGATGAGCGTCCTAAAATATGCGATGAGCGGATAAGAATACTCATTATTTAGCTTTATTTAAATAAAGACGCCCTGCAATTACTGTGCCTGAATAAAGTGCCTTGCACGGGGCGCAAAGAAAAATCCCCCGCTGTTTGGCAAATGCATAAACAACGGGGGAGACGATAATTGGATGAATATCATACCGATGTGGAATTACTTCTTCCGGCGGTGGATCACGTTGATCGCATAGCCGATGAGCATGGCCAGAACAATGACGATAAAGCCGGGCAGGGGAGTGTCGTTCATGGGGTCCTCCTATTTTCCGAGTGGGGAGAATTCGTCGACGATGAGGTCGAGGCATTGCGGAAGTGCGCGGGCGCCAAAGACGCCCGAGTTGCTGGAGATGATCTCGCCATCGAACTGCATGCCCAGCGACGGCGTGCAGGTGATCTTGGCTTCTTTGGTCTGGATGATCTTGAACTGCGGGCGGCCGAGCACCTTGCCGGCGGGGTCGAGTGCGGCGGTGATCACGGTCGGGAGGAGCTGCACGGTTTTTACGGGCTCGATGACCGCGATGTCGACCATGCCGTCGTTCATACGGCAATCGGGGAACAGGTTGATGTCGTTTTGAATGACCGAGGTGTTGCCGGCCATGCAGCAGATGCCATCGAGCTCCTCGACAATGCCGTCATGCTCAATCGTAAAGTGCGCCACCGTGGGGTTGGGTGTGGCGAGCGCCGACAGGAAATAGGCGATCTCACCGATGTCGTTTTTGGTGGGGGCGGCCTTCATCATGATCTCGGCGTCGAAGCCCGAGCCGGCGATGATGATAAAGCCGTGGCGCTTTTCGTTGCCGTTCTCGTCGAGCCAAAAGAGCTCGCCCATGTCCGCCTTGACGGTACGGCCGACGCGGCAGGCCTTGGCGAGCGCCGCGGCCTCGGGGGCATTGCCAATGTTGTTGAAGAACAGGCAGGCCGTGCCGGAGGGGAAGACGAGCGTGGGGACGCCGCATCCGCGCATCTGGTCGAGCACGTTGGAGACGGTGCCGTCGCCGCCCGAAATCACCACGCGATCAAACTCGCGCACGTCTGCCACGGCGTCCTCGGGTTCCATGCCATCGCCGATAAAACGCATCACGACCTCGTCGCCGCCCTGCGCGAGGGCGTGCGTGAACGCGTAGATTTCATCTGAGCTGGGGCCCGATGCCGGGTTGTGGATGATAAGGCAGCGCATACTTACGTTCCCGTTCTGTGACTAACCGAGTATAGTTGTAAGGCAATGCCGATATCCTACCCGTGTTTTTCGGGCCTAACCTTATTCGATGGGTTGATATGTACATTTCCACACATCAGGCTCTACTCGACTTTTGCCAGCGCGCCCGCGAGTTCGACGCGATTGCCGTCGATACCGAGTTTTTGCGCGAGCGCACGTTCCACCCGCGCCTGTGCTTGGCCCAGATTGCCACCCCTGCCGAGAGCGTCGCGGTCGATCCTCTGGTGATCGACGACCTATCGCCGCTGGCCGAGCTTATGGGCGATGAGAGCGTGACCAAGGTGTTTCATGCTTGCTCGCAGGATATGGAGGTTATGCTCCATACCGTGGGCGTGCTGCCGCGTCCCATTTTTGACACGCAGGTGGCCGCCGCCTTTTTGGGCGAGCGCCAGCAGATTTCCTACGGCGCGCTCGTGCAGACGTTTTGCGGCGTCTCATTGCCCAAGACCGAGTCGCTGACCGATTGGTCGCGCCGCCCGCTGACCGATAAGCAGATCGAGTACGCGATCGATGACGTCAAGTACCTGATCGTTGCCTATACCGAGATGATGAGTCGCCTGCGCGAGCTGGGCCGGGTGGACTGGGTGCTCGACGAGTTGCGTCCGCTGGCCGACGAGTCGCACTATCGCGCCGATCGTCACGAGGCATTCCGCAAGGTCAAGCGCATCAACTCCTGCAGCCGCCATCAGCTGGGCATTGCGCGCGAGCTTGCCGCTTGGCGCGAGGACCGCGCCGAGCGCCGCAACATCCCGCGCAAGTGGGTCATGTCCGACGATACGCTGCTGGCCCTGGTTAAACGTAATCCCGTTCGTGTTGAGGAGTTCCGCAGCATTCGCGGTACCGACCAGCTGGGGGAGCGCGACGTGGACGGCGCGCTTATGGCCATCAAGCGCGGTGCGAGCTGCCCGCACGATCGCCTGCCGCTCATGGTGCGCGGGCATCGCCAAATTTCGCCGGAGCTGGAAAGCGTGACGGACCTGATGTATGCGCTCATTCGCCTGGTCGCCGAGCGCTCGGGCGTGGCGACCTCGGTCATTGCCTCGCGCGATGACCTGGCCGACTATATTGAGCATCCCGAGCAGAGCCCCCTGCGCGAAGGCTGGCGCTTTGAGCTCGTGGGCTCGCGCCTGGACGATCTGCTCTCGGGCAACATGGGACTCACCGTGAAGGACGGAAAGATTGAGTTGTTATAGGGAAGCCTAGTCGGCTGAGTGGGTAGAATGCCTCCAACGTGTAACTCGATTCGGAGGAATTCGCATGCCTTATTACTATGGATATGGCTTTGGCATTGACCCGCTGTACCTGCTGGTTGTTCTTGTCTGCACGGTGCTTGGCCTTGCCGCGCAGAGCTATATCAACTCGACGTACAAGACGTGGTCTAAGGTTCGCTCGGACGGCGATACGGGTGCCACGGTCGCTCGCCGCATGCTCGACGCCAACGGTTGTAGCGCCGTGGGCATCAAGGGCGTTGCCGGCGAGCTCACCGATCATTACAACCCGCAGGACAACAACCTGTATCTGTCGGATGCCAACCGTTCGGGCGGGTCGGTCGCAAGTGTTGCCGTCGCCTGCCACGAGGCGGGCCATGCCGCCCAGCGCCAAAGCGGTTACGCCATGATGAAGGTACGTACCGCTTTGGTCCCCGTCGTCAACTTTACCCAGAACACCTGGACGATCGTGCTGCTCATGGGCCTGTTCATGAACATCGCGGGGCTCACGACCCTCGCGCTGGTCTTCTTCTCGTTTAGCGTGCTGTTCCAGCTGGTTACGCTGCCGGTCGAGATCGATGCCAGTCGCCGCGCCGTGGCGTATATCGAACAGTCGGGCATGAGTTCCAAGCAGGTCAACGGCGCCAAGAAGGTGCTGACGGCAGCCGCGCTTACCTATGTGGCCGCAGCGCTCACTTCGATCATTCAACTGCTCTACCTTATGGCTCGCTACAACAGAAATTCCAACCGATAACAAATAGGACAGGCAGGCGCCGCGGGGATTCGTGTCCTCGCGGCGCTGTACTATGTGTTGGACTTAAATTTGCACGGGGCCGGAGCCCTTGTGCACGATGACGAAAGGAGGCTGCGTGGCAGGCTGGAACCTAACCGGCAATGCCGTTTCCGCCGAGTTCGACGGTTCGGACGATCAGGAGCGCAAAGAGCTTAGCGTGAGCCAAGCGGTGGAGATCGCCGCCGGTGCGCTCGATGCCATTCCGCAGCTGAGCGTTTTGGGCGAGGTCACGGGTTTTCGTGGTCCCAATGCCCGAAGCGGCCACTGCTACTTCCAAATCAAGGACGACTCGGCGGCCGTCGACTGCATCATCTGGAAGGGCGCCTACCTTAAGCGCACCTTCGATCTGCGCGACGGCATGCAGGTGAGCTTTAAGGGCAGCTTCAACCTCTACAAACCCACGGGTCGTATGAGCTTTGTCGCTCGCTCGTTCTCGCTGGCGGGGGAGGGTCTGCTGCGTCAACAAGTGGCGCAACTGGCCGAAAAGCTGCGTCGCGAGGGCCTGATGGACGAGGCGCGCAAACGTCACATTCCGGTGTTTTGCTCGCGTGTGGCGGTCGTCACCTCGCTTTCGGGCGCCGTAATCGACGACGTCAAGCGTACGCTGCGCCGTCGCAACCCGCTCGTCGAGCTTGTCTGCGTGGGCGCAAAGGTCCAGGGCGAGGGTGCACCGGCAGAGCTTATTGAAGGCTTGCGCCGCGCCGCTGCCATTACGCCGGCGCCCGATTGCATTTTGCTCGTGCGTGGCGGCGGTTCCTTCGAGGACCTCATGACCTTTAACGACGAGGAGCTTGCCCGCGCGGTGGCAGCCTGTCCCGTGCCTGTGGTGACGGGCATTGGGCATGAGCCCGATACCTCGATCTGCGACATGGTGAGCGACCGTCGCGCCTCCACGCCAACGGCAGCGGCAGAATCGGTGGCGCCGGCTATGACGGAGCTGGCCGATGTGCTCGAGACACGTCATCAGCGTCTGAGTGCTGCGATGGCATCGATGATCGAGTCAGATCAGGTCGATCTGGAAATGCTCGACCAGCGCGGTCGTCGTGCCTGGGACACCTATACGGCTCGTCTGGGCGACGCGCTCGATGCGGCCGCGTGCCGCCCGTGCCTCAACGATCCAACGTTTATGGTCGAGCGTCGCGAGTCCGAGCTTGCCCTGACGGCCGATCGTCTGTCAGGCGCCATAACGCGTTCGGTTGGGGCCTTCCGCTCCAACTTCGAGCGTCTGCCCGAGCGCTTGATCGCAAGCACCTCGGGGCTCGATGGCAAGCGCCATGCGCTCACGCTCGCGAGCTCCCGTCTGGAGCATCAGGGGCGCACGATGCTCAGCAAACCCGCGTCCGATCTGGGCCGAGCTGCCGCGTCGCTCGATGCCCTGTCGCCGCTTAAGGTACTTGCCCGCGGTTACTCCATCGCGTACAGCGATGATGGCGTGGCTACGAACGCCAAGACCTTTAAGCCCGGCGACGCCATTCGCGTGCGCATGGCGGACGGTAACGTGTCGGCAACCGTCAACGCGGTCGAGTAGACCGCGTTTCACAGTGAAAGACCCTTAGGAAAGGAAACAGATATGGCAGAGAAGACCCCGGTCGAGCGGCTTACGTACAAGCAGGCCTCGCAAGAGCTGGAGCTCATCATCCGCAGCCTGGAGTCGGGCGATATGGAGCTCGAGGAGTCGCTTGAGAGCTATACCCGCGGCGTCGAGCTCCTCAAGAGCCTGCGCACCCGCCTGTCCGATGCCGAGCAGAAGGTCTCGGTGCTCCTTAAGGACGTCGACGGCAACGACGTGCTCGCCGACGGCGAAGCCGCCAACACCGACGACAACCTTTCGTTCTAACCATCCCGACCAAATATAATTACCTTGGTCTGTGAGAAAGGAACCTACCATGTGTGATTGCATCTTCTGCAAAATTGCCAACCACGAGATCCCTTCGACCGTTGTCTATGAGGACGACCAGGTCATCGCCTTCGACGACCTCAACCCCCAGGCACCGGTCCACACGCTCGTGATCCCCAAGAAGCACTACAGCGACATCGCCGACAACGTGCCTGCCGAGACCATGGGCGCCATGGCCCACGCCATCCAGGAGGTCGCTAAGGCCAAGGGCCTGGAGGACGGTTTCCGCGTCATCTCCAACAAGGGCGTCAATGCCGGCCAGACCGTCATGCACTTCCACATGCACGTCCTCGGCGGCAAGAACCTGGGCGAGAACCTCATCTGAGGACGCACAGCCCGTCGCCTTGGCTGCCTTTGGAGTAACCTATGCAGCTTTCTCAACTCGAATACCTTCAAGCGGTAGCGAACTACGGCGGCGTGCGCAAAGCGGCTCGCGCCGTTCACGTGAGCCCACAGGCCGTTTCGTCGGCAATCAAAAAGTTGGAATCTGAGTATCAGATTGTTTTGCTCGACCGATCGGCGGGGGAGGCTGTTTTGTCTCCGGCGGGCAGAGAATTTGCGCGTCGTGCACGCGTAATCCTGGCACAAGTCGACGATCTCAAAAAGTACGCTCAATCGGGGAACGGCGGCGTTTCGCCCGACGGCCACTTCCGTCTTTACGCCCCCTGTCTTCACGGGCGGGGGCGTCTTTTTTCCGAAAACTGGTACGACTCGTTTGAAAGCTCGCACCCCCAGATTCACCTTGATGTTTGGCATCAGCCAACGGCCACATGCTTTGAATCACTTGTGCTTGGCATTTCGGATGCGGCCATCTCATTTGAGGAACCAAGGGATAGTGTCCTTTCTTCGAAATACTTGGGTGAAAAGGAGCTCAAGGTTCTTTCGTGTCCAGCGGGTCATCAATCTGTGGGTGCTATGACCGTTCGTGAGTTACTGGGCGGCAGGCTCGCTGTTCCAATTAATTTGTCACCCTGTCTCAATGCAATCAATCAATGTCCCGAAGCTCAGCTGGTTGATTTCCGCTTCCGCGACGTCGAATACGGAAACAGGGCGCAGGCTGAGTTCCTCCAAGCCGGGGGATTGATATTGAGTTTTTCTGGCTCTTCTCTCGCATCAGATGGATTGGAAGTGAGCGAGTGCTCCATTGAAGCCTCGCATGACGTGGCCTTGCCCATTTATTTTTGCTATCGACAAAATGCCTGGACCGATCGACACCAGACGGTATTTCTACACCTATTGCGTCATCTCGCTCCGTGAGGCCATTTGGCCTCGTGTCGTCAAGTGAATGTTGACGCCTTGTAACACATGGCTGACGGCTTTGCCCTCATGCTTTTCCAAGATTTCGGTTTGGGTTATTGACTCTTGGAGGGCGGAGCATGAAAAACCGTACGGTTTTGCTTTATATGACGTTCGTTTTCCTGTCGAACTTCAGCACCATTTTGTATTTCCTAACTGTCTACCTTGAATTCGTCGGATTCTCGATGGTAGCGATTTCTAGCATGATGATTGCATACCAAGTGAGTAAGTTCATTCTTGAGGTTCCTACTGGTTATATTGCTGACAGGTTTGGACGAAAGACAAGCGGTCTCGTTGGCGTCGTGGGAATGCTTGGATACTACGCCGCCCTACTTTTCGCCCGTTCTCCTCTGCTTTTAATCGGCGCGTTTGCTCTCAAAGGATTTGCAGTTGCATGTGTGAGCGGATCCATAGAAGCGATCTACATTGACAGCGTCTCTCAGGACCAGCTCGTAAGACTTAATGTCGTTGAGCGATTTGTTTTCTATGCCTCTTATGCCATCTCCGCTTGCGTGGGCGGTTTCATTTCGTCTGTCGGTGCATATCTCATTGGTCTTTCGGCAGATATCATCGCAATGGTGTTGACGTTGGTTGTCGTTGTCTGCATTCCTGAGATGCGAAGAGGGGACACTGCAGCGACACCTAAGCGTGGAATTAGCCCGAAGATGATCGGTGCCGCTATTGCGCGTAACGGCATTCTTCGTTCAGTGTTCATCATGGACTGTTCTCAGGCATTTGCTTTTGTCGCCCTGGAAGACTTTTTCTCACTGTTGCTTGCGGGTCGCGGAATGAATGCCGTCGCTTCGGGTGTGATCATTGCGGTCCAGCTCCTTGCCTCGGCCTCCATGGGGCTTATTGTGGCCAGTGTGATTGCTCATGTCGACAAGGGCCGTTTTGCGCGTATTTGCGGCATCGTGCGCCTTTCCCT
Source organism: uncultured Collinsella sp. (assembly GCA_905202145.1). Lineage (GTDB taxonomy): Bacteria > Actinomycetota > Coriobacteriia > Coriobacteriales > Coriobacteriaceae > Collinsella. The sequence goes on from CAJKQY010000046.1 coordinate 15,464, forward strand.
GACTGCTCTGTTTTTGATTCCCTTTACTCCTGTTAGCGCCGGGCGATTTTAGCCGCTAATAGTCAAACTATTTTGACCAATCCC
>CAJKQY010000047.1:0-15486 GCA_905202145.1 uncultured Collinsella sp.
GGTCTTTCATGCAGCAGGGGCTCTCAATGTTTTTATGTCCTGCTCATATCGTCTGTGCCGGCACTTGGGGACGGTCCTTGCAACAATCTGTCGATTGAACGTCGTTGCGTGTTCGCGCTATCATGCAAGGTTACAATTGGTTAGCCATGGCAAACGGTTAGCCTTGGTGAACATTAATACAACGCCCTGTGGGCGCCGGGGGAGGAACACGGACGTGAAGCTCGATACGCTCGAGATTGGAAAGGACGCCGTTGTCGCATCGGTGGCATCGGACGATCAGGCACTCCGACAGCATATTTTGGACATGGGTCTAACGCCGGGCACCGAAGTCACCATGATGAAGTACGCCCCCATGGGCGACCCGCTCGAGATCCGCCTGCGTGGCTACGAGTTGACACTGCGCAAGGACGATGCCGCTCGCATCGAGCTCGTGGGTATTCACGACACCGATACGGGTCCGCGTGCTAACGCCGCAATCGGCACGACGGAGCATCCGGCCCTGGGCGAGGGGACGTATTCGCCCCGTGCGGCAAAGACGGCCGTGCCAGAGGGCGCGCCGCTGCACTTTGCCCTCGCCGGCAACCAAAACTGCGGCAAGACCACGTTATTCAACCAGCTGACGGGCTCCAACCAGCACGTCGGTAACTTTCCCGGCGTGACGGTCGACCGCAAAGATGGCACCATCCGTAACCATCCCGAGGCGAGCGTTACCGACCTGCCCGGCATTTACTCCCTGTCGCCGTACACAGGCGAGGAGGTCGTGAGCCGTCAGTTCATCCTCGACGAGCGCCCGGACGCCATCATCGACATCATTGACGCTACCAACATCGAGCGTAACCTGTACCTGACACTGCAGCTCATGGAGCTCGACCGCCCCATGGTCATCGCGCTCAACATGATGGACGAGGTGACCGCCAACGGCGGCGCCGTGGACGTCAACCTGCTCGAGAGCCTGTTGGGCGTGCCCGTTGTTCCCATTAGCGCTGCCCGCAACGAGGGTATCGGCGAGTTGGTGGATCATGCCTTGCACGTGGCGCGGTTCCGCGAGCGCCCTGGTCGCCTGGACTTTTGCGCGCCCGACGGTCCGGACGGCGGTGCGCTGCATCGCTGCATCCACGGTATTGCTAACCTGATCGAGGACCATGCCGTGACGGCGCACATCCCGGTGCGCTTTGCGGCGACCAAGCTGGTCGAGGGCGATGAGCTGGTAACCGAGGCGCTTCACCTGGATCGCAATGAGCTCGACGCTATCGAGCACATCATCACCCAGATGGAGGGCGAGGCCGGCACCGACCGCCTATCTGCGCTGGCCGATATGCGTTTTAGCTTTATCGGCGACGTGTGCGGGCGTTGCGTCGTCAAGCCGCACGAGAGCCGCGAGCACGTGCGCTCCGTCAAGATTGACCGCATCCTGACAGGTCGTTACACAGCCATTCCGGCGTTTCTGGTGATCATGGGCCTCGTCTTTTGGCTGACGTTTGGCGTGATCGGCGCGGCGTTGCAGGGACTCATGGAGGACGGTATCGCTGCCATCATCGCCTCGGCCGATGCGGGCCTCAAGGCGTTCGGTACCAACGACGTGGTGCGCTCGCTGGCTGTCGACGGCGTGCTTACGGGCGTGGGCAGTGTGCTGACCTTCCTGCCGATTATCGTCGTGCTCTTTTTGTTCCTCTCCATTCTGGAAGACTCCGGATACATGGCGCGCGTGGCCTTTGTCATGGATAAGGTGTTGCGTCGCTTTGGCCTGTCGGGCCGCAGTTTCGTGCCCATGCTCGTCGGTTTTGGCTGCACCGTGCCGGCTATCATGTCGACCCGTACGCTCCCATCCGAGCACGACCGCAAGATGACGGTCATGCTCACGCCGTTTATGAGCTGCTCAGCCAAGCTGCCGGTTTACGGCTTGCTGTGCGGGGCGTTTTTCCCGCAGGCGACGGTTCCCGCCATGGTCTCGCTCTATCTGATCGGTATCGTGGTCGGCTGCGTCGCGGCTTTGGTGCTCAACCGCACGGCATTTAAGGGCGACCCGGTGCCGTTTATCATGGAGCTCCCCAATTACCGCCTGCCGAGCGTCAAGACGACGGTGATGCTGGCATGGGATAAGGCCAAGGACTTCATCACCAAGGCCTTTACCATTATCTTTGCCGCTACCGTGGTCATCTGGTTCCTTCAGACGTTCGACATCCGCTTTAACGTGGTCGCCGACCAGTCGCAAAGCCTGCTTGCCGGTCTGGGTAGCATCATCGCGCCGATGTTGGCCCCGCTCGGCTTTGGCGACTGGCGCGCCTCGACGGCGCTCGTCACGGGGCTCATTGCCAAGGAGAGCGTCATCTCGACGCTCACGGTGCTTTTGGGCGCAACGTCGCCCGCGGCGCTGTCGACCATGTTTTCGCCGTTTACCGCCTACGTGTTCTTGGTCTTTACGTTGCTGTACCCGCCTTGTGTGGCGGCAATCGGCGCCGTCAAGAGCGAGTTGGGCGCGCGCTATGCCGTGGCTGTATTCGCGTTTCAGGTCGCCGTTGCCTGGATTGTGGCGTTTGTCGTGCATTCGGCGGGCATATTGCTGGGGTTGGCTTAGTTATGAATTGACGGCGCAACCTCTGTGTATCGAATTGTTTTCGGCCCCGCATCTGTACTGACGGATGCGGGGCCGTTGCTATATAATCGCCTCCGCTCAAAACGATTGGAGACGTTATATATGACTCAGACAAGGCAAGACGGCATCACGCTCAAGCAGTGGCTCCCACTCGTCGGACTCACCTGCTGTGCGTTCGTGTTCAACACGTCGGAGTTTATGCCCATCGGCCTTTTGACTGATATCGCCGCGTCGTTCTCGCTCACCGAGGCCCAGGCGGGCATCATGATCTCGGTCTATGCCTGGGGCGTCATGCTGCTGTCGCTGCCGCTCATGGTGTTCGCCTCGCGCTTTGAGTTCAAGCGGATGCTGCTGGGCGTGCTGGCCGTGTTCTCGCTCGGTCAGTTCCTGTCCGCTGTGGCGCCGACCTATCCCATCCTGGTCTGCGCGCGCCTGGTGGTCGCTTGCGCACATGCCGTGTTCTGGTCAGTCGCCTCGATTATGGCCTCGCGCCTGGTCGACACTCGCCACGGCGCGCTCGCCATCAGCATGATCGCTACGGGCTCGTCCATCGCACAGATCTTTGGCCTGCCGCTCGGTCGCGCCATTGGCTTGGCCGTGGGCTGGCGCATGACGTTTGCCGTGGTCGGGGGCCTCTCAGCCATCGCGGTCGTCTACCAGGCAGCGGTGTTCCCGGCCATGCCGGCGGGTGAGCGCTTTACTGTCAAACAGCTGCCCGAGCTGCTCAAGAACCCGCTCCTCATCGCGCTCTACGCAGTCACGGTCTTCATGGCGACCGGCTATTACGCAAGCTACAGCTATATCGAGCCCTTCCTGGCGCAGGTCGCGCACGTCGATGCGGGCGCCATTACCATGACGCTGACGGCGTTTGGCTGCTCTGGTTTGCTCGGAAGCTGGCTGTTTGGCCGCCTGTTCGATGGGCATCGCTTCCCGTTCTTGGCTATCACGCTCTCCGGCGTGCCGGTGGCCCTGCTGCTCATGGGGCCGGCCGCATCGTCGCTCGTGACAGTGCTTGCCGTCTGCGCACTGTGGGGTTGCTGCGCCACGGCCTTTAACGTGGCGTTTCAGGCCGAGCTCATCAAGCACACGCCGGCAGATTCGTCGGCCGTCGCCATGTCGATCTTCTCGGGCCTGTTCAACCTCGGTATCGGCACGGGTACCGCGATCGGCGGAGCCGTGGTTTCGGGTCCCGGTATCGCCTGGATCGGCTTTGTGGGCGGGGCGATTGCCGTCGTGGGCGTCATCCTCGCCGTCACCGTACTGTTCCCAGCCATCCGCCGCGCAAAGCCCGTTGCCTAGCCGCATCCTCCTCATCAGTTGCGGTGAAATACGGATTGTTTAGCCCAATAACCCTGGCAAACAGTCCGTATTTCACCGCAACTTATTTTGGGAGAGAGGATACAAGCTGGGCATACAATGGATGTCGTTGTGTTGAGCTTACCGGGAGGCTGTTATGTGGGCATACGAGACGACGTTCTATCAGATCTATCCGCTGGGCTTTTGCGGGGCTCCGCGCGAAAACGCCGCGCCCGTTGCCGAGGATGAGCTCGCCCAGGCTGCCAACGCCGCGCCCAACCCCGATGCTCCTATCATGAAGGTCGCCCAATGGGCCGACTACCTGCAGGAACTCGGCGTTGGCGCTGTGCTCATCAACCCACCGCTCGAATCTGATAGCCACGGCTACGATACACGCAGCCTGCGCCATATCGACCGTCGCCTGGGTGGGGACGCCGACTTTGCCGCCGTATGCGACACGCTGCATGCCCATGGCATCCGCGTGGTGCTCGATGCCGTCTTCAACCACGTCGGCCGTGGCTTTTGGGCCTTCCGTGATGTGCAGGAGCGTAAGTGGGACTCGCCCTACAAGGATTGGTTCCACATTAGCTTTGATGGCGACTCCTGCTACGGCGACGGCTTTTGGTACGAGGGCTGGGAAGGCCATTTTGAGCTTGTGAAGCTCAACCTGCAAAATCCCGCTGTGGTCGATTACCTGCTCGAGTCCGTGCGCCGTTGGGCCGACGTCTTTGGCGTCGACGGCCTGCGCCTGGACGTCGCCTATATGCTCGACCGCGACTTTATGCGCCGCCTGCACGCCTTTACCCGTGAGCTCAAGCCCGACTTTGTGCTCATCGGCGAGACGCTCCACGGCGACTACAACCAGATCGTCAACGACGAGATGCTCGACTCCTGCACCAACTACGAGTGCTACAAGGGCCTGTACTCCAGCTTTAACTCGGTCAACATGTTCGAGATCGCGCACTCGCTGCACCGCCAGTTTGGCGGCGATCCGTGGTGCATCTACCGCGGCAAACACCTGCTGTCGTTTGCCGACAACCACGACGTGCCGCGCCTGGCGAGCATCCTCACCGACAAGTCGTGCCTGCGTCCCGCGTACGGCATGCTCTTTGGCATGCCGGGCATCCCGTGCGTCTACTATGGCAGCGAGTGGGGAATTGCCGGCGAAAAGGGTGGCCCCGATGGCGACTGGGCGCTGCGACCTGCGCTCAATGAGCCTGCGCCCAACGAGCTGACGGCGTTCATCACGCGGCTTGCGCACCTTCGCTCGGCCGACGACGCGGCGGCCCGTGCCCTCAACTATGGTGCGTACCGCAACGTGGTGATCCAGAACAAGCAGCTGCTGTTCGAGCGCGCCTGCGACGATGCGACGGTGCTCGTGGCGGTCAATGCCGTGAACGAGCCCTATACCTTTGGTGCCGGCGAACTCAACGGCTCCTTCGTCGACCTGCTTGCCGACGGCGTGCCCACGGTCGAGCTGACGGGCTCCCTTGAGCTTGCGCCCTACGAAGTGCGCTATCTGTTGAGGGCCTAATTCATGACTGCGCCGGACGAGGGCTATCAGCATATTGAGCATGGGTTTGAGCCCGTGTTTGACGAGTGTTCGCGCGTTTTGGTGCTCGGATCGTTTCCCTCAGTGCTGTCGCGCGCCAATGCCTTTTATTACGGCAACCCTCAGAATCGCTTTTGGCGTGTGATGGCCACGTGCCTCGGTATGCCTGTGCCGCCCAACGAGGGCGATCCTTTGGCAAGCGGTGAGCCCGCGACGCTCGATGCCTCCATTGCCGCCAAGCGGGCCATGCTGCTGAACGGCGGCGTGGCCCTGTGGGATGCAATCGAGAGCTGCAACATTAAGGGCTCGAGCGACGCGAGCATCCGCAACGTTGTGCCGGCACATATCGAGCGCATTACCGATGCCGCGCCGATCGAGGTCGTTGTCTGTAACGGCGGCACGGCAGGGCGACTCTACAAACGCTACTTGCAAGATCGGACGGGGCTGCCTGCCATTGTCCTGCCCTCGACAAGTCCCGCCAATGCCGCCTGGCGCCTGGAGCGTCTTGTTGAGCGTTGGCACGAAGCCGTTGACTGGGCTGTTATTTAATTTAGATTTTTGTTTGAGCGTGGGCGCCCAGACGTTTCAGAACGCCTCGCCAGATCGGCGCGGGCACGGCTGGCTCGGCGCAAACCATGCCGTCGGCGTCGACGTGGGCGCCATTGCCGCCGCTAAGTCGCTGTGCATGCTCGACGGAGCAGCCCATGCGCACAGCGCCCACAAGCTTATCCATCGCTTCCGAAAATGGTCGGCGCAAGAGGCCCATGCGTGGGGAATGGCGAAGCGCTGCGATGCCGCTACCGGCGCAGATGGCAACGCCGCCACACCACAATTGGTCATGGCGCTCACATGCCTTGTGCAGGCGAACGGCGGTCCCACGCGCCTGCTCAGTGCCCTCTTGTGCGGCTCGAATCGCGGCATAGACGCGCGTTCCCGTACCGCCAAAGCGCTCAAGCGCCTGCTCGATGGCTGTCAACGTCTCATCGTCAGCCATATCTTCAATGGCCAGCACGATGCCATCGGCAACGCTGCCGGCGTCATTTGCCTTCAAGTCGACCGGGCGGGGGAGTGCGGTGCCGGAAAGTTGAGCATAGGCGGCGATGGCATCCTGCAGGTCCCAGAGCAAAAAATTAAGATCGGCGCTATTGGGAATACTGATATACGCAATGGTGTGCAGTGTCTTTGGTACGTCGCCGCGCGCGGTCGTCTCCATGCCATCTCCTTTCCGGCTCGTTTCCGTTTAGGTTACACCGTCTGGTGGCGCCCCGCCGCGCTATCCTAGTGCAACCCTTACGAAAGGAACGCCATGCGCCTGCCCATGAATACCTCGCTTGCCATGCTCAAGCCCTCCGGTATCCGCCGGATTAACGCGCTCGCCGCCCAGCATCCGGGGTGCATCGCGCTCGCGCTCGGCGAGCCCGATTTTCCCACGCCCGATGTGATTAGCGCCGAGGTGACCGCCGCACTGGACCGCGGTGACACGCACTATCCGCCCAACAATGGTCGCCCCGCCCTGCGTGAGGCGTTATCTGCCTACATGGGGGACGCGGGCCTTACGTTTTCGGCCGATGAGGTCATCCTGACCGACGGTGCGACCGAGGCACTGTCGGCAACATTCATGGCTATGCTCAACCCCGGCGACGAGGTCATCATCCCCACGCCGGCCTTTGGCCTGTACGAGAGCATCGTCGTGGCCAATCACGCCAAAGCGGTCTTTTTGGATACGGAGTCTGCGCAATTCCAGATTGACGAGGATGCGCTTCGTGCTTGCGTGACGCCGGCGACCAAGGCCATCGTCATTTGCACGCCCAACAATCCTACGGGCTGCATCCTCAACGCGGCTTCGCTCGACGCCGTGGCACACGTGGCAGAGCAGGCGGGCATCTACGTGGTCTGCGACGACGTATACAACCGTCTGGTCTATGTGGATGGCTACGAGCGCTTTGCCCAGCGCCACTCAGAGCTTCGTGAGCAGACGGTAGTCATCGAGAGCTTCTCCAAGCCCTGGGCCATGACCGGCTGGCGCTTGGGCTGGCTCGCAGCGGCAACCCCCGTCATCGCCGAGATCGCAAAGGCCCACCAATACTTAGTATCGAGTGCTGTCTCCTTCGAAATGGACGCCGCAGCCCGAGCCCTCACCGTCGACCCAACCCCCATGCTCAAAGTCTACCGAGCCCGCCGCGAGCGCGTACTCGAAGCCTTAAACGCCATGGGCCTCGACGTAGTGGAACCAGCCGGCGCCTTCTACGCCTTCCCCAGCATCAAACAGTACGGCCTAACCAGCGAAGACTTCTGTATCAAAGCCATCAAAGAAGCAAACGTAGCCCTAGTCCCGGGCGACTGCTTCGGCACCGAAGGCCACGTCCGCCTCAGCTACTGCGTTTCCGACCAAGATTTGGACGAAGGCCTAAATCGCCTGTCCACCTTCATTTCAACCTTATAGCCCAACGGGACGCAACACATCAGCCCACCGACCCAAGCATTATGAGTGGGGGCGTCAGCCAACGAAAACCCGGCCTCCCAAAGTCAACGCAGGCACGCGCCGCCGAAGGCCAGGCGCAAGGTTTTCGTAGATTCCGCACGAGCCGAAGAGCACTTAATGTGCTCTTCGTGCGAGCCAGGACTTGACCGAGCGAAAACCTTGCGCCTGGCCTTCGGCGGCGCGTGCCGGATGGTGGAATTGTGTGCAGCCCGGTTTTCCGTTGACCGACGCCGGGGTCCCCGCCATAATACTTTCGGTTCACGCACGAATCCGCTGCCAGAGACAGCCGGTGCAAACGGGCATCGCCCGCGAGCTTAATGGGACTTCCCGCCAGCCGAGGTGGTCGAGTAGATATGTCTTCTCGCCCCCGTCGCTCATGCAGCGCGGGGGCTTTCTTTTTGGACATGCCCCCGTCACGTCCTTGTGGCGGACCGTGCCCGGAAAGAATTCGAGGAGGTGTAATTCATGCCCCAGCAGTACAAAATCGACAAGGTTGCAGAGATCGAGTCCCGTATCGCCGAGAACGCCGGTCTGTTCGTCGTCAACTACAACGGTCTGACGGTTAAGCAGGCTCAGGAGCTGCGTCATCAGCTTCGCGAGTGCGGCGCCGAGATGAAGGTCTACAAGAACAACCTGGTCAAGATCGCTCTCAAGAACCAGGAGCAGCCCGAGCTCGACGAGATCCTCGCCGGCCCCGTCGCTTATGTGTTCTACGAGACCGAGCCGGTTGAGGCCGCTAAGACCCTTAAGGACTTCTCCGCTAAGTCCAAGGGCGTCCTTGAGATCAAGGGCGGTATCTCCGACGGCAAGGCCGTTTCCGCTGATGATGTTAAGGCTATCGCCGAGCTGCCCACCAAGGATCAGCTTCTCGGCCAGATTGCCGGTCTCATCTCCGGTTTCGCTCGCGACATCGCTGTCTGCGTCAACGGCGTTTCCTCTGGTCTCGCTCGTTCGATCCAGCAGGTCTCCGAGCAGAAGGCAGCCTAGTCGCTGTTTTCACCCGCGGCGGCAACGCCGCACCCCTGGCGCATTCGCGCCGTGTTTTAACTGATCTCCGTGCATCCGCACGGAAACCGAAAGGACTTAGAAATGGCTAAGCTTACCACCGATGAGATCATCGATGCTCTTAAGGAAATGACCCTTCTCGAGGCTTCCGAGCTCGTTAAGGCTATCGAGGACACCTTCGGCGTTTCCGCCGCTGCTCCTGCCGCTGTTGTCGCCGCTCCCGCTGCTGGCGCTGCTGAGGCCGAGGAGAAGACCGAGTTTGACGTCGTGCTCGAGGGCTTCGGTGACAACAAGATCCAGGTCATCAAGGCCGTCCGTGAGCTCACCAACCTTGGCCTGAAGGAGGCCAAGGAGGTCGTCGAGGGCGCTCCCAAGGCTGTCCTCGAGGGTGCCAAGAAGGAGGACGCCGAGGCTGCCAAGGAGAAGCTCGAGGCTGCTGGCGCTGCTGTCACCCTCAAGTAATCAGGCTTTCTCGCCAGATTTCTTTGCAGACGGGGTTCGCATTGCGAGCCCCGTCTTTTTTGTTATGACCACTCTATTTTGCTGGCTCGGCATGCAAATTGCTGCCGCTTGCGGTGCTTTGGGGTCGCTACCGTTGGGCGATAAAATTGCACCATTCGGGCAATAATTTGCGTTGACCTGCTGAAGAATGGCGTTTGCCTAGCGGTAGCGCCTGGTCACGGCGGTAAGATACTTTGGTATCGCAATTTGGTCTGCGGCCGCCGTGCCGCACGCACGGGGCGCATCCTGCGCCTGCGAAAGGATCCTTGAATAACATGAAGGCAATCATCCCCGCCGCCGGTCTTGGCACGCGTTTTCTGCCTGGCACCAAGTGCACGCCCAAAGAGATGCTGCCGGTGCTCGACAAGCCGGTCATCCAGTACGTCGTTGAGGAGGCACTCGACCCCGAGGAGGTCGACGACGCCATCATCGTTACCTCGCCCGGCAAGCCTGAGCTGCTGAGCTACTTCCAGCCCGATCGCTCGCTCGAGAACCTGCTTCGCGAGCGCGGCAAGGACGCCTACGCCGATGCCGTCGCCCATGCGGGTGGTATGCCGGTCGACTTTCGTTATCAGTACGAGCCCAAGGGCCTCGGTCACGCCATTCGCTCTGCCGCCGACGCCGTGGCAGGGGAGAACTTCCTGGTTCTTCTGGGCGATTACGTTGTGCCCAACCGTGACATCTGCGACAAGATGCTTGCCGTCTCCAAGGAGCATGGTGGCGCTTCTGTTATCGCCGTTGCCGCGTGCGCTCCCGAGGAGGTCAGCCGCTACGGCGTTATCGCCGGCGATCGCGTGGGCTCTCTCGAGGGCTTCGAGAATGCTGCCGACGCTGAGCCCGGTGCCGTTTGGCGCATCGGCGGTCTGGTTGAGAAGCCCGCTCCCGAGGCGGCTCCGTCCAACCTGTACATTGTCGGTCGCTACCTGCTGAGCCCGCTGGTTATGGATCTACTGGCCGACCAGCAGGCCGGTAAGGGCGGCGAGATTCAGCTGACCGACGCCATGGCCCGTTCGCTCGATCGCGAGGCCATGTACGCTGTCGTCATCGACCCGCTGTCGGGCTACGACACCGGCACGCCTTCTGGCTGGATGGCCACCAACGCCCTCATGGCTGCAAGCGACCCTCGCTTTGCAAGCGCCTTCTGGGACGCCATTGACGAGCGCGGTGGCTTGATGCGCAAGTAAGCCTTTCGGGCATCGACATTTACGGGCGCGGACCTCGGTTCGCGCCCGTTTTTTATAAGAGTTGCGATTGCTGATTCTCTGTTCACAGAAAATATATGAACAGGTGTTCGATACACATATATCTACCTGCGCATTTTCTGTCGAAAAACTTTGCTACTCCAAAAACTCAATCGCGTCAAGGCTTTTCTTGCTCAACGGTCGGTACCTGATAAACTATTAGGTTGCGATAACTGGCGAAGCTATGTCTCGCCAATCCACCGAGCATTTCCGTGAAGGAGGAAAAACCTGGTGACCTACGCATACACTGCCACTGAGCGCAAGCGCGTCAGCTTCGGGAAAATCCCGGAGGCCATGGAGCTCCCCAACCTTATCTCTGTTCAAAGGGAATCCTTTGAACGTTTTAAGGACGAGGGTCTTCGTGAGGCGTTCAAGGAATCCAGCCCCATCCAGAGCCAGAACCATGTTCTCGAGGTTACCTTCGGCGAGCATCAGTTCGGCGACCCCGCGCACACCGTCGAGGAGTGCCGCGAGAAGGATATGACCTATCAGGCTCCGCTTCTGACCGACGTCCGTCTCACCAACAAGGAGACCGGCGAGATCAAGGAGCAGCTCGTCTTCATGGGTGACTTCCCCATGATGACCGATCAGGGCACCTTCATCATCAACGGTACCGAGCGTATCGTCGTCTCCCAGCTCGTCCGCTCCCCGGGCGTGTACTACAGCTCCGAGATGGATTCGGGCAAGCAGATCTACAAGGCCCAGATCATCCCGTCCCGTGGTGCCTGGCTCGAGTTTGAGGTCGACAAGCGCGACCAGCTCATGGTCTCCATCGACCGTAAGCGCAAGCAGAGCGCCACGATGTTCCTGCGCGCCCTTGGCATCGCCGTCACCAACGACGACATCATCGAGCTGCTCGGCAACTCCGATGTGATCAAGCGCACCCTGGAGCGCGATACCGCCCTCACCCGCGAGGATGCTCTTATCGAGATCTACCGTCGCCTGCGCCCGGGCGAGCCTCCCACCGTGGACGCTTCCCGCAGCTTGCTCGAGGGCCTGCTCTTTAACCCGCAGCGCTACGATCTGGCCCGCGTCGGTCGCTACAAGGTCAACAAGAAGCTCAACCTCACCACCGAGGAAGAGGTCACGGTGCTCACCGACGAGGATATCGTCGCTACGCTGCGCTACCTGCTGTCCCTCGCTGCCGGCGAGCAGGGCTTCAAGGTCGATGACATCGATCACTTTGGCAACCGCCGTATCCGCACCGTCGGCGAGCTCGTCGCCAACCAGTTCCGTATCGGCATGAGCCGTATGGAGCGCGTCGTCCGTGAGCGCATGAGCTCCCAGGACATCGACGAGATCACCCCGCAGTCGCTCATCAACATCCGTCCGATCGTGGCCTCCATCAAGGAGTTCTTCGGTTCCTCGCAGCTCTCGCAGTTCATGGACCAGGCGAACCCCCTGACCGGTCTGACCCACAAGCGCCGTCTGTCCGCACTCGGCCCTGGCGGTCTTGCCGGCCACAAGTCGGGTTCCAGCCGCCGTACCAACGTGCCGACGGCCGTCCGCGACGTTCACAATTCGCACTACAGCCGCATGTGCCCGATCGAGACCCCCGAAGGCCCCAACATCGGCCTGATCGGCTCGCTCGCCCTCTACGCCCGCGTCAACGAGTACGGCTTCATCGAGGCTCCGTTCCGCCGCGTCGAGAACGGCGTTGCCACCGACCAGATCGACTGGATGACCGCTGACGAGGAAGAGAAGCACGTCATCGCGCCGGCCAACACGCCGCTCGATCCCAAGACCAACGAGTTCATCACGACCGATGCCGAAGGCAAGATCGTCCGTCCGCATACCGTGATCGCCCGTACCCGCGACTTCGATGGCTCCTTCGGCGCTCCCGCCGACGTGCCCGTCGAGGACGTCGACTACATGGACGTCTCGCCGCGCCAGATGCTCTCCGTCGCAGCCACGCTGATCCCGTTCCTCGAGCACGATGACGCTAAGCGTACGCTGATGGGCGCCAACATGCAGCGTCAGGCCGTGCCGCTGGTTCACCCTGCCGCTCCCTATGTCGGTACCGGCATGGAGCGTCGCGCCGCCCTGGACTCCGGCGAGGTCACCCTGGCCAAGAACGCCGGCGAGGTCATCTTTGCCGACGCCTCCAAGATTATCGTCAAGCATGCCGGTGGCATGGACGAGTATCACCTGGCCAAGTACCAGCGCTCCAACCAGTCCACCTGCATCAACCACCGTCCGCTCGTGCGCGTCGGTGACACCGTTGAGCAGGGCGAGCCTCTGGCCGACGGTCCTTCGACCGATCATGGCGAGCTCGCACTGGGCCAGAACCTCACCGTGGCATACATGCCGTGGGAAGGCTTCAACTACGAGGACGGTATCGTCGTGTCCGAGCGCCTGGTGGCCGAGGACCTGCTGACGACCATCAATATCACCCGTCACGAGATCGACGCCCGCGACACCAAGCTCGGCCCCGAGGAGATCACTCGCGAGATCCCGAACCTCTCCGAGGATATGCTTGCCAACCTCGACGAGGACGGCATCATCCGCATCGGCGCCGAGGTCGGCCCTGGCGACATCCTGGTCGGCAAGGTCACGCCTAAGGGCGAGAGCGCTCTGACCGCCGAGGAGCGCCTGCTGCGCGCCATCTTCGGTGCCAAGGCCCACGACGTTCGCGACACTTCCCTTAAGATGCCTCACGGCGCTTACGGTCGCGTCATCGACGTCGTCCGCTTTAGCCGCGAGAACGGCGACGACCTGGCCCCCGGCGTCAACGAGCAGGTGCGCGTCTACGTCGCCCAGCGTCGTAAGATCCAGCAGGGCGATAAGATCGCCGGCCGCCACGGCAACAAGGGTGTTATCTGTAACGTTCTGCCGGTCGAGGACATGCCCTACATGGCTGACGGTACCCCGATCGACGTTATCCTCAACCCGCTGGGCGTTCCTTCGCGTATGAACGTCGGCCAGCTGCTCGAGTGCCACCTTGGCTGGGCTGCTGCCTGCGGTTGGGATACCGAGAATGCCGATTCCGACAAGTATGTCCCCGGTCCGTTCTTCACCGCGACGCCCGTCTTTGACGGCGCCAAGGAGGACGAGATCGCCGAGGTTATCCGTCGCGCCAACAAGAACATGCTCAACAAGGCCACCGCTGCCTTTGGCGATCACATGCGCCCCGAGTTTGTCACCCAGCTTGACGAGCGCGGCAAGACCCGCCTGTTCGACGGCCGCACCGGCGAGGAGTTCCGCGAGCCCATTACCGTGGGCACGTCCTACATCCTCAAGCTCGGCCACATGGTCGACGACAAGATCCACGCCCGTTCGACCGGCCCTTACAGCCTGGTTACCCAGCAGCCGCTGGGCGGCAAGGCTCAGTTCGGCGGCCAGCGCTTCGGCGAGATGGAAGTTTGGGCACTGTACGCATACGGTGCTTCCAACGTCCTGCAGGAGATCCTGACCGTCAAGTCCGACGATACCGTGGGCCGCGTCAAGACCTACGAGTCCATCGTCAAGGGCGAGAACGTTCCGGTTCCGGGTATCCCCGAGTCCTTCAAGGTTCTCGTCAAGGAGATTCGTTCCCTCGCGCTGGACATCGAGCCCATGCACGATGCCGACGAGGACGCCTCCGCCCCTGTGACCGCCGAGGAGACCTCTGCTCTCGATGACCTGGCTGCGCTCGCCGGCGTTGACGCCGACGTCGAGGCCCAGGATGCCGAGACCGCCGAGGCACCCGAGGCTGTCGCCGCCACGACCACTGATAAGGAGTAGTTGACTGTGGCAGATTTCGAAGCTACTGATTTTGACTCGGTAAAAATCTCCCTTGCCTCCGCCGACCAGATCCGTTCCTGGTCGCACGGTGAGGTCAAGAAGCCGGAGACCATCAATTACCGTACCCTCAAGCCCGAGAAGGACGGCCTGTTCTGCGAGAAGATCTTCGGTCCCGCCAAGGACTGGGAGTGCTCCTGCGGCAAGTACAAGGGCATCCGCTTTAAGGGCATCGTCTGCGAGCGCTGCGGCGTCGAGGTCACCTCGGCTAAGGTGCGTCGCGATCGCATGGGTCACATCGAGCTCGCCGCTCCCGTGTCCCACATCTGGTACTTCAAGAGCCCCACGAGCTTCCCGATGAGCCGTATGCTCGACATCAAGTCCAAGGACCTCGAGAAGGTTTTGTACTTTGCCAGCTACATCATCACCGAGGTCGACTACGAGGCTCGCGAGGCCGACGCTGACGACCTGCGCGAGGAGCTCGCCGCCGATCTGGAAGAGATCGATGCCGAGTGCGCCCGCCAGATCGAGTCCCTCAAGGAACAGGGCAACCCCGAGAACTTTGACGAGTTCTCCGACGAGGAGCCGCTGACCCCCGAGGAGATCGCCTCTGGTATCGTCGACATCGAGGAAGAGTGCAAGGACGAGAAGCAGCTCCGCACGGACGCCTTCAACGCCTTCATGAAGCTCAGCGAGCGCGACCTCATTTCCGATGAGCCGCTGTTCCGCGAGATGACCCGCTACTACTCGATGTACTTCAAGGGTGGCATGGGTGCCGAGGCCGTCCGCGACCTGCTCGCTGCCATCGACCTCCCCTCCGAGGCCGAGAAGCTCAAGGCCATCATTGCCGACGAGGATTCCCAGAAGCAGAAGCGCGAGAAGGCCGTCAAGCGCCTCGAGGTCGTTGACGCCTTCCTGAAGGGCGGCAACAGCCCCGCGAACATGATTCTGGACGTCATTCCGGTCATTCCGCCCGATCTGCGCCCGATGGTCCAGCTCGACGGTGGCCGCTTCGCCGCGTCCGACCTCAACGACCTGTACCGTCGCGTGATCAACCGTAACAACCGACTCAAGCGCCTGCTCGACCTGGATGCCC
>CAJKQY010000048.1:0-15199 GCA_905202145.1 uncultured Collinsella sp.
GCCTGGTAGACGGAGGTGGCGGGCACGTCGAGCTCGGTCTCGGGCGTGATGCGGGCGCGGTCGGCGGCATCGCCGGGGGCGGCGGCGCGGCGCTCGGGGAAGCGCTCGGCCATGGCTTCCATGGCGGCATCGAAGGCGTCGTCCGAGCCGGCAAACTGCTCGTCCAGGTCCTCGACCTCAACGGCCTCGGCGGGGGCGGCAGCAAGCTCGTCCGAAAGCTCGAGCTTGGTCTGGTTCATCTTGAGCCAACCCCAAGTGGCGGCCGGCATCGCGTTGACCTGCTCGAGCGTGGTGGCAGCGGTGTTGATTTCCTGTTTCATTATCCGATCGCTCCTTCCATCTCGAGCTTGATCAGGTTGTTCATCTCGACGGCGTACTCCAGCGGCAGCTCCTTGGAGACCGGGTTGGCAAATCCGTTGACGATCATGGTGCGGGCCTCTTCCTCCGAGATACCGCGGCTCATCAGGTAGAACACCTTGTCGTCGCCGATGCGGCCGATAGTGGCCTCGTGGCCGATGTCTACATTCTTGGCTCGGATGTCCATAGCGGGGATGGTGTCGGAGCGGCTCTGGTCGTCGAGCATGAGCGACTGGCAGCTCACGGTTGCCTTGGAGCCCTCCGCCTTGGGCGTGGCCACGATGGAGCTGCGGAAGGTCTGGATGCCTCCGCTCTTGGAGATGCCCTTGGTCTCGACGGTTGCCGAGGTCTCGGGCGCGTTGAGCACGACTTTGCAGCCGGTGTCGAGGTTCTGGCCGGCACCGGCAAAGGTGATACCGGTAAAGCTCGAGCGGGCGCGACGGCCGTTGAGCACGCTCATAGGGTAGAGATAACCCACGTGGCTGCCGAAGGAGCCGCTGATCCACTCGATGTCGCCGTCCTCGTCCACGCGCGCACGCTTGGTGTTGAGGTTGTACATGTTCTTGGACCAGTTCTCGATGGTCGAGTAGCGTAGGTGCGCACGCTTGCCCACAAAGAGCTCCACAGCGCCGGCGTGGAGGTTGGCCACGTTGTACTTGGGTGCGGAGCAGCCCTCGATAAAGTGCAGGTCGGCATCGTCCTCGACAATGATGAGCGTGTGCTCAAACTGGCCGGCGCCCTTGGCGTTAAGGCGGAAGTAACTCTGCAGCGGAAAATCGAGCTTGGTGCCCTTGGGCACGTAGACAAACGAGCCGCCGGACCACACGGCACCATGCAGGGCCGCAAACTTGTGGTCGGTGGGCGGGATGAGCGTCATAAACTTCTCGTGGATGAGCGGCTCCCACTGCGGGTCGTGCAGGGCCTCCTCGATGCCGGAGTAGACGATGCCCATCTTGGACGCGGTGTCCTGCATGTTGTGGTAGACCAGCTCGGAGTCGTACTGTGCGCCGACGCCCGCCAGATAACTGCGCTCGGCCTCGGGGATGCCCAGGCGCTCAAAAGTGTTCTTGATGTCGTCGGGCACCGACTCCCAGTCGTGCTTTTGGTCAGTGTTGGGCTTGACGTAGGTGACGATGTTGTCCATGTCCAGGCCCTCGATGGAGGGACCCCACGTCGGATCCGGGAAGCGATTAAAGATCTCGAGGGACTTGAGGCGCAGGTCGAGCATCCACTGCGGCTCGTCCTTCTTGGCGCTGATCTCGCGCACGATATCGGGCGTGATGCCGGCGTCGAGGCGCTCGAATCCCTCCTCGCCATAGGTGAAGTCGTAGAGGCTGCGGTCGATGTCCGCGACCTCGGTGCGGTTCTTGGTCATTGCGTCGCCCCTTTACGCCTGCTGCTCGGCATCGGCGGCCTCGGCCTGGGCGCGCTGCTCGGCGGCCTCGCGCTCGAAGGTCTCAAAGCCGTTCTTGTCGATCCAGGGGATGAGCGAGGCATCGTCCTCGCGCACGATATGGCCCTTGACCATAACGTGGACGCGGTCGACATCCAGGTGCTCCAGGATGCGCGTGTTGTGCGTGATGATGAGCATGGAGCCGTCGCAGCTCTTGCGGTAGGCGTCCATGCCGTGGCTGACGGTGGACAGGGCGTCGACGTCCAGGCCGGAGTCAGTCTCGTCAAGGATGGCGAGCTTGGGCTGCAGCAGCAGAAGCTGGAGCATCTCGACCTTCTTCTTCTCGCCGCCCGAGAAGCCCACGCCCAGCTCGCGGTTGAGGTAGGCGGTATCCATGTTGAGCTCGGCTGCGAGCTCCTTGACGCGACGGCGGAACTCCTTGCCCTTCATCTCCAGGCCGGGGCGGCCGGCGATGCTGGCGCGCAAAAAGCTTGACAGCGGCACGCCGGGGATCTCGACCGGTGCCTGGAAGCTCAGGAACAGGCCGGCGCGGGAACGCTTGTCGGTGGTGAGCTCGGTGATGTCCTGGCCGTCAAAGACGATGCGGCCGTCATTGACGGTATAGACGGGGTCGCCCATGACCAGGTGGCCGAGGGTGGACTTGCCGGCGCCGTTGGGTCCCATCAGTACATGGGTCTCGCCGGCGGCGACGTTGAGGTTGACGTTGTGGAGGATGGTCTTCTCGTCCACGGAGGCGGTGAGGCCCTCGATGGAAAGCAGCGGATTTGCGCTCATGCTCTTCCTCTCTGTATATGGTGTACTCACGGGTGTACGAAACCCTAGGAATCTTCTCGGAATAAAGTTACTATGGGTTCGGCGTTAGTCAAGGGAAAACCCGACTAATCCACTCGACTTTTTAGATTGTGGGACAAATTCATCGGCAGTGCTTGTCCCCAGCGTTATGGAAGGGTAGGTATGCTCATTTCTTCCAAGGGCCGCTATGCCCTCCGTTTGATGATTTATATCGCAGCGCTTGGTGACGCCGAGGGCAAGATTGCTCTGCGCGAGGTCGCCGACCGCGAGCATATCTCGCAAAAGTATCTGGAGCAGCTGGTTCGTCCGCTTATGAAGGCTGGCCTGCTTAAGAGCGTGCGTGGCAAGGGCGGCGGCTACATGATGGCCAAGGACCCGGCCGAGGTGCGTGCCGGCGACATCTTGCGTGCCGTTGAGGGCAGCACGGCTCCGGTGGCGTGCGATGGCATCGACAACAGCTGCGCCCGCAGTGACTTGTGTTCCACCGTCAAGTTCTGGCGTGGCCTTGACGAGGTCATCGAGAACTATGTCGACGGCGTGACGTTGGCCGACCTGGCCGCCGTCCCCGAAATCAACTTCGACATTAAGCTGTAGGGCTGCAAATGGCATCTCTCGACAAGGTGTATAAGCAAATTGAAGTTTTTGCTCGGGAATGTGACGCCGAGAAGGTTGTGCTGTTTGGCTCCCGCGCTCGAGGTGACAACTTGCCTAAGAGCGATATTGACATCGCCGTAGCAGGTTGCCGGGATTTCGGCCGGTTGTCATATTTGATCGAGGAGCGTCTTGATACTCTTTTAGATGTAGATGTCGTCAATCTCGATGAGCCCTTATCGCAGCAATTGCTCGATGAGATTGCCAGGGATGGTGTGATTCTGTATGAAAAAATATGAGAACTTTGTTAGCGCCTTGGCGAATCTTGAGGATGCGCCCAATCAGGATCTCAACAATGATTTTGTTCAGAGTGGATTGATTAATAAGTTCAATCTTCAATTTGAACTGAGCTGGAAGCTCCTTAAGCGTCTGCTCGAGTATGAGGGCGCCACGCTTGCCGCGTCGGGGTCTCCTCGTGCCATCTTGAAGGAGTCGTACCGATTCTACGACTGTATTGATGAGGCGGCCTGGCTAGACATGCTCAGAGACCGCAATACGAACGTCCATATCTACGACAACAAGCTCGCTCAAGATTTGATTCAGCGCATCTTGAACGTCTATATCCCCGCTTTCTGTCAGTTGAGGGACGGGCTGATGGAGCGATACGGCGAGCTTCTGATGGCGCCCGACGACCAGTTTGTTTAATTCCTTAAGATTTCGCGGAGGGTTGTTGCCGTTTACCGATGGGTTGTTGTGCAACAAACGGGGAGCTGTAATACTGTATCCATCTTTGCAAACTGCACTTTAACCGCACCAATGCAGGGAGGATGTATGCAACCCAAGCATTCCGCTATTGTTGCGGGCCTGACGCTGGCGCTTTCGTTTGGTGCCGTTGCCGCACCCGCAACCGCTATAGCCGAGGAGCCCACGCCGGGCGTTGCCTCGGATGCCACCGATATCGATAAGGGCCTGTACACCCATCAGTCTTTCTCGGGCGTGCTGAGGTCGGTTCAGGGCGTTTCGTTTGTCAATGTGACCGACGAGATGAAGTACTTTACCAAGTACGAGAGCCATGGCAACTATAACCAGGGCTTTTCGTATGGCGACGGTTATAACGCGCTGGGTTATTACCAGTTCGACCGTCGATGGTCGCTCATTCCGTTTATGAAGCAGGTCTACAACTACGATTCTGCTAAGTACGGCATGCTTAAGGCCGCGATCGATCGCGGCAGCGAGATTTCCAACGGAAGCAACCCCATGTACGCGAACGGCCAGCTCACCGAGCTGGGTCACATCGCGCAGGATGCCTTCCTGGGTGCTTACAACACCGATCCGGCTGAGTTCTCGGCGCTGCAGGATGCCTATGCGTACAACTCCTACTATGCGGTGACCGAGTCGTGGCTTAAGAACGCTCTGGGCATTGATATTTCCGGTCGTGCCGATTGCGTCAAGGGCATGGTGTGGAGCATCACCAATATGTGCGGCACGGGTGGCTGCCAAGACTTTTTCCGTTGGGCGAATCTTTCTAACAGCATGACGGACCGCGAGTTTGTGACGGCGCTTTCCAACAGCGTGGTTGATAACGTGGCGCGGAAGTATTCGAGTCAGCCTCAGTACCATGAGGGTTGGAAGAATCGCTATAAGAACGAGCTCAAGGACTGCCTGGTTTACATTGCCGAGGACGAGGCTGCTGCGGCAACGCCTGTGGAGCCCGATCCTGAGCCCGCGCCGGCGCCTGGTCCGAGCATGGCGCCCGCTGCTCCCGCCGCACCGACACCTGGTACCGATGGCGATGCGGGCGATAGTGGCGATACCGATGCGCCCTCGACTGATACGGGCAGCGATGATACCGGTAGCGGTGGGGCTACGTCTGGTGGCACTGCGGCCGGTGGCGCTTCTGGCGATTCGTCGACTTCTGGCTCCGACGGCGCTACGGATGGCACGACATCTGGCTCTACTGATGCGGACACTTCTAACGGTGCCGGCGATTCCTCTACCGGTGCTGGCTCTTCTAACGGTTCTGGCTCCGGTGCATCCGAGGGCGATTCGAGCGAGGGCCCCAATGCCGGCGATTCCTCGACGGAAAACAGGCCTTTTGCCGGCGAGCAGCTTGGCTCCATGTTGGGCTCGTCTTTGATGGCGGGCGTTAACGGCGGCTCTTCTTCTGATGAGGGAGCGTCTGAGCAGGGCTCCGGCTCTAATGTCGACAGCGCCGCTGATGCTTCCGCCAATGCGGGTGCAAAACAGTCCGACGCCGATGCTCAGAAGGCCGGTGACAAGGGTGGCGCTACGACCACCACGACGACTACGACGACCAAGGCCTCGGGTGGCAATATGCCTAAGACGGGCGACATCATCGTGATGGCGAGTCTTGCCAGCGCGAGCTTGGCGACGCTTGGCGCCACGTCCATTGTGAGTGGCAAGCACAAGCTTGATCAGCAGAAGAAGTCCGCTGGCGAGGATGGATCCGAGGAGTAAGTTCCTGGTCGCCCGATAATCTAAGAACTAGGACGGGGTCTGGTGCGAATGCATCGGGCCCCGTTTTGTTGTGCAACGATTTGTTATGCCCCATCGGGGTTCTTGTTGCTACCGTTGCCCGAAATGTCTGCATGACGGCATCATTGCGCTTGAGTTGCTCGATACAATGGGCATCGTGCTGCGTTTTAGGGAGAAGTTACGGTGTCTGAACAGGCGATTTACGGCGATACTGCCTACTATGGTGTAGAGTTGATCAACCGTTCGGGTAACGGGGCGCTACCGGTCGGCGAACATGACTTTGCCGAGGCCATGGATCGATGCGTGCTAGTCGACAAGACGATGTTTATTGCCGATGTCTTGGATGCTGATGCTTCCGTTGTGGCGTGTTGCCGGCCCGAAGGCTTTGGCAAGAGCATGAACCTGTCGATGCTTAAGGCTTTTCTGGAACGACCCACGGTCGGGCAGGTCGATCGGGGCCTGTTTGCAGGTTCCCAGATTTGGGATGCGGGCGGCGGGCGATATCGAGATGAGTTTGCCTGCTACCCTGTGATATCGCTGGACTTTTCCGGCGCCGTGAGGTGTGGCGCCAACGTTGTCGGCGTCGTGCGTAACGCTCTTTCGGATGAGTGCGCTCGCTTGTTGGCGCTCTTGGAGGCTCCGGATTTGTCCCGAGACAAGGTGCGCCACATCGAACGCGTTGCGCGTGGTGTGGCGAGCGAGGCCGAGGTTGACTCGGTGCTAGGCGTTCTCATTGAGCTGCTGGAGATGGCTTGCGACGAACAGGTTGTGCTGCTCGTTGATGGGTACGACGCGGCGCGGTTGAGGCGTTTTGCTATGAGGGATGCTTGTGGCTCCTGTCCGGCAGGGTTGCTCGATCGTGTACTGTTTGATGCCATTGCCGCTGCGGGGGATTCGTTGCGGCTGGCGTGTCTTATGGGGGAGTATCCCGGTCCTGCCGAGACGGCGCTTTCTTTGCGCGGGTGTTCGTACTGCGTGTCGACTCCGCTTTCGGGGTGGTGTGACCGGTGGTTCGGCTTTTCGGATGACGAGGTTCACGCTCTGTTGAATCGTGCTGGACGCGCGGAATTCCTGGATGACGCGCGTGAATGGTTCGAGGGATACCGATTTGGCAGGTTTTATTGCTCGAGTCCGGCGCGCGTGATCGATTTCTTGAACCGCGGTTGCACGCCGCCGGTGCGGGCCGATTTGTATGGGTTTGCCGACTGCCTGAGTAGGGTGGCTGGAGACTGGAATCTCGAGAGGCTTTCGACTCTGTTCGATTTACTTGAACCGCATGGATGCGTTGAAACCCCGCTTTGTCTGGGCGCCGTCGTGTCGAATGACGCTTGCGTCGATGATGTTTGGACCGCGTTATGCCTGTCCGGCTTCCTAACGACGGATATGGTTGAGGAACCGGGAAACGGCGCTCGCTCCCGTGCTCTGCGACTGCCCAATGGCGAGCTTCGTCAGGCGGTGCGTCTCGTGATTATTGAATGGTTTGAGTGCGCCGCCGAGGATGTGCGGGACGTCGATGCGTTTCGTGACGGGCTATGTCGCGGTAACGAAGACACGGTGAGGCAGGCGCTGCGTCGAATTCTAAGTGACGCGGGAGTCGGCGCGGTCGAGATGGATTCGCCGTTGCCATGCCACCTGCTGTTGCAAGGACTCTGCTTTGGTATGCCGGGGTATGCCAATCCGTCATCCAATCGAAAGCACGGGGCGGATCGCTGGGATATCCAGGTGTTCCCTACGGGAAGGATGCTCGATGTGGCCGATACCCTCGGCATGCTCGACGAACGTCCGCTTGTCACTATGAACATGATGTATGACCCCGACGTGGATGCCCTGGGTCTGGAGCTGTTGGCGGTTCAGGCGCTGCTCGACATCGAACGCGACGGTATCGACGAGATTCGCGTGCCGCGACCCGGCGTGGGTCGCATGCGCTGGGGCTTTGGCTTTGACGGGCAGCACGTGTCCGTAGTGTGCCAGCGGCTTTAAGCAGCGGGATGTTTTCGGCCTCTGTTACTCCGCGTCCTCCAGGGGCGGCATGGGCTTCCAGTCGGGATCCTTGATGATCTTGCGGGCGTCCTTCATGCCGCGGCGCAGCGCCGGAATGCCGGTTTTAAAGCACTTGTCGACCGCAGCCAGGCGAATGAATTCCTTGCAGAAGGTTGCGACATTGCCCAGACGGAACAGCATGGGGTGTTAGTCACCATAAATCTGCATATATCGAGCGAGGAAGCCGCGATTGCGCATGATGTAGTAGCGGTTGGTGTCGCTCGTGGAGTTGAGTTGGCGCTTGCCGGCGATATCCCAGTTAGAGACGGCGCGGGCGCGCTTGAGCACCACGTCGGCAACCACAGCGGCGGGGAAGTGCTGGCTGGCGACATATCCGTAGCAGGCATCGTCGCCGTAGATGAAAAAGCGCGCATCGGGCAGGCCGATTTTGTCGACTACGCGGCGCGAAAACAGACCGCCCTCAAAGCATAGCTGGTTCATGGCGCGGTAGCCCTCGGGGCCCAAGTCCCACTTGGCGATAGGGTTGGGGATACCAAGTGAAAGGATGAGCTGGTACTGCCAAAAGAAGGCGCCGTCGTCGAAGTCTAGGCGTGAGCCCTGGATGACGTCGCAGCGGTCCGTCCACTTTGCTAGGCGTTTTGCTTCGCTGGACATTTGCGGAACGGTCGAGGAGACTGAGACCCCATTTGTCTATCGCATGCGCTATGAGCTGCCGGAGTCTGCGCCGCTGGTGAGCATTGTGATTCCCACCAAGGACCACGTTGAGACGCTCGATGCCTGTGTGATGTCGATTGCCCAGAAGGCCACGTATGCCAACTATGAGATCGTCTTGGTGGAGAACAACAGCGAAGCCCCGGATACGTTTGCGTATTACGAAACCCTGCCGGAACGCGTGGCTTCAGCATCAGAAGGCAAGGGCATCGCGCGCGTTGTGTACTGGCCGGGCGAGTTCAATTACTCTCAGATCATCAATTTTGCTGTGAAGCACGCCAAGGGCGACTACCTTCTGCTGCTCAACAACGATACCGAGGTCATAAGCTCCGATTTTATCGAAGAGATGATGGGTTATCTGCAACGTCCCGATGCGGGTGTGGTGGGTGCCAAGCTCTATTTTGCCGACCATCTGGTGCAGCACGCTGGCATTTTGGTTGGCGTGCGTGGCGCACTTGCCCATGCCAACCAGGATTTCTCGGCAAAGCGCGAGGGCTACTATAAGCGCGCCGTTCGCCCGAGCAACTTTAGCGCCGTAACGGGCGCCTGCCAGATGGTCCGACGCGACGTTTTTGAGCAAGTCGGAGGCTATACCGAGGAATTCGCTGTTGGCTTTAACGACGCAGACTTTTGCCTGCGCGTGTGGGAGGCGGGCTACCGCACCATCTTTACGCCCTATGCCGAGCTGTACCACTACGAGTTCACCTCGCGCGGCAGGGAAGAGGCCAACGAGGAAAAGCTGCGCCGCTGGAAACGTGAACAGGCGCTGTTCATTCAGCGCTGGCCGGAGTTCTTCTTGACGGGCGATCCGTGGTTGGGGCCGAACTTATCCGCTGAGAGCGAGTATTTCTCGATCTAGCGCGAAGTGATTCCGAGTTTGGGTAGCGATTCAGCAATCGTGTTGAGCTCATGTTGCTGTAGGTAGGCGGGATTGAGAGCTTCTTTTCTATAGGCTAGGTAGCTGTCCCTGGTCAGCTCCCTAAGCTGTTTAGTAAAGAACTGTTCCCAACTGAAGAACTTCTCGCAGTCGATGAAATCGGCAGGATGAAGGAGCATGTCTTGCGTTTCGACATCGTTGAAGAGTCCCGATCTCAGCACGAGCCATTCAAACGATTCCGGCAAAAAGAGCTCAATCTCCTTAAATCTCCTGAGCGAATAGACATAGGGCATCTCGGGCCCAAAAGCGGCCCCATCTGCAATTACGAGCAACTTTTGGGCTGGGGAGCTCAGAGCGGTTTCGTATATGTTTGATTTGCCGCCGGCACTTACGCAGCGAATTTTACTTTTGGCGCACAGGACTTTAAAGAACTCATAGCCGGCATTGCTGTCTTCGACGATGACTTCTTCTGGCCGATCTCCATCGTAGAGCTCGTCTCCGTAAATGCGGTAGGTAGAAGTGTACGTGCGTGTGTAGACAGGATATTTTGTTGTGGCCCTGTTGGTGTTTTTGAGGCCATAGATCTCATCCACGCTATAGGGGAGCTGGGGCAATTCGTCCCTCGCAACGATGACGTAGTAGTTGGAACTGTGTCGAGCTGCATGCTGGAATGCATGGCTCCTTACGAATTTTTGCGTATCGTCCACAAACACGATGCTGTTATCGATGCGGCCGAGTTGCGCTTCCCAATCTTTGCCGCCGATGACACGGCAGGGGGCTGCGCAATTAACGATTATCCCGCTTTGGGCTCCTAGGTTTTCGTATGCACGGAGGCTGTCCAACAGGGTGGTTTTGCCTGTTGCGCTTTTGCCTTGGATGATGGTGAGGTTTCGGCGAATAGTGAGTTTGACCTGAACTTTATTGGTCCTTACGGTCAGCTGGTATTCCCCTCTCATGCTCGAGCCTCCCTCAGACATTTTGCCGAGATAAGGACAAGCTCATCCATGGTATGAACAATCTGTCCGGAATTGATGACACGGGCTGTAAAACGCGCTTTGCCAAAATCCATCATATGGTAGAGGTTGATGGTGATGTCATGTTTGGAGGCGATGCGCAAGATCCAATAGGCGCAATTATCTCCGCAGGTTGAGGCGTTGTAGAGGTTTTGAGGCATAAAGAGCATCAGTAGAAGTGTTTTGGTGCCCGTTGATAGTTTTTCTGGCGGAATAACGCCAAGCACCTTGGTGTCAATTGCGTTTGCGCCAAGAACAGTGCCATTATCAATAGATTTGATAATGCGCTGTGACAGGGGATCTTGCAGCCAAGAGGGAGAATAGCTGTAATCAAAGAATGTCGATGTATCATAAATCACATCGTCTCTGTCGCCGTAGTGAATGCTGAGCATTGTTCCTCCATGGTTGCCTGTTGCGTCTACTTTACCATGTTGGGGTCGATTTCCCTTAAGCAGTGGGTAACGGGTCAATTAACATGTCTGTTAGAACGAACCGATGACTTTAACAGGTGTAACAACCTTCTATCCTGCGGTAATTGCCTGTCTCGATATGTTGGATTTAGCGGGCCGAAACAAACGATATTCCGCGATAAGCTTATACAAGTTTATAAAACCGATAAATCTCGATATAACTTACGATAGGAATATAAAGATGCGATTTGACATGAAACGACAGGTTGAAATGCTTGAGACTCTTAAGAAGCCTCTCGTACGGGAGTATTTTTGCTAATGAAAATGACAACTCATAGGCTTCTATTTATCTTAATTACTGTAGTGACATTTCTATTTTGTGCTCCGTTGTTGGTGAATGTTCTATTTATGTATAAGGCGCCCTGCGCTGTCTTTGAAGCGCGTTTTGATTCAGGGGATTTGCTTGGATATATCGGCTCTGCTGCTGTTGGCGCCGGTTCCATTTCTCTTGCGCTGTATTCGGTCTACCAGACCGAGAGATTGAATAAGCTTGATCGTAATCTGCAGAGGCAACAAGATGAGTTTAAACGGGAAAATACTAAGCGTCCGTTTTTTATAATCGATAAGGTGTTGGTTGACGATAAACCTGTCGACATCGATGGAGATAAGGGTATTTGGACAAGCACGGTAGATGAGGCCGTGCGTCTCTCTATCGAAATTCGCAATGTTGGGGATGGGCCGGCCTGTCGACTTCGCCTGAGGGATGATTCGGCTTTTGGCAAGGCTTCGTCTATGGATCAGCATCGTCTATGCGTTCCTCGGGACGGGGTTTATACATTTACAGCTTCGTTAGCAAGCTTAAGAAAAAAGGGAGTCGTACTGCTTTTATTCAGATATGAGAACATCGTTGGGTGCCCTTTTGCGCAGCAGGCTGATATTCAAATATCCTATATTCCGAAACACGGGAAAGAATCGATAGAAACAGACGATGACGTGCTTGGGTATGAGATATATGACGAGAACGTCGAATTGTCCGTTAGTTCTTTAACTGCTCAGATTGTGGATAAAACAGAATAGATTTTATCGATCTATGGTTGTCAATTTACGAAAGAAGCTATGCGTCACCTCACCCTCAAGTCGACACGCATAAAAGCCTCCCATTTCTCATGTCCAAGAAATGGGAGGCAGTTCACTAAGAGTGATGGCTATCTTGCCCGCGCCGTGCGCCCGGGCAACTTTAGCGTCGTAACGGGCGCCTGTCAGATGGTCCGACGCGACGTATTTGAGCAAGTCGGAGGCTATAACGAGAAATTCGCCGTCGGTTTTAAGGACACAGACTTTTGCCTGCGCGTGTGGGAGGCGGGCTACCGCACCATCTTTACGCCCTATGCCGAGCTGTACCACTACGTGTTCACCTCGTACGGCAGGGAAGAGGCCAACGAAGAAAAGCTGCGCCGCTGGAAGTGCGAGCTGGCTCTCTTTATGCAACGCTGGCCCGAGTACTTTGTTGGCAATGATCCATGGCTTAACTCAAACCTCAGTTCAGAAAGCGAATACTTTGCGCTTTAGATTGCTGAAATGTCCTTCGGGAGTTGGCTGTCTGTTGATATGAAAGACATTGAGAAATAGGGGGGCTAACGAGCCTGTAACGGTGACGAGTCGTTAGCCCTTTGGGCTAGTCTTTTACAATAATTAATGGATCTATTAGGTTAACAAAGTGTTTTTTAAATTGCGTCTTATCATTTTGCGAGGAATAGTAGTCTTCAACGCTATCAAGTAGCTCAGTGATTAGGTCACAAATGGGTAATTCGATAATTGGATTGTCAGCGTCTATATTAATCGCTAAAGCCCTTCCGTCTCCAAAGTCTGGATTGATTAGCTGGAAGTTGACTTCGTGCCCAGATTTCAAATCTAGATCCAAATTTCCGCTGTGAACAATTGAGCAACGTATTTTATAGATGAACTTTCCGAAATCATTTCCGTTTAGCATACTTTGGTCATGAATAAAAGCTGAAGTGTCAACAAATTGGTTGATCCAACGGCTATACCGATCTCCTACTGTTTTTTCGTTTGGATACTCGACTTGAGCGCAGACGTCTGGCAGCGTGAGAGAAAAACATAGAGCTGAATAATAAGCTTTAGCATTTAGCGCTCTGCGTGCATCTTCAATGTACTCCAGCATAACGAACTCCTATAATTGCCAATGTTATTAATTTAATTATAACGAATACTTGTCTACCATTTGGTATGGACGCATATAGCATCTCGTACAGCTATTAGCGGCTATTAGCGGATAACAAATAATATGTTCCATATATTGACGGTTTTCTCGAAACCCTCTGCATAGTCAACAGCCTCAAGGCGTCTCGGGGCAGGATGATCTATCGCAGGTTGAAATAGGGTGTTAACCGGGGGCAAATCACATCCGCTACAGCTGTGTTGCCAGTAGCATGAAGAAGGCTGGCAAATCTCTTGCTATACTCGGAGCGCTTATTTGAGGGAAAGACTAAGCGCGGGACCATGCGGTGCCTGAAGCGTTCATAAACGTCATACAGAGAAAAGCCTACAGAGAAGTGCCTACGCGGACTAAGAGATGACACGTGGACGCGTTTTCTCTCGGTCGGAATACGCAAATGCCTTTGTTTTTGTAGGTTGATTTTCAGCCCCAGCGAGCACTTTGAACGGATAGCGTGTTTCCGCACCTAGCCGAACGGCCCTGGACCGTGCGAGGCGGCCCCGGGCCGTCGTTTCCCCAGTTGAAGGAACGGTGGGGATGTGTTTCGACGGGTCCGGGGCCATGCTTCGCCAGCCCCTCGGCTCCGCTTCCCAGGCTCAGCCGAATGGCCCCCGCGCGCCTATCCACGTGCGACATCGCGAGCGTGAGGTCGGCCGGCGCGAGCCGGTCGAACCTGAGCTCCCGGCCCTTCGGCAGCAGCTTCCTGAGCCGTCCCTTCAAGCGCTGCGGGCGCCGCAACCCGGGCACTTCGGGTCCTGCCGATAGGCCGCACGGCCTCGGCGAGCGTGCCGGCGCCGACCTCATCGCTGCAGCGCCTCTCGTCGACGGCTTCTCTGAGCGGCAGGAGCTCGTCGGCGGTGAGGCCCGCCGCGAGCGCCCTGAAGGGGTTCGCTCTTCCCATATGGATCTGTCCCATCCGCCTGAACGCCCACATGGAAGGATTGTCGCCAAACAAAGCTCGGGCAAATTTTCTATTTGGCTGGGAAGGGCATAGCATTTGGGGGCCGCAGGGCCCTCGGTAATTATCTGTTATCTAAACTGTTAGATTTCGAATGGTGTGTCAGGAGTTTCACCTTAGGCATTTTGCGGCTATAGGGACAAGGTTGAACATCGTGTGAACGACATCGCCCGTGTTTGCAACGGTTGCCGTGAACTTGCCGTTTCTAAAGTCAATCAGATGGTAGAGGTTGATTGTCAGATCTTGCTGTGCGGTGATTCTCATGATCTAGTAAGCGCAATTATCGCTGCAGTTTGTGGCGTTGTATACGTTCTGAGGCATAAAGTACATGAGCAGCAGTGTTTTAGCGCCTCCCGATAGCCTTTCAGGAGGGATGATGCCTAGCATCTTGGTATCAATTGCGCATGGTCCAACCACAATACCTTTTTCGATGGATTTAATGATCCTTTGGGCAAAGGCATCTTGAAACCACTGGGGCGAATAGACGTTATCGAAGTAAACCGACGTATTGTAGATAACGTTTTCCATATCACCATAGTGAATTGTTAACACGTTGGTCCCTTCGGGATGCTGGCGTGGTGTTCGTGAGGACGATTGTGTCGCACGCACAAAACGGGCGTTGTTGGTCGGTATCGAATGCGATTGATTGTGAGGGCTGAATTCAAGGCCTGTATTATTCTTGTCCGTGCTTGTGTCTAAGTTGCTTTGAAGGTCTATGTTTTAGAAAATAGTCCCGAGCTATGCTCCGTGTGGCGGCACGTAAAAGCTGTACTGTGCTTGGGCAGGTAAAAGTCCAAGACGATTAGATATCCGAGAGGATATCGAGCCCGCACCGGGGAGATAAGGTGAGTCCGCGCCGGGGACTTTAATTCCGGCGACAATTAGGTTTCCATGAGGATGCCGCGGCTGACGGCCAGCAGAAAACCGCCTTATACGCTCCTTCCCCGCGCCGCCTGCTCAAACGATTTGCGTCGAATTGCCTGTTGCTATGGCCTGGTCGTGCGTTTTGCTGGGCGGGCCTTCTTTTACCGCGGACCCGGAGAGCATGTTTATAGGCAACGTTGCGTGCTACGAGCCAGGTGTTTCGGGCGTTGGCTGAGTGTGGATCGATGCTGGTCATCTGGAACTCAAAGGTTATACGGATGAGGCCATTGGCGCCGAAGGTGATCTTGTGGCTAACCGTTCGGCGCACCATGGCTTGGCTCGCGTTCCCCCAATCTAGTAGACTCTAAACCGTTGCTAGATTAGGGGGATTTTCCATGAGACGCTCCATGAAACGAGTTTCCGGGGCCGCGGCCGCGCTCGCGCTCGCGGCCGCCCTGGCCCTGTGCGGGCCCGCGGCC
>CAJKQY010000049.1:0-14472 GCA_905202145.1 uncultured Collinsella sp.
CGGGATTGGTCAATCTCGGCCGACTATATTTGGCTAAATTATTCCGGCGCTAACAGCACAACATTTTGCTCAAGAGCAGACATCCTGTGAACGGTCGAAAATCGACCGTGAGCGGTAGGTCATTAACCGGGAGGAATACCTTACCAAACTGATGAGAATATCTTTAACCCCTCGGTGGTTGGAAGGGTAATGTTCAGACAACCATATTTGAATTTACGCGCAGATTTTAGGCATCAATTCGCCCAAATCGCCTGAGGCCACCGCAAAGGCGCCTGTCCCCTTTGTGATGGTTCTCCCCCGGCGCTACAGCAGATGCTCCTCGACAAAGACCGCGATGCCGTCTTTGTCGTTACTCGCGGTTACAAAGTCGGCGGCGGCACGGGTGGCGTCGCTGCCATTTGCCATGGCCACGCCCACGCCGGCGTCAGCCACCATGCAGGTGTCGTTATCGGCATCGCCAAACACGCAGATGTTCTGGAGCTCCATGCCGTTGAGCTCCGCCACGCGCACAAGGCCGCGCGTCTTGGACACGCGCGGATCCATGAACTCGTAGAGCCGTTGCGTGGTCTGCAGAGCCGCAGCCTTAACAGTGTCGTCGGCGAGCGTCGACGCCCGCTCGATGACCTGCGGCATCGCCTCGGGTGCCATGGTAAACATCACCTTGGTCTGCGGCTCGCGCAAAAACTCGGCAAAGTCGACCACCTTGTAGGGCACGCCATCGACACGCGACAGGTGCTCGACGCATGCATTGCTCTCGGGCACATAGAGCACGCCGTCCCGAGGGCAAACGGGCGTTGCCGGCAGGTCTGCCATGCGCTCGCAGATGTGCGCGATGGTCTCGCCTGGCAGCGGGTAGCTCAGCTCGTTGATGTCATGCGCACGGTCGATGACTTCGGCGCCGCCGCAGCCCACCAGCACGTCTACCAGGCCTTCGATACCCCAGAGCCCAAACATGGCCTCGGTCGCCTGGGCGTCGCGCCCGGTGCACAGGCCAAAGAGCACGCCGCGCTCGCGCAGGGCGCGGATCGCCGCCACGGTGTGCGGGGACACCGTGTGCTGGCTCGTGAGCAACGTGCCGTCGATATCGCAGAACACGGCTTTGATGTGGCTGAAGGTGGTGTCCATGGGGGCCTTTCTGAGTTGTGCGACGGTGCTGGATGAGGTCGAAAGTGGTGTACATGGTATACCAAGGCGCAGGCGCGGCCTATCAAAGCAAAACCCACCACAAAGGCGCCTGTCCCCTTTGTGGTGGCCGGACCCGCAGGATGGCATGGCCCGGGGCGCAAACCATCACAACATTCGACGTCATTCGGCAAAATCGCGATTTTCATCGAATGTTGTGATGGTTTTTACTGCTTTGCGGCACGATCCAAGTGCCGGCGTCCAAACAGCAGCAGCGCCGCGGGAACCGCCGTCACGACCATGCCCGCCCCTACGAGCGTCTGCTGCACGCCAAACGTCGCCGCCAGCCACGGGGCAATCGCCAACGGGGCCACGCCAGCGAACATATTGCCAAAGCCCATGACCGAGTTCACGCGACCGAGTTGCTCGAGCGGTGCCGTCGTTTGCACGATGGTGTTGTGGAGCGGGTTGACGACGCCCCAAGCCACGCCCAGGGCAATCTGGCCGACAAGGGCCACGCCCACGTACGGCGTTCCCACATAGAGCAAACTTCCCAGGCCCACGGACATAAGCGCCACGAGCAGCGTTTTAAGGTTGACCAGGTGCGGTGGCAAGCGGAGCGCGAGGACGGCGCCCAGCACCGCGCCTACACCGCTTGCCGACGAGAGCCAGCCCATCCACTCAACACCGACGCGCAGGACATCGCGGTAGAAGAACGACTCCAGCGGATCGAAGGCACCGTAGCCAAAGTTCGAAAGGAAAATGATGCTGAACAGCAGGGCGAGGACGCTGTTGGTAAAGACCGTCTTGATGCTTGTCGCGAAGGTGACGCGGGCGAACGTGCTGGGGTTGGAGCTTTGGCTGGCAGTGATTGCCGTTGTACTGCTGTCCGCGGGAGTACTTTCACGCGCGGCGACGCGAACTGCTTGCGGTCTAAAGCCCCAGCCGGCAATGAACGCCAGTACGGTAAAAATCATCATGAGCACGAACACCGCGCGCGACGACGCAGCCGCCGCGACAAAGCCGCCCAGCGTGGGGCCGACGATGATACTCACGTTAGAGAACATGGCGATGGCAGAGTTGATGTCTTTGAGCTCGACAGGATCGTCGGTGAGGTAGGCTGGATAGGATGTGGCGATGGGCTGGGCAAACCCCATCACAAAGCCCAGGAGCACCGCGCCGAGCAGGACGATGCCGGTCGCGCTGCCAAAAACGAGGATCGCCGCGCCGGTTGCCAGCGTGCCCACGATGCTCAGCAAGAAATGACGGCGCGGACCCCAGGCGTCGAGCGCCGCGCCACCCGCAAAGGATCCCAAGATCACGAATACGTTCATAAAGAGGACAGCCAGCGATGTCGCCACGACCGAGGCATCGTCTGCATAGGTGAGCGTTCCGATGACGCCGATAAAGTAGCTGGTCTGAAAACCGGTGTAGATGAGAAAGCGCATCGCCACCAGGCGCTTGGCCTGCACGGACAGCGATGACTGAGGCTTTGAGAAAAGAGAGACGAGCATGGAGACTCCTTGTTTCATACGAATGCGGACGGCGGGCATTCGCCACCGTCTGTCGAATCAATCTATCCGCATGAAACATTAAGGACGCATCAAGAGCCCCTTCTCTCCGTTTTTCGCCCGTCATGAACTACTTGGTAGATTGTAAGGCATGCCCTACACATCTACCAAAGCAAAAACCACCACAAAGGTGCCTGGCCCCTTTGTGGTGGAAATAACGTTTGCCCAGATAAAACCTGCCAAAAGAATCCTGTCCCTTTTTGGCAGGTTTTAGGCCAGATGATCTTGGATCAGATCGCAGATGGCTCGAGCGTCGTTGATGTTGATGGCTCGGGTCGCAAAGCCGGCATCGAAGGCCTGACGCGCCAGGGCCTCGTTGCAGGCAAGGGCCAGCGTGTGGCCGTCGACCAGGTCGAGCGAGCTCTTGCCGCGCAGACGGTCGACACCCGATCGCGCGACGACGATGTTGTCGAAGCCCTCGGTCTTGTAACCCTCGATGATCACCACGTCGACATCGTTGTAACGCGACAGCAGCTCGCGCGCGGGCATCTCGTCCTCCTCGCGCGTGTCGGCGTACTCCGCCCAGCGCGTGGCGCAGATGAGGCCCACATGCTTGGATCCGGCCTGGTGATGGCGCCACGTATCTTTAGCGGGCACATCGATATCGAAGCCGTGATGCCCATGATGCTTGAGCGACCCCACGCGCAGGCCGCGGCGAGTGAGCTCGGCAATGACCTTCTCGACGAGCGTAGTCTTGCCCGAGTTTTGGTAGCCGATAAACGCGATCGCGGGGACGGCCGGGGCCGGAGCTGCAGGCGCAACGGCGACGGGTGCGCTCGCGGGTGCGTCGCCTGCGGCTCCCACGGCCTCAACAGCAGCGGCCTGACGCTCTGCGCGGTCCCATACGCCCGAGCGGCCGCCCTCCTTGTGCAGCAGGCGCACGTCGACGATCTCCATGCCGCGATCAACCGCCTTGCACATGTCGTAGATGGTTAGACACGCGGCACTCGCGCCGGTCAGGGCCTCCATCTCGATACCCGTCTTGCCCGTCACGCCGGCCGTAACCAGTACGTGAAAGCCAACCTGCCCGTCCGCGCGCGCCGGCGCCCAGCCCTCGGGCACGTTCTCGACAGGCGTCCCCGCCGGGGCAATGGGCGCAATATCGCACTTGCTCTTGGTAATGAGCAACGGATGGCACATGGGGATGATGTCACTCGTGCGCTTGATGGCCATAATACCCGCCACGCGCGCGCAGGCAAGCACGTCGCCCTTCTTGGCGCGGTCCTGCAGCACCATAGCCTGCGTCTCAGGGTGCATGAGGATGGTGCCCTCGGCGATGGCGATGCGATGGGTCTCGGCCTTGTCGGACACGTCGACCATGCGCACCTCACCCTTGGCATCCACATGCGTCAGCTCGTCGCGACGGGCGTCGCGGGCGGGCTCGGTAGCAGCACTGGCAGTCGGCTGCGCGGACGCGTCGGCGCTGTCAGCATTCGCCGCAGCCATGGCATTATGGGCAGACATCGCGGCCCTGCGAGCGGCCTTGGTGGCATCGGCGTACCTGCTCTTGGCCATATGATCATCCTCCGATTTGGGACATAAATCGTTGCGTGCCCTCAATTATCGCGTGTTCCTGCGGTTTGTGGGCCACGGCATCGCGCCAAATCGAAAGTACCTGCATATCATCACCACGGCGCAGGGCGTCGCGCACCGAATACTCGGCATCACTGAACAGGCACGGACGCACGCTGCCATCGGCCGTCAGGCGCAGACGGTTGCAATTCGCACAAAAATGGTTGGACATGGCGCTAATAAAGCCGACCGTTCCTGCCGCGCCCGGAAAGTGCCAATAGCGCGCAGGACCCGCGCCGGCAGGAGCGTCGTTGATGTCGAGCGGCTCGAGCTCGCCCAGTCCAGCCGCGGCGGCCCCGGCATTGATGCGTGCCCGCAGCTCATCACTCGGCACGGTATCGCTCGCGTCCCACAGCTCGGGATTGAGCGCGGGCGCATGCGGGTCCACAGCGCAATGCGAGCTCGTGCGCTCGTCACCGATGGGCATGTATTCGATAAAGCGCAGGTGGATGGGACGATCGAGCGTGAGCCGCGCGAGGGCCGCCACATCCTGGTTGAGTCGGCGCACCACAACGCAGTTGACCTTAACGGGCTCAAAGCCCCAAGCCAGCGCCGCGTCGATGCCAGCCATGGTCTGCTCGAGCCGGCCCAGGCGCGTGATCTTTCCAAAGAGCGTAGGGTCGAGTGTGTCGAGCGAAATGTTGACGCGATTAAGACCGGCGTCTTTGAGCTGCGGCGCCAACTTGGGCAGCAGGGCGCCATTGGTGGTGAGCGAGATGTCCTCGATCTGCGGAATCGCGCGGATGTCGCGAATGAGCGGGATGATGCGGCGGCTGACCAGCGGCTCGCCGCCCGTCAGGCGCACGCGGCGAATGCCCTCCCCCGCCACCAAGCGCACAAAGCGGGCAATTTCCTCGGCGCTGAGTAGCTCGTCGTGTGCGCGGGGCGCCACGCCATCGGCCGGCATGCAGTAAATGCAGCGGAAATTGCACTTGTCGGTAACGGCAATGCGCAGGTAGTTGATATCGCGACCAAAGCCGTCATGTTGCACGTGCCCGTCCACGCAGCCCTCCCCTCGCGCGGCGTTTTATTCTTCGGAAAACATAATACCCCACGAGAGAATCATGCCGACACCCGTACGACAGGACAGGTCGCTTCGAGCAAAACGGACTTTCCAAGCCCATCCTCAACACAGACCATCACAACATTCGATGCTTTTCCCGATTTTGGCAAAAAACGTCGAATGTTGTGATGGTTTGCCTGCCCACGGCACCCCGCAGAAGGACCAAAGCGCCCCTAAAGGTTGCCGTCCCAGTGCCGAATCACGAATTCTCGCAGGTCGTTCTGCCGCTTTTGGAACGCTTCGCTTCGGTCGCACTTAAGGCCCATAGCGAGCGCGATGGCGTTCATCGCCCGGTGCAATTGCAGCTGGTGGGCAAACTGAGTCCCGGTGAGGACGATCATCTTAAAGCCCAGCGCGCTCAGCACGGTCATACGCTCCGCGTCCGACGCGCTGCGCTGTTTATCAAGATGGTCCGAGCCGTTGTATTCAATCCCCGTACCGCTCGCAGGCGCATATACGTCGATCTCGAAATACCCGGCCTTTGCGAGATATTTGAACTCGCTGGGAACATCGACCCGATGGTTGAGCTCGATCTTGGCGTATCCCAGCCCGCCCTGGGAACGTTTTGCTACGACCATGATTGCGGTGGCCGTCTCCATGGGCGACCGCGCGCCATCGTGCACGCGCCTGAGCACGGCGGCCGCGCGTATAGCCCCCTGACGAGATCGGTTCTCATTGCAATAAGCAATCAAGTCGGCAACGGTATACCTCTGCCCCATCTCGATATAATCGTCTGTCGACAGATGATTCAAATGGTATCGGGCGCAGATTTCGTAGCCATATTCCAGCTGCTCGGGCTCACTCATCCACGAACCCGCTTGGACAAAGCACATGGCCTCATCAACCACTAGAAGGCCCTCTGCCACCTCGATAAGATGGCCTGGAGGTACCGGCGCTCCAAACACGTGGCACCTAAATCCAGCCGGCGTCGAGCGCTCAAAATCGAAGTTGACGAGCGTATCGATATGATCGAGCTCTTCTCGTGGAATACCAAGAGAAACCAGATGGTCGGCAACGATCCCAACCGCCGTTGAAGCCCTCAGCCCCTTGGCATCGAGTCCCAATTTGGGCAGGCTCGCGGTCGGTTCCGCCTCGTTAGCAAGCGAGTCCTCATCGTATAGACTGCTTGCTCGCGAGAGCGACTCGGACGGGCGCGCCACGTTGTGGTACAGCCAGGCAGTCTTATGGGACAGGACGATCGGCAGGTCCATGAGCCCTCCAATGGAGTCGGATAACCAACCTTATTCCCCTGCTCACGGGTCCGCACACCTTCGTGCGCAAGAAAGCGATTCCACCCGGTCGAGTGGCAGAAAAACCATCACAACATTCGATGCTTTTCCCGTTTTTGGCAAAAAACGTTGAATGTTGTGATGGTTTGAGGCGAGGTGAGGGGCACGGAGAGGTCAAGGCATCGTGCTTGGAGCGTGACTTTTTTCGCCCGGCACCCAACACAAACCTTGACTCTACAATCGTTATAGGGTTTTCACTACACTGGTAGCTAAACGAACCAAACCAGAAAGTGCCCCGCCCATGGAACACGACCTCACACGCGGCAATGTCCTTAAGACCATCGCGGTCTTTGCCCTGCCTTATATGCTCTCGTACTTTTTGCAGATGCTCTACGGCATGGCCGACCTGTACATGATGGGACAGTTTAGCGGCGCCGCCGGCATCACCGCCGTGGGCAATGGCGCGCAGACGCTCTACATCATTACCGTGACGCTCGTGGGCCTGGCCATGGGAACGACGGTCATCGTCGGCCACGCCGTGGGCTCGCGTCGCTTCGATCGCGCCGAGACCGCCATCGGCAATACCATCACGCTGTTTATGGGCGTCTCGGTGGTACTGGCCGTCATCTTGTTTGCACTATGCCCGCAAGTTGTGGCGCTCATTGGCACGCCGCCCGAGGCGGTCGAAGGCACCGCCGCCTACCTGCGTATCTGCTTTGTCGGCATTCCGTTTATCGCCGCGTACAACATCCTCTCGGCCATCTTTCGCGGCCTGGGCGATTCGCGCTCGCCCATGTACGTGATCGGCGTGGCATGCATCATTAACATCGCGCTCGATTTTCTGTTTATCGGCCACATGGGGCTCGGCCCCGTGGGTGCGGCGCTCGGCACGGTAACCGCCCAGACGGCCAGCGTTGCCCTCGCGCTCGTGTGGCTTAAGAGCCGTCGCACGAACATCCACGTTAAGCGCAGCGACCTGCGCCCCCAGCCCGAGGTGCTCGGCAGTATCCTTAAGATCGGCGTGCCCGTGGCCGTGCAGGACGGCTGCATCCAGGTGGCGTTTATGTTTATCACCGTCATCGCCAACCATCGCGGCCTGGTCGATGCCGCTGCCGTGGGCCTGGTCGAGAAGATGATCAGCTTTTTGTTCATTGTGCCGAGTTCCATGGGTGCCACCGTCAGCGCGCTCACGGCGCAAAACGCCGGCGCGGGCAAGGGCGATCGTGCACGTCAGGTGCTCAAAGATGCCATGACCATCTCGGTAGTGTATGGCTGCCTGATTACGGTGCTGATGTGGCTGGTGGCGCCGGCGTTTATCGGCTTTTTTGCCAAGGACCCCGCGGTGGTCGCGGCCGGCACCGGCTATATGCACAGTTATATTTTCGACGCAATCTTTGCCGGCATCCACATTTGCTTTAGCGGCTTTTTCGCTGCGTATGGCAAGAGCTACATCGGCTTTGCGCACAACGTGCTGGCGGTGGCGCTCATTCGCGTGCCCGGCGCCTGGCTGCTGTCGAACGCCTATTCCGATACGTTGTTTCCCATGGGCATCGCCTCGCCGTGCGGATCGATTTTGTCGGCAGTCATCTGTGTTGTCGCATTTACCGTACTCAACCGCCGCGGAGCTTTTGACAAACTGATGGCGTAGCGGGGCGACGCGAAATCGCCCTCATCGACGACATCATCAGTGACGACCCAGCGACCTACGTGACGTAGATCACGGTGCCGGTTTCCCCAGCAAAGTAAGAACCGCCCGGAAAGCATCGTGCTTCCGGGCGGTTCTTCAATTTGCTTATCGATGCGCTAAGCCCGGGGCACCTGACCAGTAGCCAGGATCTGTTCGAGTGCGTCCTCATCCAGTACGGGTACGCCCAGCTGCTCGGCCTTGGTAAGCTTGGAACCCGCTTTGGGACCGGCAACCAGATAGCTCGTCTTCTTTGACACACTGCCCGAAACCTTGGCGCCGAGCACCTTGAGCGCCGCGCCCGCCTCGTCGCGCGTGCGGTTGACGAGCGTGCCGGTGAGCACGAAGGTCAGACCCGCGAGCGGCTGCGCGTCGGCGAGCTCGCCCGCCACGCCAGCGTCGGCTGCGGCTTGCGCATGAGCGGCGCCCAAGTCGACCTCGAGCGACAGGCCCGCCTGGCGCAGACGCTCCAGCACGGCAAGATTTTCGGGCACGGCCAGGAACTGCTTGACGCTCGCCGCAATCTTGGGACCGATGCCCTCGCACTCGGCGATGTCCTCTTCGCTCGCCAAGATGAGCTTGTCGATCGACAGGAATCGCTCGGCGATGACCTCGCCCACGCTCTTGCCCACATGGCGGATACCCAGGGCAAACAGCACGCGACCGAGCGGCTGGCTCTTGGACTTGTTGAGCTCGGCGATGATTTTCTCGGCCGTCTTGAGGCCTACCGGAATGGGATCGCCCTTCTTGACGCCCTTTTTGCTGTTGGAGCTGGCATAGGTGCGCCCCGTGTCCAGGCCGGCGATGTCGTCAACCGTGAGCTGGTAGAAGTCCGCGACGTCGTGGATCAGGCCGGCGGCGATCATCTTGTCGACGATCTCGTCGCCTAGGCCGTCGACGTCCATGCAGCCGCGGCTCACCCAGTGGAGCAGGCGCTCCTTGAGCTGCGCGGGGCAGTCGATGGACACGCAGCGGTAGGCAACCTCGCCATCCTCGTGGACCACGGGGCTGCCGCACACGGGGCAGACCTCGGGCATGTGCCAGTCGACAGAATCGGCCGGGCGCTTGTCGAGCACCGGGCCCACGACCTCGGGGATCACGTCGCCCGCCTTGTGCACGATGATGGTGTCGCCCTCGCGCACGTTTTTTCGGCGGATCTCGTCGATGTTGTGCAGCGTGGCGCGCGCGATGGTGGAGCCGGCAACCGTCACCGGGTCGAACTCGGCGACCGGCGTGAGCACACCGGTGCGGCCCACCTGGATGCGAATTTCGCGCAGGACGGTCTGCTTTTCCTCGGGCGGAAACTTAAAGGCAATGGCCCAGCGTGGTGCGCGGGCGGTAAAGCCCAGGTCGAGCTGCTGCTGAAAGCTGTCCACCTTTACGACTACTCCGTCGATGTCGTAGTCCAGGTCGCCGCGGTGCTCGAGCGCCTGGGCACAGAACTCGTGGACCTCGGCGGGCGTGGCACAACGGGCCACGTTGGGGTTGACACTAAAGCCGGCACTGCGCAGCCAGTCGAGAAATTCGCGCTGGCTGTGAACGTGCAGCGGATCGGTATCGGCGATGGCATAGATAAAGGTGGCCAGGTCGCGGCGCGCCGTGACCTTGGGATCCTTTTGGCGCAGGCTGCCAGCGGCGGCGTTGCGCGGGTTGGCGAAGGGGTCGCGGCCCTCGGCATCGGCCTCGTCGTTCAGACGAACAAAGCTGCCCTTGGGCATATAGACCTCGCCGCGCACCTCGATGGTGCGCTCGCGGTCGGCGCCCATGTGGGCGAGCGCCGGCTCGGACAGGTGCATGGGCACGTCCTTGATGGTGCGCACGTTGAGCGACACATCCTCACCCGTTGTGCCGTCACCGCGCGTGGCAGCGCGCACGAAGGTGCCGTTTTGATAGGTAAGCGCCACGCCCAGACCGTCGATCTTAAGCTCGCAGGTATAGGTAACGCTGCCGGCACCGAGCGCATCCTCGGTGCGCTGGAGCCATGCGTCGAGTTCGTCCAGGTCCATGGCATCGTCCATGGAATACATGCGTGCCATGTGCGTGACCGGCGTAAACTGCTCGCTCACGTAGCCGCCCACGCGCTGGGTATAGCTGTCGGGCGTCACCAGGTCGGGGTAGGTGGCCTCGATTTCCTGCAGCTCAACGAGCATTTTGTCAAAGGCGGCGTCCGTGATCTCGGGCGCATCGAGCATGTAGTAGCGATAGGCGTGGTAATCGAGCTCGTGGCGCAGCTCGGCCGCGCGCGCTGCCGCCTGGGCACGAGCGTCGGTCGGTGCGGCGGCATCCGCGCTCGCGGGCGTTTCGGTATCGATGTCCACGCCGTCACCAAACAGGCTCGATTGCTCCATAGCGGCACTCCTTCGCTCGATTTCAAACGGATACTAGAGTACCACCGGTCACGATGGGGCCGAATAGCGGTCTCAAACCGCACCGAATCGGCGGCCAACGGACCGGGGTTGATCGCGCGATCAAACCATGCCTTTGCCATTTCTAAATGATCCGTTTTCCTCCGTCCCCAACGGATCAATGAGAAAAGAGGGGCTGTCCCGCGTTGATGGGACAACCCCTCTGGCTTCGATATGTGCAATACGGCCCGTTAGAAACCCTGACCGTAGCCTTGACCCTGACCCTGCTGGCCCAACAGCTCCTCCAGGTACTGGCGCAACTGCTCGTCGGTGATCCCGCCGTTGCCGGTGTCGGTCGCGCTATCGTCCTGCTGCTGGTTCTGCAGCTCCTCGTCGGAGCCCAGCTCGACGGTGACCTTTTTCTCTTCCTTGCCGCGCACGAGCGTAATCTCGACCTTCTCGCCCACCTCGTGGCTGCGCAGCGCGATGATCAGGCCATCGGCACTCGTAATCTCATCGTCGCCCAGCTTGGTAATGACATCACCCTCCTGGATGCCGGCCTTGGCTGCAGGACCGTCCTCGACAACGCTCGCCACATACGCGCCGCTATCGGTACTCAGCTTGTTGGTGCGGGCGTTAAGCGCATTGACGCTCGAAAGCGTGGCGCCCAGGTACGGGTGCACCGGCGTCTTACCGTCGATGATCTGGTCGGCAATATCCTTGGCGTAGTTAACGGGAATAGCAAAGCCCACGCCCGAGCTGGAGCCCGAGTAGCTCTCGATAAGCGAGTTAATACCCACGAGCTCGCCGTTGTCGTTGACGAGCGCGCCACCGGAGTTACCCGGGTTGATGGCGGCATCGGTCTGGATCATATTGGCGTAGATGGTGTTGCCGCTGGTAGAGCTCATGGCCGTGGAGCGATAGAGCGCCGACACGATGCCCGTGGAGACAGACTGCTCGTTGCCGAACGGCGAGCCGATCGCCATGACCCACTCGCCCACGTTGAGCTTGGAGGAATCACCAATCTCGATCGGCGTGAGCTTGGAGGCGTCAGCATCCTTGAGCTTGATGACGGCCAGGTCGCTCGAGGCATCGTTGCCCACGAACTCGGCCTCGTACGTGGTCCCGTCGTCCATGGTAACCACGTACTGGTCATAGCCATCGACCACATGGTTGTTGGTGAGGATATGGCCCTCGGTATCGAGCACAACGCCCGAACCGACGCTGCCCGAGCCGTCCGACTCGTCGGCAGACTGCGAAAGCGAGCCATTCTGGCTGCCGCTCGAAGTGGCGGTAATGGAAACCACGGAGGGCAACGCCTTGGCTGAAACGGCCTCGGCCAGCGTGGTGTCCTCGGAATCGATGGTGATCTTTTGCGTCGATGAACCCGAAGCACCTGCCGTCACGGCGTTCCTGCCGCCGCCGATATCGAGCGTGCCACTCATAATGAGCGCGATGACCAGCAGGGCGCCGCAGGCACAGCCGGCGAGTGCCGTAATAAAGATCGGCAGCTTTTTGGTCTTGGTCTTGACCACCGTGTGCTTGTTTACAACCTGCTGACCGCCCAGCGGCTGGCCGGTCTGTGTATCGTAAGCCTGCACGTAGGGAATGTTACTGCCGGCAGGCGTCGACTCCACCTGCACACGCGGCTGCTGCTGGGTCTCGCCAGCGTTGCCCGCATCCTGAGGACGCTGGGAATCGTTCTCGCTCATGGCTGCGATCCTTTCGTCAAATAACCAAAGGCCCGCCAAACACGTGGCGGGCCATCAATGTTCACGTTGAGTTGTACCCCAATATGCGGGTGCACGTGTATGAGAACGCAATCTTTTAGGAAGGCTTAAGTTCT
This sequence comes from uncultured Collinsella sp., assembly GCA_905202145.1. Classification (GTDB taxonomy): domain Bacteria; phylum Actinomycetota; class Coriobacteriia; order Coriobacteriales; family Coriobacteriaceae; genus Collinsella. The sequence goes on from CAJKQY010000049.1 coordinate 12,433, forward strand.
GCTGCAAGCTCGAAAGGGATCCACGCATGCGGCAAAACCACCACGAAGGTGCCTGTCCCCTTTGTGGTGGAAATCTAGTCCTTAAACAGATAGCCCACGCCGCGGACGGTGGTGATGTGTGCCGCGATCTGCGGGCCCACCTTGGAGCGGATGCGTCGGATGTGCACGTCGACGGTACGCGTACCGCCGCAGTACTCAAAGCCCCACACGCGGTGCAGCAGCACCTCGCGGCTGTAGGCACGGTTGGGGTGCGTCGCCAAAAAGCTCAGCAGCGAATACTCCATCAGCGTCAGGTCGATGGGCTCGTTATCGAGCGTCACCTGGTAGGTAGCCAGGTTAATCTCGAGGTTATCGATGTTGAGCACATCGTCGGCGGTGACGGTCTCCTCCTCGCCCATCAGACGCTGCGCGCGAGCCTTGAGCTCGTTGGGCGTCGCCGTGGGGCATACAAAGTCGGCATGCGCGTGATTCGGCAGGCGAAGGGTGCCGAGCGCCTCGTCGTCGACGATCACCAGCATGGGGACGCCGCCGCGATCGTCAAGCCACTTGGCAATCTGATCGATGCGGTCGCTGCGGATGCCATCGGAATCGAGAATCAGCAGGTCAAAGTCGTGCGCCGCAGTCGGCGAATCGGGAGTGGCCAGGCTCACCTCGACACCCAGGGTGGTCGTCAAGCTGCGGGCAAACTCGTGGAAGCGCGTCGTGCGCGCCATGAACAGGGCACTCTTTTCGGACATATCGGCCTCCAAAGAAATGAGCTCAATCGTACTGGAACAAGCCAGCGCGATTAGGAGTTCGCCAGGTAGTGCTTGATCTCCCACTCGGTGATCGTGGACTCAAACTTATGCCACTCGTCGCGCTTCTTTTTGAGGAAGAAGCTGTGGATGTGCTCGCCGAGGGCATCCTTCATAAACTGCGAGTCCTCAAATACGTCGAGCGCCTCTTTGAGCGAGCGCGGCAGCGGCGTGTAGCCGGCCTCGAGCATCTGACGGTCGGTGAGCTTGAGCGTCTCGGCCGTGGCCTCGGGCGGGAGCTCCAGCTTGCGCTCGATGCCGTCGAGACCAGCCGCCAGCGTGACGGCGTTGACCAGATACGGGTTGGCCATGGGGTCGGGGCTGCGAAGCTCGATGCGCGTGGACGGCTGCTTGCCGGGCTTGTAGACCGGAATGCGGACCATACTTGCGCGGTTGCGCAGGCCCCACGTGGCGTACTGCGGCACGGAGTCGCCGCCCGTGGTGATGCGCTTGTACGAGTTGACCGTGGGGTTAGTGATGGCGCTGATCTCGCGCGCGTGCGCCAAGATGCCGGCCATGTAGTGCTTGGCGATATCGGAGAGGTGGTACTTCTCGTCGTCCTCGCCCCAAAAGACGTTGTTGCCGTCGTGGTCGAATAGCGACTGGCACAGGAACATAGCGCTGCCATCCTCGCCTGCCAACGGCTTGGGCATAAAGGAGGCGTGGCAACCGCTCTCGTAGGCCTGCTGCTTAATGATGAGTTTGGCCGTGGTGATGGCGTCGGACATACTCAGGGCCTCGGCGTGGCGCAGGCTCATGCCGTGCTGCGAGCGGCCGGCGGCGTGGAAGGTGTACTCCACGGGCACGGACATCTTCTCGAGCGTGAGGACCGTGTTGCGGCGCAGGTCGCGAGCGGCGTCGCTCACCGAAAGATCGAAGTAGCCCACGTTGTCGAGCGGCTCGGGGGTGTGCTCGTCGGGGAAGTAGTAATACTCCAGCTCGGCACCCACGTTGAGCAGATAACCGGCCTTCTCGGCCTTATAGAACATGCGGCGCAGGGCGTCGCGCGGGTCGCCGGCAAACGGCTTGCGATCGGGAGTGCACACGTCGCAGAACACGCGGGCGACGCCGTTATGGCTCGGGCGCCACGGCAGAATCTGGAAGGTAGAAGCATCGGGGAACGCCAGCATGTCGGCTTCCTCGGGCGTGGCAAAGCCCTCGATGGCAGAGCCGTCAAAGCCAATACCCTCTTCAAAAGCGACCTCGAGGTCCTCGGGGCTAATGGCAAAGTTCTTGAGGCGGCCGA
>CAJKQY010000050.1:0-14342 GCA_905202145.1 uncultured Collinsella sp.
GGGGTGGGGGAAGGGGTGGGGAAAGGTGTTGAAAAATGGGGCGGTTCCCCATATTATTGATGACGTCGACAGGCGGGGTGGTTCCCCGCGTACGTGCCATCTGAGTAACCGAGGGGAGGGCGCACATGGGAATGACGGGTGCATACGAGCGCAATCTCGATGCAAAAGGTCGTCTATCCCTGCCTGCACCCCTTCGTGAGGAGCTTGGAGAGCACGTTCGCGTGTTCAAAGCCCTGGATGTCGATGCTCTGTACGTGTTCTCTGCCGAGGCCTTCGATAAGTGGGTCGAAGGACTCTTCGCGGGTCGTGAGGGCCACGAGGGTTTTAACCCGCGTGACATCAACGACCAGAAGCTTATGAGGGCGATCAACAAGCGCACCACGTCGATGGATGTGGACAGCGCAGGTCGTATCGGTCTTTCTGAGTCTCTCCGCAAGCAGGCGAACCTCGACCGCGAGGTCACGGTTGTGGGCAACTACGACCACCTTGAGGTTTGGGACCGCGCTACGGCCGATGAGGACGATGACGACGAGGCCCTGCTGGACCTCTTCTTCTCGTAAGGGCAAGGCACGAGTAACGGATGGAGCGTGGGATCTTGACACAAGAATATCGGCATGAACCTGTCATGCTCGGCGAAGTGCTTGAGTCGCTGCAGCTAAAGAGCGGCTCCGTCGTCTGCGACTGCACCCTTGGCGGTGCCGGCCATTCGGTAAAGATGGCCGCGCAGGTGGGGGAGACCGGCCTTTTGCTCGGCGTCGATCAGGACGACATGGCCCTCGAGGCCGCTGGCGCCCGTCTGGACCGCGAGGTTCCCGGCGTACCGCACCAGCTGCTGAAGGGCAACTTCGGCGACTTGGACGAGCTGCTTTGCTCGGCCGAGGTGCCCGGGGTCGATGGCTTCCTGTTCGACTTGGGCGTTTCGTCGCCGCAACTCGATATCCCTGGCAGGGGCTTTTCGTACAACGAGGACGCCCCATTGGACATGCGGATGGATCCGGGTAACAACACCTTAAACGCAGCTGAGGTCATCAACACCTATAACGAACACGACCTCGCCCGGATTCTACGCGTCTACGGCGAAGAGAAGTTCGCCTCGCAGATCGCGCGCGAGATCGTGCGCCGCCGCGAGCATGAGCCGATCGAAACCACAGGCCAGTTTGTCGAGATCATCAAGGCTGGTATCCCCGCTGCCGCTCGTCGGCATGGCGGACACCCAGCCAAGAAAAGTTTCCAGGCCATTCGCATCGAGGTCAATCACGAACTCGATGTGCTCGAGCGAGGGCTTGACGCCGCCACAAGGTGGCTCAACCCGGGCGGACGCATCTGCGTCATCTCGTATCACTCGCTCGAGGACCGTATCGTAAAGAACCACTTTAAGGAGATGAGCCAGGGGTGCACGTGTCCGCCGGAGATTCCGGTGTGCGTGTGCGGCAACGTGCCGATACTCAAGGTCATCACCCGCAAACCCCTGGTTGCCCAACCCGATGAGGTTGCGCGCAACCCTCGGGCGAGATCAGCCAAGATCCGCGTGGCGCAGCGTCTGTAGACGCGACTGCGCGATATTGGACCTCCCGCTCGTACCACAAACGAAGCTTAAACACACTACCAACGTACTCGGGATGGGAGGCGGCATATCATGGGCTACAACACTTCAAACGCAGCACTCGCCTATGATATGAACGCCATGCCCGCCTATCGTGAGGCACCGCAGGCCCCCGTTGCTCCCCGCGAGCAGCGCACACCGCGCTTTGATGTCTACACAGGCGCGGGCCGTCAGGCAAACCAGGCGGTAAGCCCGGTTTTCATGAGCGTTCTTAAAACGTTTTGCATCATTGCGGCCATCTTCATGACGATCGGTGTCGCCCGTGTGGCGCTCGCCGGCATTACGGCCCAGGTGCTCAACAGCAACGCCGCGCTTACCAACACGCTCGAGAAGGCGACCGATGAGAGCTCCGACCTGGAGGTCATGCATTCGGTCTATGGTGCCGACACGCGCATTCGCGACCTTGCGGGCGCTTATGGCATGGTGGAGCCCAGCGAGAGCGTTACACTTGATTTTTCGCAGGATGCAGCCGCGGGCGCTAGCTCGACCGCGACCGCTCAGTAACAAGACGGTAGCTGAGTATGACAAATGACTATCGCCGCGGCTCCGACGGGGGTCGCGGTTCTGGACGTCCCTCATCGCGGGGACGTTCTGGTTATCAAGGAACGGGTCGGCCATCTTACAACGCGAGGCCGTCCTATGGCAACGACCCTGCGTCGCGTCTCCGTGGCTCGAGTGGTCCTCAAATGCATAACACCAGACCGCACAAGAGCTCGTCGACCGAATGGCTCACGGGCACGCCGCTGCCCCGTCGCAAAGCCGTCATGGGCTTCATCGGGTTTGGCTTGGGTTTGGGCGTCCTTCGCCTTGCCGACTATCAAATCGTGGAAGCCGATAAGTTACGCGACCGCGCCGATGCACGTCGCTTGCTCGCGCAGACGCTATATGCCAAGCGCGGTACCATCTACGACCGTAACGGCAACGTGCTGACGTCGTCGGTCGAATGTCGCAACATCGCCGTGAATCCTCAGCTTATCGAGGACGTTGACAAGACGGTGTCAGCGCTGGTCAAAGCTACGGGAATCGATAAAAAGACCTGTCGCGAGCTCGTTGAGTCGGATGGCACCTGGGTGTATATCAAACGCCAGGTGGACGAGGACGATGTCGCGGCGCTGGAGAAGAAGAACCTGCCAGGCGTGCTCTTTGAGCAGGCCATGAAGCGCGTGTACCCCTACGGCAACCTGGCATCGCAGGTGCTTGGCGTGGTAAACGTGGACAACGACGGTCTGACGGGCCTCGAAAAACAGTACAACAAGCTTTTGACCGGAACCAACGGTTCGCTGGTGCGCGAGCGGGCGAGGGACGGTAGCTATATCGCGGGCGGCGCCTATAAAAAGGTGGCGGCGGTTGACGGCGTGGACATCGTGACGACGCTCGATGTCAATATCCAGCGTGCCGCCGAGGACGCCCTGGCCGAGGCGGTCGAAAAGACCAAGGCCAAGAATGGCTCGGCCCTGGTCACCGATCCCACGACGGGCGAGATTCTGGCGGCATGCTCGTACCCGACATATGACCAGACCGATCTGGAAAACGCCAAGACCGAGGACATGAACTTGCGCCTGGTTACCGATGCCTACGAGCCCGGCTCGGTCTTTAAGACGCTCGTGGCCGGTGCCGGCTTCGACTTGGGTGCCGTGCGTTCGAGCACGTCGTTTGAGGTGCCGGCGAGCATTAAGGTTGGCGACGACACCGTTACCGACGCCGATAAGCGCGACTACACCATGACCATGGACGTGCGCGAGATGATGCGCCGTTCGTCCAATGTGGGCTTTGTCCTGGTGGGACGCAAGATCGGTGCCGATGATTTTGCCACCTATGTGGACAAGTGGGGTATCGGCCATAGCTCCGGTGTCGATTTTCCGGGTGAGAGCCTGGGCATCGTCAAGGAGCGCGACCAGTACGACGGCGCCACGCTGGGCTCGATGAGCTTTGGCCAGGCGCTGTCCGTCTCGCCGATTGAGGTCGCACGTGCCGTGGGCGGCATCGCGAACGGCGGTGTGATGATGACTCCGCACTTCTATAAGTCCAGCAAGGGCGATGAGAAGGACTGGGGCGAAGGCGAGCGTGCGATTTCGGAGGACGCTGCCGCCCAGGTGACATCGTGCATGCAGACGGTCGTGTCCGAAGGCACAGGCGTTGGCGGTGCGGTCGATGGCTATGACGTGGCGGGCAAGACCGGTACGGCCGAGCGTGCTGACGAGAACGGCGGTTACCTCAAGGAGAACTACATGTCGTCCTTTATGGGCTTTGCGCCGGCACAATCGCCCAAGGTGCTGTGCTATATCACACTCGATGGAACGCCGAGCGGCTCGGATGCCGCCGCGGTGCCATTCCAGTCCATTATGGCCAACGCGCTCGACGTGCTGGGAATCCCGCGCACGAAGTAGGGGGTTACAATCTTGAGCGTGGTCTGCCGTTTGATCTGAAGGGTGTTCACATGCCCTGCACCACGCGCGCATGGCACTGGGATACAATACGCCGATAGCATTATTAGGTTTACAGGGGAGCTGCAATGATAGAGATCGCCGTCAACAACCTCGCGGCCTCAACGGGGGCCCGAACCGTGACGGAAGAAGTCGATCGGGTATGCCGCGGGTGCGTTATCGACTCGCGTCAGGTCGAGGAGGGGACGATCTTTGTCGCCTTCCCCGGCGAAAAGGTCGACGGCAATGATTTTGCCTCCCGTGCCATTGAGTCGGGTGCCGGTGCCGTCGTGATGACGCGCGAACCCGATGCCGAGCTGGTTTCGCTGGCGCAGGACAAGGGATGCGCCATCTTGCTGACCGACGACCCCGAGGAGTTCTTGCTGCGCCTGGCGCATGTATATCGCTTGGAGCTTGGCTGCCTGGTCGTCGGCATTACCGGTTCGATTGGCAAGACGACGACCAAGGACGTGCTCGCCGCCGTGCTCGCCAAGCGTTATCGCGTCTGGGCCACGAAGGGCAATTTCAACAACCTGATCGGCATGCCGCTCACGGTGCTTTCCGCTCCGGCCGATACCGAGGTTCTGGTGCTCGAGATGGGCATGAACCATTTTCATGAGATTGAGCGCCTGTCCCAGTCTGCCAACCCCAATCTTGCCATCGTGAGCAAGATCGGAACCTCCCACATCGGCATCCTGGGCAGCCGCGAGAACATCGCCCGCGCCAAGTCCGAGATTGTCCAGGGTATGTGCGCCGCCGGCGATTTCTCGCCGTTGCTGGTTTTGGGCGGCGAGGACGACTTCACGCCGTTCATTCGCGATACGTTCGCCCAGCCTGCGGGTATTGACGTGATGCTGGCCGGTGTCTCGGACGACGACGAGGTCCGCGCGCGCGACATTCGCGTCGACGACGAGGGGCATCCGGTCTTTACGCTCGACTTTGGTCAGGGCGACACGGTCGATACCACGCTGGCCATTCCCGGCGTGCAGTCCGTGCCCAATGCCGTCAAGGCCGCCGCGGTCGCCTATCGTCTGGGCGTGACGCCCGAGCAGATCGATGCTGCCTTTAGGGGTCTTACGATCACCGGCCACCGCCAGGAGATCAAGCGCGCCAAGAGCGGAGCGCGCATCATCGACGACTCCTATAACGCCAGTGCCGAGTCTATGGCTGCCGGCCTCGATTTGCTGTGCTCGCTTTCATGTGACGGTTCGCGCATGGCGATCCTGGGGGAGATGGGCGAGATGGGCGACGAGGCTCCCCGCATGCATGAGCTCGTGGGCGCCTATGCCGCCGCCAAGAAGCTCGACATGCTCGCGTGCGTTGGCGGCGAGCTAGCTCAGCTCATGGCCGATGCCGCACGTATGATGGGTATGGATGAGGACCGCATCCAGGTGTTCTCCGATTATCAGCAGGTGCTCGACCGCATGGGCGGCGCGCTTGAAAATCATGATGTTGTACTGGTCAAGGGTTCCCGTTTTGTTGAGCTCGACCGCTTTGTGGAAGGTGTGTGCTAGCCCATGTTCGGCAATCCCTCGTATCCTACGTATCAGGCCTTTTTGGGACTTGGCATCGCTGCCGCCATTGCGTTGCTGCTTATGCCGTGGTGGATCAAGCTGCTGAAGGTCGAGGGTATCGGCCAACAGGTCCGAGCCGACGGCCCCAAGCGTCATTTGATTAAACAGGGTACGCCGACCATGGGCGGCGTCATCATCCTTGTCGCGATCTCGCTGACCTGCCTGCTGATGGGCAAGCTCACCACCGAGCTCGTGCTCGTGCTGCTTGCCACGCTGGCCACCGGCGTTCTGGGTCTCATCGACGACCTGACCTCTGTCACGCATGGTCGCTCGCTCGGCCTGACGCCTCACGCCAAGATGATCGGTCTGACCATCATCTGCGTCACTTTTACCGTGCTCGCCGTCAATTGGTGCGGCGTCGCCCCCGAGATTCGTTTTCCCGGCGGCCTGACGATTGACCTCGGTGTTCTTTCGACCACCATCTGCGGCCTTTCGTTCCCGTGGCTCTACATTGTATTTTGTTGGCTGATGATCGCTGGTCTTTCCAATGCCGTGAACCTGACCGATGGTCTGGACGGCCTTGCCGGCGGCACTTCCATGATTGCCATGCTCGCCATGGCCGCCATGGCGTTTTTGCACGGTGACGTGAACCTGTCCATCTTCTGCACGGCGTGCGCCGGTGCCTGCCTGGGCTTTTTGTGGTTCAACTGCTACCCGGCGAGCATCTTTATGGGCGATACCGGCTCGCTTGCCCTGGGTGCCGCTTTTGCCTGCACCTCCATCATGACCAACACCGAAGTCGTTTCCCTCATCATCGGCGGTCTGTTTATCGTCGAGACCCTGTCGGTTATGATCCAGGTCGTCTATTTCCACTTTACGCACAAGCGCGTCTTCCTTATGGCGCCCATCCATCATCATTTCGAAAAGAAGGGCTGGGCCGAGACCAAGGTCGTTATCCGTTTTTGGATTATCGCCGCGGCCTTTGGCGCCGTTGGCCTCGCCCTGTTCTTCCAGTTGGGATAGTGGTCTTTCATGCCTCTTGCTGATGTCTTTAGCCTGCTTGTTTTGGGGCAGGGTAAATCCGGTCTCGATGTCGCCCGTTGGGCGTTGGCTCACCCCGAGCGCGTGAGCACCACGACCGTGTATGGCGGCGGTACCTCCGAGCCCAATGGCGCCACGCGTGCGCTCGAGGCGCAGGGCGCGTCGTTTGTCTACGGCACCGAGCAGGTCGAGGGTGCCTATGACGTGTGCGTGACATGCCCGGGCATCTCGGAGTTCTCGGCCTTCTTTAAGGCTGGGCGTGATCATGCCGCTCAGATTATGGGCGAGCCCGAGTTTGCCTATCGCCTGTCTCCCCAAAATTGGATCGCCATTACGGGCACCAACGGCAAGACAACCGCCACGTCGCTGACCGATTATCTGCTCAAGGCCGCCGGTGAAGCTAGCGTGGCCGTCGGCAATATCGGTGAGCCACCGGTGAACGAGATCGACGGCCGCGCACACAATGAGTGGTTTGTGGCCGAGCTGTCGAGTTATCAGATTGCTACGACCGCCGAGCTTCATCCTCGCGTGGCGGTACTGCTCAACATCACGCCCGACCACCTGGGCTGGCATAAGAGCCACAAGAACTATGCGCTTGCCAAGATCAAGTTGTTCGAGAATATGGTCGACGACGATCTCGTGGTTATCGACGTTGAGGATGCCGGCATCCATGAGTTCGATGAGTACATCTACACACCGGGTCGCCGCATCTGCAAGGTCGCTTTTGACGAGCCCGAGGGTGCAGACGCCGCCTTTGTGCGCGATGGCAAGATGGTCGTGCGCCTGAAGGGCGTCGAGACTCAGCTTGTCGCCACGTCCGAGCTCAAGATCTCGGGCCATCACAATGTCATTAATGCCCTATGTGCCGCCACGGCTGCTCTGGCCGTCGGTGCCGATCCCGAGGGCGTTTGCCGCGGTTTGGCATCGTTCCAGCCACTCGAACACCGCGTGGAACCCTGCGGCGAGATCGATGGCGTGCGCTACGTCAACGATTCCAAGGCAACGAACACCGATGCGGTCGAAAAGGCCCTGACGGCGTTTCCCGACGACGATGTGATCTTGCTGCTCGGCGGCCACGATAAGGGTACCCCGCTTGCGGACTTTGCCCGCGTCGTTATGGACAACGTGCGCTCGGTCGTTTGCTTTGGCGATGCGCGCGAGCGCTTTACCGCCGCTATGGACGAGGCCGATGTCGATGGTGACGTGGATATCGCCCAGGCCGATGATCTGCGCGATGCCGTTGACGTTGCCCGCTCGCTCTCGAGCCGCGGCGACGTGATCCTGCTTTCGCCCGCTTGCTCTTCGTTCGACGAGTTCTCGGGCTACGAGGAGCGCGGCCGCGTGTTTAAGGACTACGTGGCCCAGCTTGCCGCGGCAGCGAAATCGCAAACGGAATAGGGGTTGCCGGTGAGAGAGGAGAGCCCCCGAAGTGATATGAGGAGGCCCGACTCGGACCGTGCTTCCTCGCTGCGTAGCACGCCGCGTTCCGGACGCGGCGGGCAGACGTTCGGTGAGCGCTATATTGCCGGCGTCCCCGCCCGCATCATGCGCCCTCGTTTGATATTTATGGCTTGCCTGTTTAGCTTGGTTTGCTTTGGCTTGCTGATGGTGTACTCGGCATCTTCGGTCGAGGCGCTGCACGAGAATGGTACGGCGACGTTTTTCCTGTTTCGACAGGCCGCGTTTGCTGGAGTTGGCGTGCTGGCCATGGTTGCCATCGTGCGCGTCTTGCCGGACAGTTGGTTTGGGGAAGACGTGCTCAGGATCTTTCTCATGGGCATGATAGGGCTACTGGTTCTGGTGTTCTTTATGGGTAGCGGCAGTCGTGGCGCCACGCGTTGGCTCAACATCGCCGGTATTCAGTTCCAGCCGTCTGAGTTTTTAAAGCCGTTCGCCATCGCGTATTCGGCAATCATGCTCGACCGCATCTTTTCGCCCGGCGGCAACATCAACGAGTTTCTTCGCAAGATGGGTGTCTACCTGGGCATTTCGCTCTTTCTGATTTTTGTTCAGCCCGATTTTGGCACCGTTCTGATCATCTTGCTGACCCTCATGTGCATGGCGTTGTTTGCGGGATTGGACCCCAAATATATCGTTTGGACGGTCGTTGCCGGCATCGCCGTCATTGCGATCGCCCTTATCGCCGAGCCGTATCGTATGACGCGTGTCGAGGTTGCTTGGAATCCTTGGGCAGACGAATATGGTGATGGCTATCAGGCCACGCTTGCCATTATGGCGTTTGCCTCGGGCGGCCTGTTCGGTCGCGGTATCGGTAACTCCACCATGAAGTACTCGTATTTGCCCGAGGCGCATAACGACTACATCTTGGCTATTATCGGCGAGGAAGTTGGCTTTATCGGAACCGTGCTGTTCTTCTTGGTGTTCGCGATGCTGATCTACTCGGCGTTTCGTATTGCCGAGCAGGCGACCGACCGTCGCGGAGCACTTATGGCATCGGGTTCCGCGGTCATCCTTGCGGTGCAGTTTTTGATCAACGCGCTGGGCATTCTCAATGTGTTTCCCATGACGGGCAAGCCGCTGCCGTTTATTAGCTACGGTGGCTCGTCGATTATTGTGTCGCTTATGCTCGCCGGTCTGATCCTGCGCGTTTCGTATGAGAGCGCCCGTCGCGATGAGTACGACCGTCGCCGCGAGAGCTTTGCCGTTATGGATGAGAGTACCGCCGGCGTGCCCCACGTGCGCGGCGAGCGATCTTCGCGTAACGGCTTTACCGTTCTGGATGGCTCTGCGACCGAGCCGGTAGCCCGTCCGCGTCAGCGAACGGCGCCGCAAGGTCGTCCGCAGCGCCCCACTCCTCGCAATGCGGGCGGCGGATATAATCGAATCGATTTGAATTCGGACCCGTCGGCGCGTTTGCGTACCGATGACCAGGGACCGCGTGTACGAAGGGATTACCATGACCGATAAGATGACCGTTGCTATTGCAGCCGGCGGCACGGCAGGACATATCAACCCCGCGCTCGCCTTGGCCGAGGAGCTGCGTGACCGCGGTCATCACGTTGTGTTCGTGGGCCAGTCGCGCAAGCTCGAGGGTCGTCTGGTTCCCGAGGCCGGATTCGATTTTGTGCCCATCACGGTCACGGGCTTCGATCGCTCCCGTCCCTGGACGGCGCTGACCTCGCTGTGGCGCGTCAACAAGGCGAAGCGTGCGCTTGCCCGTCACTTCTCGAAGGTCGGTAAGCCCGATGCCGCTATCGGCTTTGGTGCTTACGTTGAGGTCCCGCTGCTGGGTTGGTGCAAGGGTGCCGGCGTTCCGTATCTGCTGCACGAGCAGAACTCTGTTCCGGGTCTGGCCAATAAGATGATGAACTCACATGCCGCCCGCGTGTGCATTTCGGTGCCTGCGGCCCGCGCGGTCTTTGAGCGCGAGGGCGACCCCGACCATGTGCTCATGACGGGCAATCCCGTGCGCCGTTCGGTGATCGAGGGCGATCGCGCCCGCGGTCGCAAGACGCTCGGTGTGCCCGAGGACGCGACGCTTCTGCTCGTCTTTGGTGGTTCACTCGGTGCCCAACATCTCAACGAGCGCGTTGCCTCGCTCAAGAGTGAGCTGCTGACCCGCGAGAATCTCTATGTTTTGCATTCGACGGGTGCCGACGGCTTTGAGGAGACCGAGCGCGCTTTGGCGCTGACGCCCGAGGAGGCGAAGCGCTATCGTGTCCAGCCCTACATCGACAACATGGGCGATATGCTGGCTGCGGCCGATCTGGTGCTCTCGCGTTCCGGTGCCTCGAGCGTGGCCGAGATCGCCGCGCTTGCCGTGCCCTCGGTGCTCGTGCCGTATCCGCACGCGACGGCCGACCACCAGACCACGAATGCCCGTTACCTGGTCGATGCCGGTGCCGGCGTGCTTTTCGCCGATGCCGATATCGATGCCCCTGCCTTTGCCGACGAGCTGCTGCACCTGATCGATGACGCTGCGGCACGTGATGCCATGCGTCAGGCGGCGCGCGGCTTGGCCCAGGACCGTGCCGCCGCACTTTTGGCCGACGCGGTAGAGGGATTGCGTTAGTTAGACGGGATATCGCCGGTCGCCCTCGCGCGGATGCGGTAGGTGCGGTACAGTTAACGGGTTACAGGCAGTGTTTACGCAAGGAGTACACGAGCACATGGCTGATTCCCAGACTGCAACCTCCGCGCCCGAGTTCAAGAGCGCCCACTTTATCGGTATCGGTGGCGCCGGCATGAGCGGCATCGCCCTCGTCCTGCACGAGCGCGGTTATACCGTTACCGGCTCCGACCTTAAGACGTCGCGCTATATTCGCCAGCTTACCCGAGCCGGCGTGAAGGTCCACGTGGGCCACGAGGCTGCGACGATCGACGAGGTCAAGCCCGACGTGGTTGTTGTCTCCACCGCTATTCCCGAGTCCAACCCCGAGCTCGTGCGTGCCCGCGAGCTCGGTATTCCCGTGTGGCCTCGCGCCAAGATGCTCTCGGCTCTGGGCCATGGCTACACCACCGTCGCCGTCGCCGGCACGCACGGCAAGACCACGACGTCTTCGATGTGCGCCACGATGCTCGATCGCATGGGTCTGGACCCCAGCTTTTTGATCGGCGGCATCGTCGAGGGCTACGACACCAACGGCAAGAACGGCTCGGGTGACTACTTTGTCGCCGAGGCCGATGAGTCCGACAGCTCGTTCCTGTTCCTGAACCCCAACGTGGTCATCGTGACCAACGTCGAGGCCGACCATCTCGATCACTACTCGGGCATCGAGGAGATCGAGGCCACCTTTGCTAAGTTTATGGGGCTGGTGGGCGAGGACGGCACCGTCATCGTTTGCGGCGAGGATCCGCATCTGGTCGAGCTCGCCAAGTCGACGGGCCGTCATGTGCTTTCCTATGGCTTTGCCGAGAACAACGACATCGTCTGCGTACATCCGGATGTCAAGGGCATCCAGAGCGACTTTATCGTTCGCTTTGAGGACGGCACCGAGCACGCTGTCGAGATTAAGAGCAACCCCGGTCGTCACAACATGCTCAACGCCACGGCCGTCTTGACCGTCGCCCATGTCCTAGGCCTCGATATCGATGCCGCCGCTAAGGCACTTTCGAGTTTTGAGGGCGTCCGCCGTCGCTTTACCCACGTGGGCGATATCGACGGCATCACGGTGGTTGACGATTACGGCCATCATCCCACCGAGATCAAGGCGACGCTCGCTGCTGCCTCTTCGCTGGGCTACAAGCATGTCGACGTCGTGTTCCAGCCGCACCGCTATTCGCGCCTGCAGGCTCTGTGCGATGACTTTGCCGATGCCTTTGCCAACGCCGACAAGCTGCTGCTGATCGATGTATTCTCCGCCGGTGAGATGCCGATTCCGGGCGTTACCTCCAAGATGCTCGCAGATACCGTTCGCGCTAAGCACCCCGGCAAGGAGGTCGTGTACTGCTCCAGTCGTCTTGAGCTCAACCAGGAGCTTGAGAAGCTCGTGGGCGAGGGCGACCTGCTGCTCACCATGGGTGCCGGTGACGTTACGACCGTCGGCCCCGAGTTCATCGAGTATCTGACTGCCAAGAAAGACGCTTAAACCCCATGGGTCTGTTTAACGCCGTCATGGCGCTTTCGGGCATGATCGACACGGACGTGGTCGAGGACGAACGTCTTGCACGTCATACAAGCTATCGTATCGGCGGCAAGGCCGACCTCTTTGTGACGTGCCATAGCTATCATGCCCTGCGTCGCGCCGTGGCGGTGCTTGACCGCGAACGGGTGCCGTGGGTGATTATCGGCAAGGGGTCCAACCTGTTGGTTGCCGATGCCGGTTATCGCGGCGCCGTTATTTCGCTGGGACGTGAGTTTCAGCGCACGGTTGTTGCCGAGGACGGCTGCACGCTGACCGTTGGTGCGGGCGTGATGTTCGCGCGTTTGGTCAACGACGCTTTGTCGCGCGGGCTTTCGGGCCTTGAGTTCGCGGTCGGTATTCCCGGTTCGGTCGGCGGCGCAGTGTCCATGAACGCAGGTACGCGGACCGAGTGGATTGGCTCCCTTATCGAGGACGTGGTCACGTTTGATCCGGCGTCCGGTATTAAGCACTATGCAGGGTCCGAGATCGCTTGGGGGTATCGCGAGTGCAGCTTGCCGCGTAACGAGATCATTCTCGAGTGCGTGCTTAAACTCAAGCCCGCGCCCAAGGCAGACATTCGCGAGCGTATGGAGCGGTATCTGACGCGCCGCAAGCGCACGCAGCCCATGGGCCGTGCATCCTGCGGATCGGTCTTTCGCAACCCGCCCGACGCAAGCGTGGGCAAGTTGATTGAGGATTGTGGATTAAAGGGTTTTTCGGTTGGCGGTGCGGAAGTTTCGCCCGTACACGCTAATTTTATCGTTAATAACGGAACCGCCTCGGCCGATGACGTGGCCGCGGTTATCAGGCATGTGCACGGAAAGGTGAGGGAGGCGTATGGCATCGAGCTCAGACCGGAAGTTAAATTCCTCGGCTTCTAGAGCATCGAAACCAACCTTCCGCCGCGCCGGAGGGCGTTCCGGCGCACCTGCCCAGCCTCAACATAAGCCCGCCATGCCCTCCAAGTCTGTTGGGCCCGTTCGTCCTGCCAAGCGCCCGGTCGTCGGCTCGCAGCTGGGAGGACGCCCCACTTCTAAAAAGACGAGCCGTCCGGCTCCGCGTCCTTCGGTGACGCCCAAACCGGCGATGGGCACCAAGACCTCCCGACCCATGGCGACGCCCAAGCCTTCGCTGGGAACTCGTGCGCCGCATGCCGGGCGTACGTTGGCTGGCGCTAAGCCGCGTTCACTGACATCGGTACCCGCCGCCAAGGCGTCTTCGGCAAAAAAAGGCATCAATCCTCTGTCATCACTGGGTGCCATGGCAAACAAGACGACCGACGCCGCTTCTGCCATTAAGGGTAAGGGCAAGATCGCGGGCGGCATCCTGGCAGCCGTGGCCGTACTTGCCATTGTTGCCATCGTCGTCATCAACTCTGGCCTGTTCGCCGCCACCGATATTCAGATTCATGGCAGCGAGCATGTGACCAAGCACGACGCCATGCAGCTCATCAGTCTTCCCGAGAACACGTCGCTCTTTAACGTGGATCCCGATCGGATCACCGAGGGCCTCAAGCAAAACCCGTGGGTCTCGGGTGTGGATGTCCAGCGCCAGTTTCCCCATACGCTTATCATCACGCCGACGGAGCGCAAAGTTATCGCCATTGCGTATATCAGCTCCGACGACCTTGCCTGGGCTATCGGAGACGATGACGCCTGGATCGCTCCGCTGTCGACGTCTGTCGAGGTGGACGACCAGGGGAACGTCATTACATCAGGGGAGGGCGCCAACACCCTGACCGGCATCGATGCGGCCCTGGCGCTTGCCAAGCACTACGGCGCCGTGCTGTTGACTGACGTCTCGGCCGATGTCGCACCGGTTTCGGGTCGGGCGGTGAGCTCCAAGGCCGTCAAGGCCGGCCTGGATTACGCACGAGGTTTTTCGAGCGAGTTCTTGGACCAGGTGAAGGATATCTCCACGCCTTCTGTTGAGGCTATCTCGGCAAATCTCGACAACGGCGTCGAGGTGTCGCTGGGCGATTCGGATGATATCGCCAAGAAAGAACGCATCGTGACCAAGCTACTTTCGCAGGTAGAGGGCGTAACCTATATCAATGTGCGCTCTCCGGGTAACTACACGTTTAGGAACGCACCGACCGCCTAGCATCCTAAACGGCTTTGCTGAGGGGCCATACCACGCCGTTTATCTGGTTTGTTTGGTTTTCACGGTCAATTAT
>CAJKQY010000051.1:0-13995 GCA_905202145.1 uncultured Collinsella sp.
AGCGGCTTGATCTTGGAGGCCTCGCCCTTAAAGAGCGCGACGATCACGTAGGCGATAAAGCCCAGGCCAATGCCGGCAGAGATGGAGTAGGTGAAGGGCACGCCGGCGACAATCATGAACGCCGGGAAACCCTGAGACACGTCGGACCAGTCGATCTCGGAGGCCTCGCTCATCATGAGGTAGCCGACGTAGACCAGGGCACCGCAGGTGGCGGCGCTGGAAACGATGGTGACGATGGGGGAGAAGAACGCGGCGAGAATGAACAGCACGCCGGTGGTGACGGAGGTGAGGCCCGTGCGGCCACCGTCGGCGGCGCCGGAAGTGGACTCGACGAAGGTGGTGATGGAGGAGACACCCATGAAACCGCCCACAGCAGCGGCGGCGGAGTCGACGATCAAGATCTCCTTGATATCCTCGACGTTGCCGTCGTCGGTGAGGAACTCGCCCTGCTTGGCCACGGCCATCGCGGTGCCCATGGTGTCGAAGAAGTCACTCATGAGCAGCGAGAACGAGATGACGAGGAGCGTGGGGTCGGTAAGGACCTTGACGATGGCGGGCACGCCGCCGGCGTCGGCGATGGGGCCACCGATGCTCGAGAAGTCGAGCGGGGCGATGAGGCCCTCGGGGGCGTGGGTGACGCCCAGCGGGATACCGGCGATAACGGCGACGATGATGCCGATGAGCAGCGAGCCCGGCACGTTGCGGGAAGCCAGGGCAACCGTCACGACGATGGAGATGATGCCGACGATAAAGGTGGGGGAGGCGATGTCGCCCAGGCCGACGAGCGTACCGGCGCCAGCGGTGATGATGCCAGCGTCGCACAGGCCGATCATGGCGATAAACAGGCCCAGACCCACCGAGATGGCGTGACGCAGGACAACCGGGATGGCGTCCATGATGGCCTCGCGCAGGCCACAAAGCACGAGCAGCAAGATGACGATGCCCTCAAGGAAGATGACGCTCATGGCCACGTGCCAGTCACCGCCGCAGACGGTGGTGGTGATTCCGGCGATCATCGCGTTGACGCCTAAGCCCGACGCGCAGGCGAGCGGGCGGTTGGCGAAGATGCCCATGCAGATGGTCATGATGCCGGCGCCCAGGCAGGTGGCGCAGGCGAGCGCTCCCGCATCGATGCCAGCGCCCGAGAGCACCGCGGGGTTGACGGCGATGATGTAGGCCATCGCCAGGAATGTTGTCAGGCCAGCGCGAAGTTCGGTCCCGATTGTGGACTTGCGCTCGCTGACGTGAAATAGTTCGTCCATGCATACCCTTTCCTTGTTCGGCCCCGAGTTTAGGCCGATTGACACGAACTCACCCACTATAGCCCCTTTACGACGCTGTTGTTCCTCGCATGTTGATGTTCGGCGCTTTGTAGCAGACGGACGGTATTTTTCGCATGAAAATGTGTGGGTACCGTATACTTAAGCGGTTACAACGACCCCTATGGAGGAACGTATGATTAAAGAGCTCTGCCACGACGAGGCTATTTTGTCTCAGCGTTGCGAGGTTGCGACCGTCGAGGACGAGTCGGTTGCTCAGGACCTGATCGATACCATCAAGTCACTCGATGATGCCGGCTGCCTTGCTGCCAACCAGATCGGCGTCACCAAGAAGGTCTGCGTCTATCTGGACGACGCCGGTGAGCCCCACGTGCTTTACAACCCCCGTCTGGTGTTTGGCCTGGGCGCCAGCAAGATGGAGGAGAGCTGCCTGACGCACGAGGAGATCACCAAGTCCACGCGCTATATCAAGTGCAAGGTCGCTTATGACGTGATCGTCGACGGCAAGATGCGCGAGCGCAAGCAGGACTTCGTCGGCTTCGAGGCGCAGATGGTCCAGCATATGATCGATCACTGTCTTGGAAAGTTGGTCTAAGGGGACCAAAGCACCGCACCTTGCCGCTCAATCGTCGCTCGCGTACCTTAAGTACGCTTCGCTCCTCTTTCGTGGCAATCTGCGGCACTTTGACCCCTTAGACGACCTGCGGGGTTAACTTGGTTGAGTTTATCCTGCTTGAATAGTCCGGGCGTGACATTGTTGTCATGTCCGGGCTTTTGTGTTTAGCGCCTTTTTGTTTGGAGACAATGAAATTAGCAAGAACGTAAAGCTAGGAGGCGCTATGTGCACGAGTATTCGATTTACCGATAATTCTGGCCACATGTATCTAGGCCGCAACCTCGACTGGAGCTTTGACTACGGCCAACAGGTTCGCGTGATGCCGCGCGGGTTCCACATTCCGTATTCGTTTATCGACGACGCGACAGCGGCACACGCGGTGATCGGTATGTGCATCGATTACAAGAACTACCCTATGTTCTTCGATTGCGGCAACGATGCGGGCCTCGCCGTAGCGGGCCTCAATTTTCCGGGTTATGCCGAGTATGCCGAGGGGCCGGTTGATGGAAAGACCAATATCGCGGCCTATGAGTTTCCCCTGTGGGTGGCAGCGACGTTCTCGACGGTCGATGAGGTCGAGGCCGCGCTGCGCGACACGGTGATTGTTGCCAAATCTGCAGGAGAGGGGCTGGGCGTGTCGCTGCTCCATTGGATTATCGGCGACAGCCAGCGCAGCATCGTGGTCGAGATGATGGCTGACGGCCTGCATGTATACGACGATCCGGTCGACACCCTTGCCAACCAGCCGACCTTCCCGTGGCACATGGAAAACCTCCGCACCTATATCACCGCCACAAGCGATTTTCCTCAGACGGCGACATGGCGTGGCGCCGAGCTCAAGCCCTATGGCGCGGGTGCCGGCATGCGCGGTATTCCGGGTGACTGCTATTCGCCGAGCCGTTTTGTAAAGGCGGCGTACCTCAATGCCAATTATCCGCAAAAGGAGAGCGAGACCGAAAACGTCGTTCGCATGTTCCGCTCGCTCGAGGGCGTGGTGATGATCGAGGGAGCGTCCAGGATGGGCGATGGCAAGTTCGAGAAGACTATCTACACCGGATGCTTTAGCGCGCGCACGGGCAATTATTACTACGCGATGTATGGGGATCCGTCGATTCGCTACGTGAGCCTGATGGATGCCGAGGGCGCAAGCCCCGATAGGCTTGTGGTTCCCGAGCCGCGTCGTTCGTAGCCGTTAGCTTTGCTGCAATGCAAAGCGGCCCTGCGTCTCTCGTGAGGTGCAGGGCCGCTGTCGTTGATTTGTGACGTCGCTAGAAGTTGGCGTCGTTGAGCTGGGTGCTCTCGAGTCCGTCGAGTTGCTGTTGCTCGGGTGTATCGGCGACGCTCTCGAGCAGCTCGGTGGGATCGACGTTCATGCTCTTGCCGGCCTCGTTGCCGTTGACCAGGTCGTCCGAGAAGATGTCGACTTCCATTTCCTCGGCCTCTTCGATCTGAACCTCGAGCGGCACCTGGGTGCGCACGAGCTTAACGGCCGGGCGCATGCGGGCAAACAGCGGCACGTACTCGATGATGATGGCCGAGTTCTCGAGGCCATACCAACGTGCCGGGCTTCCGCAGGCGCGGCGGACGGCGTACTTGATGGCCATGACGCGATGGTCGTTGCGGTTGATGTCCGTTTCGGGGGCAAGCATCTTGCGCAGCATGCAAAAACGGAAGTCGCCCACGTTGCCGCGTGTCTCGTAGATGGAGTAGGTGTGATGCTGCGGTGGCAACTCACCCGATGCCATCAGGTCGCCAACGATCTGGCGCAGGTAGGCGTTGATGCGCTGATTGACCTTAAAGCCCAGGTCCAAGCGCACGCGGAACAGGAAGTCTGTGCCAAAGGTCTCAACGGAATACTCGTGCGTATAGGGCTCGTCGGTAACGTGTACGTTGATGAACCAATATGCCTTAGCGCGCTTGGGATGTTTGTCCAGGATGGAATAGAGCACGTCGCGGTCGAGTGTGAGCGGATCGGGGCTGTTGGTGAGGAACACCAGATTGTCGGCGAGTACGGGGTAGGTCTCGTCGTTGCGCAGGCGGTTGAGCTGGTCAATGTACTTGGAGACGGGCAGCAGAATCGTCTGCGTGCGCTCGATGGCGGTACCGCGACGCCACACATACATAAGGCCGAACAGCAGTGCGGCCAGGAAGATCATGACGTAGCCGCCGTCAAAGAACATGGTGAGGCACGAGGCGAAGAAGCACAGCTCAATGGCACCAAAGAGCAGGGCGAAGACGCAGGCACCCAGCTTGTGCTTGAGGATGCCGGCGATGTAGCTCGTCAAAAGCGTCGTGGTCATGAGCATGGTCACGGTAATGGCGAGGCCATAGGCGCTCTCCATGCGCTCGGAGTTTTGGAACAACAGCACGATGAAGATGCAGCCGACCCACATGATGTTGTTGACAAGCGGAATATAGAGCTGGCCCTTGGTGTCGCTGGGGTAGTGGATGCGCAGATGCGGCATAAGGTTGAGACGCGTGGCCTCGGATACCAGCGAGAACGAGCCGGTAATGAGCGCCTGCGAGGCGATGATGGCCGCTACGGCCGAAAGCACGATGGCAAAGGGGCGCAGGGGCTCGGGAAGCATCATATAGAACGGGTTGACGATATCCATCGCTTGCATCTGGGGATTGGAGTTGTTGGCGAGCAGCCAAGCGCCCTGACCCAGATAGTTAAGGATGAGGGCCGCCTTTACGAACGGCCAGGATGCGTAAATGTTAGCCTTGCCCACGTGACCCATGTCCGAATAGAGCGCCTCGGCGCCGGTCGTCGACAGGAAGACGAAGCCGAGCACCATGATGCCCGAGTGGTTGATGGGCGAGAACAGGAACATGATGCCGCGGATGGGGTTGAGCGCGCGTAGGATGGACAGGTTGCCGAGCATGTTGAACAGGCCGGCGCCCGCCAGGAACAGGAACCATAGCGTCATAAGCGGGCCGAACAGCTTGCCGATTGACGAGGTGCCGGCGCGCTGCATGGCAAATAGGCCGCAGATAATGATGATGGTAATAATGATGACGTTGGTTTGCCCGTCACCCAATAGCGCGTGGCCCCACTCGATGGTGCGCAGACCCTCGATGGCTGTGGTGACCGTGACCGCGGGGGTGAGGATGCCGTCGGCGAGCAGCGCCGCGCCGCCGATCATGGCGGGCAGAATCAGCCACGGTGCCACCTTGCACACGAGACTGAACAGGGCGAAGATGCCGCCTTCGTTGTGGTTATCGGCCTTCATGGCGATTACCACGTACTTGACCGTGGTCACGAGCGTCATGGTCCAGATGACGAGCGAAAGCGCGCCAAGGATCATATCTTCGCTGACGGTGCCGATGCCGCCGTTGTTGGCGACGATTGATTTCATGGTGTACATGGGGCTCGTGCCGATGTCACCGTAGACGACGCCGAGCGTTACGAGCAGCATGCCAGCGGAGAGGGGAATGGCTCCATGCCCGCCTTGACTACGCTGGTCTTGGAGGCTTGCCTCCAGCTTGTTCTGTGCCACGTGGACTCCCTTGGACATCTGGCCTCTGCAAAGAGCAGTAGACCTTTATGCCATCTTTATACATATAAGAGCAGTTTGGCACATCGGGGTGTTTTAGACAATAATCCCCATCTGGGGATTATTCATGTACGCAGGTAGTATTTCAGAGCAGGGGCTATTAAGCACGTGCTGTCTGGGCGATGCCAGCCTTGGTGTTTGCGCGTTTGCCGGCGAGTTCGCAAAAAATCGCGCCGCCGATGATAAACGCGGCGCCCATCAGGCGGACCGGTGTTATGGTTTCGCCCAAAAGGACGGCCGAGAACACGACGGCCGAAAGCGGCTCAAGGTAGCCGACGACGGCGACGGTCTGCACGGGCAGTTTGGCGACGGCGCTAAAGTAGAGCAGGCAACCGAGTCCGGTGTTGACAATGCCGAGCATGGCAACGGCGCGCCAATCGATGCCGGCGGCAATGCTGGGGGAGAGGAACGAGGGGGCACCTTGCGTGAAGAGCGTAGGGATCAACGCGGTTACAAAGGCGGCACTCACCTGGAGCGTGGAGTTCTCGAGACCTTCGATATGTGGCGCTCCCTTGCTGGCAATGACCATCAACGCGTAGCAGAAGGCCGAGGCGATGCCGCACACGATGCCCGCGATGGGCATATTGCCGCCCAGACCTTGGGCCGCGATGAGGAAGGCGCCGCAGGCGACGGCTATGAAGCCGGTAATTTTACCGCCGGTCAGCTTCTCGCCAAAAATGAGCGGGGAGAGGGCCATAACGATGATGGGGCCGCAGTAGTACAGCAGCGAGGATACGCCGACGCCGATCGTCTGGTAGGCGCGGAACAGAAAAATCCAGCTGGCGTCCAGCGCGGCTCCCGAGAGGAGGAGGGCTGCGGCTTCGCGGGGGCGAGATGGCGCCTGCAACTTATGGCGTTGGGTGATGGCGAGGATGGTGACAAGCGAGAGTGCGCCCAAAAACGTGCGCAGGAGCACGATATCGGAGCTCGGCAGCGCGATGGCAGCGGCGATGATGCCGTTGGAGCCAAACAATAGCAATGCTGCTAAGTACGTAAACAGTCCGTTGTTCATGCGCTGACATCCCCTCTATATCCGAGCATGTTCACTATGGGTGAACTGGCTTTAGAAGAAAAACGAATATAATGCATGGCAAACATGACAAAAACTCATGCAAAGGTGGAGACGTGCCGTGGAGACCAATATCCAAAAGATGCAAGTGCTGCTCGAGACGGTGCGTGCCGGCAGCTTTACGCGTGCTGCAGAGCGGCTGAGCTATTCGCAGTCGGGCGTGAGCCGCATGGTGGGCGACCTTGAGGCAGACTGGGGTTTTAAGGTGCTTGACCGCAGCCGCGAGGGCGTGGTGCTTTCTGCCGACGGGCGGCAGGTCATGCCGGCGGTCGAGGCGTTATGCGAAGAGTTTGGCCGTCTGCAGCGACGCGTGGACGAGATGCGAGGGCTCATGCGTGGCAAGATCTGTATCGGTACGTTTTCGAGTGTGGCGACCCATGTACTGCCGCCGGTGATCGCGCGGTTTCGCGTCGATCATCCGGACGTCGATTATGAGTTGCTGATGGGCGATTACTCCGAGATTGAGCAATGGGTGGCGGAAGGCCGCTGCGACCTGGGCTTTATTCCGCGCGAGCCACGCGGCGCCGGCATGGCGTCGCGGCCGTTGGTACAAGACGAGCTGATGGCCGTGGTGCCAGCGGGCTCCTCGCTTGCCACCGCGGAGGTCGTTTCCCTTGCCGATTTGACCAACGAGCAGTTTATTCTGCTGGAACGCGGCACCGATGACGAGATTACGCCGCTGTTCCGTCGGGCGGGGCTGACGGTGCGCTCCAAGCTGTCGACCTGGGATGACTATGCGATTATGGCCATGGTCGAGGACGGCCTGGGCGTGAGCATTCTTCCCGCGCTCATCTTGCGCCGCTGTCAGTTCGATGTTGCCGTGTGCCCGCTCGAGGGGCATCCTCATCGGCAGATCAACGCCATATACCGCACCGCTGACGTTTCGCTTGCGGCGGCTCGTTTTCTTGAATATCTCTAAAAGCGCGTACCTGCTGTCCACTTTGGGACAATTCTCGGGGTTCGGTACATTTTCTAGTGAAATTGAACTTCCCGATAATGCGCCGCGCTATACTGCTGCCTAAATTGAACTCAGGTTCAATTCGTGTTCTATAAATTGAACTTTGCCAGCAAGGAGGTTCCTGTGGCCCAAGAGACGTTTAGCGATCGCCTGCGACAGACCATGTCCGATCGCGACGTTCGCCAGTCGGACGTAATCCGCGCATCGGAGATGCTCGGCAAAAAACTCGGCAAGAGTCAGATGAGCCAATATGTGAGTGGCAAGACGATTCCGCGGCGCGATGTGGCAGAGCTGCTCGCCCGCATTTTGGAGGTCGATGTTACCTGGCTGCTTGCCGGTGACGCCGATCAAGGCGAGACATCATCGCCTCGCAACGATTCCAAGCCCGAACCCCATCCCTCAGCTCAAATTCCAAGGAGCACCACCATGCGTACTTTTTCTAAATCCACCAAACTCGAGAATGTCCTGTATGACGTGCGCGGTCCCGTCGTCGACGAGGCAGCCCGTATGGAGGACGAAGGCGAGCGCATCCTCAAGCTCAACATCGGCAACCCCGCGCCCTTTGGTTTCCGCACGCCCGATGAGGTCATTAAGGACATGCGCCAGCAGCTGCCCGACTGCGAAGGCTATTCCAACTCGCGCGGCCTGTTCTCTGCGCGCAAGGCGATTATGCAGTACTCGCAGATCAAGGGCCTGCCCAATGTTCAGATGGAGCACATCTACACGGGCAACGGCGTGTCCGAGCTCATTCAGCTTTCGATGAACGCGCTGCTCGACAACGGCGACGAGATCCTGATCCCCAGCCCCGACTACCCACTGTGGACGGCGTGCGCGACCCTTGCCGGCGGTCATCCCGTGCACTATCTGTGCGATGAGCAGGCGGATTGGTATCCCGACCTGGAGGATATGGAGTCCAAGATTACGAGCGCGACCAAGGCCCTCGTCATCATCAACCCCAACAATCCCACGGGCTCCGTTTACCCGCGTGAGGTGCTCGAAGGCATTGTTGAGGTCGCGCGCAGGCACCAGCTCATGATTTTTGCCGACGAGATCTACGACCGCCTGTGCATGGACGGCTACGAGCACGTCTCCATTGCCTCGCTCGCCCCCGACCTGCCTTGCATTACGTTTAGCGGCCTGTCCAAGTCGCATATGATCGCGGGCTATCGCATTGGCTGGATGGTGCTTTCGGGCAACCAGCGCTGCATGAGCGACTTCATCATGGGCGTCAACATGCTCTCTAACATGCGCCTGTGCTCCAACGTGCCGGCTCAGTCGATTGTTCAGACGGCGCTCGGCGGCCATCAGTCGGTCAACGACTACATCCGCCCCGGCGGCCGTGTCTACGAGCAGCGCAACTTTGTGTATGAGGCGCTCAACAAGATTGACGGCATCTCGGTGGTTAAGCCGCGTGCGGCGTTCTATATCTTCCCCAAGATGGATGTTAAAAAGTTTAACATCACCGATGACGAGCAGTTTGCCCTCGACCTGCTGCACGAGAAGAAGATTCTGATCACGCGCGGCGGCGGTTTTAACTGGGGCGAGCCCGACCACTTCCGCATCGTGTATCTGCCGCGCATGGAAGTGCTCAAAGAGTCGCTCGAAGACCTCGCCGACTTCTTCGATCATTACCGCCAGAGCTAGTGGGATAGAAGCTCCGCACTATGAAAAGCTCCCTGCAGTTGTTTTGCTGCAGGGAGCTTTCTTGAATCGGTGGAACTAGATCACTATCCCGTTGCAGTGGTCGATTTCGTGCTGGATGATTTCGGCGGTGTAGCCCGAGAAGTTCTTGATGCGGTGGACGAAGTTCTCGTCCAAATACTCAACCTTAATGCGGCGATAGCGGGTACAGGGACGCTCGCCGATCAGCGAGAGGCATCCTTCGCTCGTCTGATAGGCATTGACGTGCTCAAGAATTTGAGGGTTGTACATGAGCAGCGCCCTGTTGCCGTCCTTTACGCAGATGATGCGTTTGCGCACGCCGATCATGTTGGCGGCGAGCCCCACGCACTCGTGCTCATGCTCGTGGAGCGTATCTAGGAGGTCTTGCCCGGTCACGGCGTCGTCGGGCCCTGCGTCTTCGGAAGGCAGGCGCAAAAAGAACTCGGATTTCATGATGGGCTTAATCATGGCGGGCTCCTCATGTCTTATGCTTTCGTGGACTTTTAATAATAGCGCGGAAGGAAAGCTGCGCGTCCGCGTTACAATCTTTCGACGTTGGACCATGTTGCCAGATTTGTCGTGTACGGCGTCTGGCGTAAGTCTAGGGCTCATTTTCGCCCTGGACCGTTCCTCTGGGGCGATGCGATTGTCGTTCTAAGAGGAAGGAATTTCATGGGGACCAAATCCCAAAAGCGAACTCAATCACCGTCGACAGCCTCGGCGATTCTCGTCGTAATGTATATTGCGGCCTTTGTTGCCGCGTTTAACGAGAACATCATTAACGTGGCGTTGCACGACATTATGGCGGCCTTTTCGGTGAGTGCCACCACGGCGCAGTGGCTCGTTTCGGGCTACATGATCGTGACGTCGATCTTTACGGCCATCATGGCCTTTCTGTCCGGCCGTTTCTCGACGCGCAAGCTGCTGTTTTTCGCATGCGGATGCATGGTCGCCGGCGAAGTTCTGTGCCTAGTCGCTCCGTCGTTTAGCGTTTTGCTGCCAAGTCGTATTTTGCAGGCTGCGGGTTCGGGCGTCTTGTTCCCGCTCATGATGAACGTTGTGCTGTCTTGCGCTCCGCGCGAGAAGCTCGGCCTGTATCTGAGCCTGGGCGGTGCCTGCATTACGCTGGGGCCGGCGTTTGGACCCGTGATCAGCGGTCTCATGTGCACGTTGTTTGGCTGGAGGGCGGTGTTCGTAGTGCCGCTGGTGGGCGGCATTGTGGTCGCTGCGGCGGGCGTAAAGCATGTTCAGAATGTCGGGGAGCGCTCGAACACCACGCTTGATATTCTGTCGGTTGTTTTACTCGCCGCCGGCATTACGGCATTTGTGTATTCCGTAGGCGAGTTCTCGACCAATCTGATTGCCGGCATCGTGACGCTCTTCGCCGCCATGGTGCTGCTCGGCCTGTTTGCGGCCCGCCAGCTCAAGCTCGAGCATCCGGTGCCTAACGTACGTCCCATGGCGAGCGTTCGTTTTTGGCCTGCGTGCCTGCTTGTGGTGGTGTCGATGATGACGACGTTCTCGATGAGCGTTTTGTTGCCGCTCTATTTTGAGGGCGCATACGGCATGACCGCACTCGTTGCGGGCTTGCTCATTTTGCCGGCGATTGCCTGCAATGCCGTGACCTCGATTGTGGGCGGACGCGTGATGGACGCCCGTGGCGCATGGCCGCTGCTGCCGGTCGGCTTTGCCCTGATCGCCGTGGGGCAGACTGCCATCTCGATGACGGCCGCAAGCATGAACATCGGCGTCGTCGTGGCGCTGACCGTTGTGGTGTATGCCGGAGTCGGTTTGGTGCTGAGCCCCTCGCAAACAGCCGGCTTGGAGACGCTACCCGCCGCTGAGCATCCTCACGGAACGGCATTACTCAACACGTGGAACATGATCGCCGCATCGTTTGGCCCGTCGCTGTTTATCGGCCTGCTCTCGAGTTCTGCGGCGACTGCCGGCGCCGCTGGCGTTGCGACCGACGTTGCCCAGGCGATTGGATTTGCGACAGCCGTGCGTGTGGCGGCTGTAATTGCCTTGGTCGGATTTGTGGTATCGGTTGTGTACGCTCGCCGCGAGTCGCACATGTCGCATTAATGTGTGCACATAGATTCTGCAGCTAGATTAGCGGGCGACACCATAAACTAATGGGCGTTTTGCCGAGAGGCATGAATGTTTTAAGCGCAAAGAGTGCGCGACGGGCCCCGCGAATGGGGCGATGATGCCCGAGAGGGCCAAGAAGGAGTCTCATGTCTGAGAACGAAGAGATCATGAACGAGACCGAGAACGAGACCATGGCTGCTGAGGTTGAGGCAGTCGAGACCGTGGAGACCGAAGCTGCCGAGGTTGAGGCTGCTGACGAGGTTTCCGCCGAGGAGGAGGCCGAGGTTGTCGAGGCCGCCGTTGATTACGATGACGAAGAGCTGATGGACAAGATGCAGAAGGCCGCCCGCCTGCTGCGTAGCCGTCGCTTTGCTATTTCCAAGGAGGAGGAGGCCAAGGCCGAGCGCATGGCGAACATCGAGCGCGCCATCAAGCTTCTTGACCTCAAGCCCAAGATGGAGCAGAAGGAAATGTCCGACCTGCTGGGCATGCGCCTTCGTGAGCTCGATGGCCTGATGGCCGAGGCCGAGGCTGCCGATCTGGTCGGCCGCATCGACGACGCCGAGGGCGATATGCGCAAGATCGTTGTCTTCGCTGCCGAGGATGCCGCTGAGGGCCTGGTCGAGCTTGCCAACAAGAAGGAGAAGCTCCTGCCCGAGCTTTCTTACGAGGAGGCCACCGAGCTGATGGCCGCTCTCGATAAGGTTATCGCTCCGCTCGTCGCCATGGGCCTGGACGAGGACCGCGGTCCTCGCGGCGGCCGTGACGACCGTGGTGGCCGTGGCGGCGACCGTGGCGGTCGCGGCGGCTTTGGCGATCGTGGTGGCCGTGGCGGCGACCGCGGCGGTCGCGGTGGCGATCGTGGCGGCCGTGGCGGTTTTGGTGACCGTGGCGGCGACCGTGGCGGTCGCGGCGGCTTTGGCGGCAACCGTGGTGGCTATGGCGATCGCGGTGGCAACCGTGGCGGCTTTGGCGGCAACCGTGGTAACGACCGTGGCGGTCGCGGTGGCGATCGTGGCGGCCGCAACGGCGGCGGCTTCCGCGGCAACCGCTTCTAGTTGGGTTACGCGGTTTTACCAAACCGCGTAACTAGTTGACGCTGCGCGCCCACCAGAGCGACAACTTGTCATTCAAAGAGGACGGCATGACCAGAAGGTCTATGCCGTCCTCTTTTCATGTCAATTTGTTCGCTCTGGTGGGCGCTCGCTGCCGGTGCCAAAACATCGGCATTGCCTTGATCCAGACCTGCTAAAAGATAGTCGTTGGGGACGTTCTTGTTTGACTAGTCGTTTAAGAACGTCCCCAACGACTACATAGCATGAGAGTGGATAATCTCCCGGTTTGAGCCTGCATCCAAGCTTAAAGTGGGAGATTATCCACTCTCATTTCGTTTGTTGATTTCGATGCCTACATTTGTAGGAACAGTTCGTGGAGGTGGGTGTCTTCATCGAGTTCGGGGTGGAAGGTTACGCCGAGCTGGTTGCCCTGGCGCGCGGCGACGATACGGCCATCGACTTCGGCAAGGGCCTTGGCATTGCCGCGCACCTCGACGATGCGGGGCGCGCGGATAAACGTTAACGGCACTTCACCGTCGATGCCGGCTACCTGTCCCTTGGTTCGAAAGCTGCCTAGCTGCCTGCCGTAGGCATTGCGCTCGACAAGTACGTCCATGGTTGCCAAACGCGGCGTGCCCTTATCGTCATGGGCGGCAAGGTCGTGAGCCAGCAGAATCAGGCCGGCGCAGGTGCCCAGGACGGGCATGCCTTCAACGATACGGGCACGAAGCTCATCGAGCATGCCCAACTCATCAAGCAGCTTCCCTTGAACGGTGGACTCGCCGCCGGGAAGTACCAGACGGTCAAAGTCCTGCTTTAAATCAGCCGCCTGCCTCAGCTCAATACAGTGTGCGCCCAGCTCGGACAGCCTCGCCTCGTGCTCGGCAAAAGCGCCTTGGACCGCCAGCACGGCGACCGTCTGGTCTGCGTAATCGCTCATGTGCGATCCTTTCTGCCGGACTAGCGTCCGCGCTCTTCCATGATGATCTCGATCTCGTCGGCGTTGATGCCGACCATGGCCTCGCCCAGGTCCTCCGAAAGCTCGGCAATGAGCTTGGCATCGGTGAAGTTTGCCACGGCCTTGACGATGGCGGCGGCGCGCTTGGCCGGGTCGCCGCTCTTAAAGATACCCGAGCCCACAAAGACGCCTTCGGCACCCAGCTGCATCATCAGCGCGGCGTCGGCGGGGGTCGCTACGCCGCCGGCGGCAAAGTTCACGACGGGAAGCTTGCCCGTGGCATGGACCTCGCGCACCAGCTCGACCGGAACCTGCAGTTGCTTGGCTGCCTCAAAGAGCTCGTCGTCACGCAGGGCAACAACGTCGCGGATCTGCTTTTGAATCTTGCGCATATGGCGCACAGCCTGGACGACGTCGCCCGTGCCCGGCTCGCCCTTGGTGCGGATCATCGTGGCGCCCTCGGCAACACGGCGCAGCGCCTCGCCCAGGTCGCGGGCACCGCAGACAAATGGGACGTCAAACTGGGTCTTGTCGATGTGGTAGACATCGTCGGCAGGGGAGAGAACCTCGGACTCATCGATGTAGTCGATATCGATGGCCTGAAGGACCTGCGCCTCGACGATGTGACCGATGCGGCACTTGGCCATGACGGGGATGGAGACGGCCTCTTGGATGCCCTTGATCATCTTGGGGTCGCTCATGCGCGAGACGCCGCCTGCGGCACGGATGTCGGCCGGGATGCGCTCGAG
>CAJKQY010000052.1:0-13969 GCA_905202145.1 uncultured Collinsella sp.
GTCTGGGGATTTTTTGTTTTGTGGGAGAGGCACAGGACGAGAACAGGGCGCGGGAGCAATCCGATACAATCGTAAAAGGCAGGATACCACCATCATGGTGATACCCTGCCTTTGTTGTTGTACGACCGTTCGGACTTGCACTGGCGGGGGAAGATACTCCGGCAGGCCGTGCTTTCGAGTCCTGTACCGTCCACGGCAGCCGAACCTTCAAATCGTTTGCAGCACAGCGATACAGAGTTCCAGCGCTTTCCGCAAAGAACCCTTTCCCCAATCTCTCTCATCATGCGCATAAATATTCGCAAGAAAGTCGGCAGTGTAGAGAATCTGCCCGAAAGAAGCACCACGTTTCTGGGCACAGGCAGCCAATGCAGCACACTCCATTTCAACTGTGAAACAGCCCTCGGATTTGCGATATTCTACCATATTCTGTGTTTCCCGGAAGAACCCGTCCGTTGTCCATGTAACACACTCCTGGAACGGAATGTTCTGCACAAGAAGAGTATGCTCGATGGCATCCCGGATATTTTTGTTAAGCTCTATATAGCGGGATGCCGGAAGATAATGATAAGAGGTTCCCTCGTCTCGTAACGCCTTTACCGGAATGAGAAATTCGTTTTCGGCCAAATCGGTCAGAACACCGCAAGAACCAGTCGAAATGATTTTCTTACAACCGCAGGAGATGAGGAAGTCCATCAGTTGTGCTGCCGCAGGTGCGCCCAGCGGGGCAGCGCAAAGGCAAAATTCCATGCCATCCTGCTTTACGATGTAAACAGGATAGTTCCGGGTTATGGTTTCAAAAGTTTCAGCAACGGTGGCTTCTGCCTCGAAAGCATAATCATCAACCACTTCTCCAAGAAAGGCATAGACGCATTTTTCAGGAAGTTTCAGCTGTTCTGCACCATGATTTGGCCTTATGACTTCTTCCGAGTTGGAATCGTACTCTAAAATAGGCAGTTCGTGTTTTTGAATCATCTTAGCTCTTTCAATCCTTTCAGGAAAACGTAGAGGACAAGAACCGTCCCGTGGCCACAAATTTTCAATTCTTGAAAATTTTCTGCCCCTTGGGACAGCTTCTTGTTGGGGCGTGCCTGCTCCAAGCCCTGCTGGGAACGAGTACGGCAAACTGGAAGTTGCATGATTATTCATATTCTGACCTGATAGTGAATTGTTTGGGAAGATTGTAAATGTTTGTTTTCAGAAATATAGGATAGAAATATTCATCCTGTAACCGTTCAAATGCAAGCCATTCAAAGTCATGTATATGGTGACCTTCATGGAGTGTAAACCGTTCTCCTTTTTCCAATAATCCTGTTTCGGAAATGTCCATCAGATAATAGATACAGATTTCATGGTAATTCAGCTTATCAACATCTTCAGTGAAAAAACTTTGGTTCAGCCATAAAGGACGAATAATTTTAGGTGTGATATTCAGTTCTTCCTCTACTTCTCTAACAACTGCGTGTTCGGCAGTTTCTCCCATCTGAACTCTGCCACCAGGCAAATAAAAGTATGGGGAACGTTCATCGTGCATTGCCAGGATTTTGTTGTTAGAAATAATGATAGCACAAACCCTATAATTAAACTTTTTCCGGTTAGAAACATAAGTAATGTCCATCCATCTTTCCTCCGTCAAATTACGATTTGTTGAACTAAGCCGAGTATATCATACTCTCCAATGAAAGAACACCCCGATATAGTGAAATTTTGCCGTTTTCCTGCGTACGTGCGTACACACTCCACAGGAATTCTAAGGGGCCTGCCCCTTAGCACACGGACTTTGGAACAAAGTCTAGTGTGTTACACATTGTCAGAGGTGTACAGGCTCCCGGTACGCACGTACGCAGCAATTGCCATCAATGCGCCATATAAGTGGCGATCAAGTTCGTATAAAGCGACCTTGGTTCCGCAAAACAAAAGGCAGGATGCCATCACCACGATGATACCCTGCCTTTGTTCGTTCCTGTTTACCGTTCCGAGTAGTCCTTCCGCAGAATTTCCGATAAAAAAACGTACCCGAACCCTTTCTCGTAAAGAACCGGGTTCGAGTACGAACTGAATGGTGGAGCAATAAAAAACCACCACAAAGGTGCCTGTCCCCTTTGTGGTGGTTTTGGGCCAGCCCTAGAGCGTGTGGCCGTAGGCGTCGGCGGCCTTGATGGCGGCGGCGAATTTTTCGTCCGTGAAGGGCTCGGGGTTTCCCTGCTTCCACTCGTTGGTGGCGTGCGCGTACTCGCACAGGGCCGGGATGTCGGCCTCGGTAAGGCCGACCTGCTCAAGCGTCACGGGCAGCCCCATCTGCTTGTTAAAGGCAGCGTAGTGCTTAAGGTTCTCGGTGTCGCCCGTGTAGGCGAACAACACGAGCACGCCCAGGCTCACGACCTCGCCGTGCAGGTAGGTGCCCTCACGCGGTATGCTGCAGGTGGCGTTGTAGAACGCGTGCGCCACGCTCGAGTTGTAGTAGTAATCGTTCTGGTTGGTCAGGTTCGAGACATAGCCCGTATTGACCACGATATCGAGTGCGATTTGCTTGACGGCCTCGCTCGACAGGTCCTGGCGCACGTCCTCAAGACCCTGGACGCCATAGGTAAACAGCGGCTCGGAGCAGGTGTGGGCAAGCGCCAGGCCAAGACCGGCGGTGTGCTCCAAATTACCGGCGCTCGTGGCGTACTCGACCTCGGGCTGCTTGGACAGGGCATCGCCTACGCCGGCCCAGAAGTACTCTGCCGGTGCCTCGGCGATGATCTTGGGGTTGATGAAGATGTGCGCCGGTCGGTTGGGGTACGAATAGCCTTCGAGCGAGCCATCGTCGTTGTAGACAACGGCAATGGCTGTCGCGGCCGAGCAGTTGGAGCAGATCGTCGGCACGGTAAAGACGATCTTCTTGAGCTCGATAGCTGCGGTCTTCACGGTGTCGAGTGCCTTGCCGCCGCCGCATGCGATAAGCACGTCAGCTTCCTGGCAGGCAGGGGAATTCACGACCTTGGCGATATTGGCACGCGTACTGTTGGTGCCGTAGACGCGCGTCTCGAGAATTTCGACGTCGGTACCCGCCAGCGCAGCTTCGATACCGGGAAGTGCTGCGGCCAGTGCCCGCTTGCCACCGATGATCGCGACCTTCTTCGCGCCGTACTCGGCCAGCGCGCCGGGCAGCTCGTCAAAGCAATCCTCGCCAACGGTGTAGTCGCTCATTCCAATCGTGCGCATAGCAACCTTCTTTCGTTCGATAAAGTGCTTTCAGGTATTTTGCTCCAAGAGAAGGTCCACAGCCGCGAGAAATTTCGAACGTATAAAACCAGTGTTGAGGGTTTTTCGCCGGCGCGGAACGTGCTAGCATACTCCGCATAAGCGTTGATGGGGACGAGTAGTCGGCCGTCCGCATGCTACAGAGAGCGGGAAGCGCTGAGAACCCGTGCATGCGACCGATGAAAATCACCCCGGAGCTGCGGTCCCAACGGACGTGCCGCGCAGGTTCGTCTTAGTAGACATCGCCGAGATGGTCGTCGATACAGACCAGCCGAGTAACGGATGCGAGCGCGCGGCGACGCGAGCGAGGGCATCTAAGCTGGGTGGTTAAGCGAAGAGCTTTTACGGGCAGACTGCCCGTTTTGTGGCGCTTCGTCCCAGCTTGTAGGGACGGGCGCTTTTTTGGTGCCCAGAGGGCGTGCGCGCCCATGACAAGAAAGGGGTACCGTGGCAAACGAGTACAAGCAGACGATGAATCTGCCCAAAACCGGATTTCCCATGCGTGCCGGTCTTTCCAAGTCCGAGCCCAAGCGACTTAAGGACTGGCAGGACAACAAGGTCTACGAGCAAGTTCTAAAGAAGAACGCGGGTCACAAGAAGTTCGTGCTGCACGACGGCCCTCCGTACGCCAACGGCCCGATCCACATCGGCCACGCCATGAACAAGATCTCTAAGGACATGATCAACCGTTACTGGATGATGCAGGGCTGCGAAGTTCCCTATGTCCCCGGTTGGGACTGCCACGGTCAGCCGATTGAGCATAAGGTCGAGGAGAAGCTCGGCACCGAGAAGTTCAACCAGACTTCCACTGCCAAGATTCGCGAGCTGTGCAACAAGTTCGCTGTCGAGAACATCGAGCTGCAGAAGGCCGGCTTCCGTCGCCTGGGCGTGCTCGGTGATTGGGACAATCCGTATCTGACGCTCTATCACCAGCATGACGCCGCTGATATCGAGGTCTTTAAGGCCATGTTCGATAAGGGCATGATCTATCGCGGCCACAAGCCGGTTCACTGGTGCAAGCACTGCCACACCGCGCT
Organism: uncultured Collinsella sp.; assembly: GCA_905202145.1. Lineage (GTDB taxonomy): Bacteria > Actinomycetota > Coriobacteriia > Coriobacteriales > Coriobacteriaceae > Collinsella. The sequence continues at coordinate 4,281 of CAJKQY010000052.1, forward strand.
GGCCGAGGCCGAGATCGAGTACTCCGACGAGACGAGCCCGTCCATCTTCGTGCGCTTCGAGATGACCTCCAAGCCCGCCGGCCTCGAGAACTTCGACGGCCCGGTCGACTTCATCATCTGGACGACCACCCCGTGGACCATCCCCTCCGACCAGGCGGTTTCCCTCAAGCCCGGCGCCGCTTACGTCGCCGTTGAGCACGACGGCCGCGCCGAGGTCATGCTCGAGGACCTGGCTCCCAAGTGCTGCGAGGAGTTTGGCTGGGAGTACACCCCGGTCATGGTCGACGGCAAGCCCTATGTGGTTCCCGCCGAGACCTTCCATCATATCCACTACAAGCAGCCGATCTTTGACGGTGTCGAGGGCGTGGCGCTGCTGGCCGATTACGTCGGCGTCGATGACGGTACCGGTATCGTCCACAACTCGCCCGGCCACGGCGTCGACGACTACTTTGCCTGCCTCAAGGAGGGTATCACCGACATTTGCATGCCGGTCGATGATGACGGCAAGTTCTACACCGGCGAGGAGTTTGGTACCGGTGGCCCCTTCAGCGGCATGGATACCGACGAGGCCAACCCGCACATCATCGAGTTCCTGCGCGAGCGCGGCACCCTGGTCCTCGAGAAAAAGATCACGCACAGCTATCCGCACTGCTGGCGCTGCAAGCACCCGGTGCTCTTCCGTGCTACCGACCAGTGGTTCGTCTCGATGGACAAGACCGGTTTGCGCGAGCAGGCTGGCAAGGAGGTCCGCGAGAACGTCAAGTGGTATCCGGCCCATGCCGCCAACCGCATTGGCGCCATGGTCGAGCAGCGCCCCGACTGGTGCATCAGCCGCCAGCGCAACTGGGGCGTGCCCATCCCCAGCTACACCTGCGCCGACTGCGGCGAGAAGGTCATGAACGACGCCACGCTCGACGCCGTCATCAAGCTCTTCCACGAGAAGGGCTCCGACGCCTGGTTCACCGACGCTCCCGAGAGCTACCTGGGCGAGGCCTGCGTCTGCCCCAAGTGCGGCGGCCATCACCTCAAGGCCGATAAGGACATCCTCGACGTGTGGTGGGATTCCGGCGTGTCTTGGAAGGCCGTCTGCGAGTACCGCCCCGAGCTTGAGTACCCGGCGGACGTGTACCTCGAGGGCTCCGACCAGCACCGCGGTTGGTTCCAGAGCTCGCTGCTCACCTCGGTGGGCGCCAACGGCCACGCTCCGTACAAGGCGGTCATCTCGCAGGGCTTCACGCTTGATGGCCAGGGCCGTAAGATGTCCAAGTCGCTCGGCAACGTCATCGACCCCAACAAGGTCTGCGACGAGATGGGCGCCGACATCATCCGTCTGTGGGTTGCGTCCGTTGATACCAGCTCCGACGTGTCCATCGACCATGAGATCCTTGCTCGTACGTCCGATGCCTACCGTCGTTTCCGCAACACGCTGCGCTTCCTGCTCTCCGAGCTCGAGGGTCAGTTTGAGCCTGAGACCGACGGCGTCGCCTTTGCCGACCTGCTGCCGCTCGACAAGCTCATGGTTGCCCGCCTGACTCAGGTCCAGGCCGAGCTCGACGACGCCTACGCCAGCTACGAGTTCCCGCGCGCCTACCGTGCGCTCTACGACTTCGTGGTTACCGAGCTCTCCAACGTGTACCTCGACGCCCTGAAGGACCGTCTGTACTGCGAGAAGCCCGGCTCGCTCGAGCGCCGCAGCGCCCAGACCGTGCTTGCCGAGCTCTTCTCGATGCTCATGCGCGACCTGCAGCCGATCCTGTCCTACACGGTCGACGAGGCCATGGCCTATGCGCCCGCCGGCTGCGTCGACCACCAGAAGTACGCCGCACTGCTCGATTGGTACAAGTCGCCCATCACGGTCGACGAGGCCAATGAGTTCGAGGGCGTGCTCGAGGCTTCGCTCGAGCTCCGTAGCGCTGTGACCAAGGCCCTTGAGGATGCCCGCTCCGCCGGCACCTTCACTAAGAGCCAGCAGGTCCGCGTCAAGGCGGTCGTTCCCGCCGAGATGTATGCGCTGCTGACCGGCGACAAGGCCGTCGACCTGGCCGAGTTCTACATCGTCTCCGATGTTGAGCTGACCCAGGGCGAGGAGCTCTCCGTTGCCATCGAGGCTGCCGAGGGCGAGTGCTGCGACCGTTGCTGGAACTACCGCACCACCGTCGGCGAGTACAACGGCCATGCGCATATCTGCAAGCGCTGCGCGGAGGCGCTGAACTAGCCGTTGGGGACGTTCTTAAACGACTGTCAAACAAGAACGTCCCCAACGTCAACTTTTGTCACGTCCAAGCGGCATTCTGTTTTTCGGAATGCCGCTTTCGTTTTTAGCTGGTTATTTCGCTTGCGTTGGTGGATATGTCGTGCGTTCTGCTTATGGCAATATAAGATGGATTATTGCGTAAACGGAATTTGATTATCTGAGGGTAGGGGATTGATTTGGGTCGTGCTGGGGATATGACGCCGCCTTTGCGTTGGCGGTTGGGTGTTGCTGGTGGGGTAGCGCTCGTTGTGCTGCTTGTCGACCAGCTGACCAAGCTTGCGGTTCGTGCCGTGGGCGATGCTCTGCATGTGACTGTTATCCCCGGTGTCATCGACTTTATGTTTGTCCGCAATATCGGCGCTGCCTTTAGTATGGGTGAGGGGCATGGCATCGCGTTTGCCGTGCTGGCGTTGGCGGTCATTATCGCTATTGCCGTGTACCTCGTTCGTGCACCCCAGCTCGCCCATCTTGAGGTTGTGGGCATGGCGATGGTTGCGGGCGGTGCTATCGGCAACGCTATCGATCGTTTGGCCTTTGGCTTCGTGACCGATTTTATTGCCACCACCTTCATCGACTTTCCCGTCTTCAATGTGGCCGATATCGGCATTACCTTGGGCGTCGTGCTCGCCCTCTTCGGCTACATGTTCTTGAGTCCTGCGGCCCGTGAGGTCGATGCGACCGCCGAGCTTAACGCCCGTGACGAGGCTCGCGCTAAGCGCAAGGCCCAGCAACGCGGGGAGCGTGCCCGCAAGATTCGCGAAAGGAACGAGCGCTAATGGCCGACATTCATATCCTTGTTGCCGACGATGCCGCTGGTCAGCGTCTTGACGCCTATCTGGGAGCCAATGACGGCTGTCCTACGCGCTCTGCCTGCGCGCATCTGATTGAGGGCGGTGCCGTATGTGTCAATGGTGAGACCTGCCTGTCCAAAAAGTACGCCGTGCGAGCCGGCGACCGTATTTCGGTCGACCTCCCCGAGCCGCACGACCCGACCGACGTGATTCCCGAGGCCATTCCCCTCGATATCCGCTATGAGGACGACTACCTTATCGTGCTCTCCAAGCAGCGCGGCCTGGTGTGCCATCCTGCGCATGGCCATGAGAGCGGTACGCTCGCGAATGCCCTGGTTTATCACTGCGGTATCGATCATCTGGGCACCGTGCAGGGCGAGGACCGCCCCGGTATTGTGCATCGCCTGGATCGCGATACCTCGGGTCTCATGCTTGCGGCAAAGGACGACGACACCCAGCGCGCGCTCCAAAATCTCATCCGCACGCGTACGCTCGACCGTCGCTATATCACACTTGTTCACGGGCACATCGCCATGGACGAGGGCACCATCAACACCGGCATTGCCCGATCGACGCGCGACCGTGTCAAGATGGCGGTTTCGGACGATCCTTTCGCGCGCCAGGCCATTACGACCTTTAAGGTCCTCGAGCGCTTTGATTCCACGCGATTTGACGACGGCTATACGCTCGTCGAGTGCCACCTGTTTACGGGCCGTACGCATCAGATTCGCGTACACATGCGTCATATCAACCACGCCTGCGTGGGCGATCCACTCTACGGCAAGTGCGATGCACGCGCCGATCAGGGTCTGACCAGGCAATTCCTTCATTCCTGGCGCGTCGCATTCGACCATCCCGTGACGGGCGAGCGCATCGAATGCCGCGACGAGCTGCCGTGGGATCTCGCTGCGGTTCTTGACGACCTGGCCCCGCGCTCGCTTGGCCGCACCGCCGCCGGCGACGACATCGTCCCGCAGCTTGGCCTGCTCGAAGCCTAGCCGGTATTAGGTGGTTTCTTGAACTCGGTAAGCCTGCGGTAAGATATACGATTGTTTACGTAACGCGTTCCTGGGAGCCTGCATGCTCGCCTTTTTACAAACCAACACGCCCATCGTGATCTTCAACCAGATTGTCGTCACGCTGCTCACGGTCTGCTTTCTGTACCAGGTGGTCTTCTTTGTCATCGGCGCTCTTCGTGGCGAGGTCGCGCCTCCCAAGGCCAAAAAACTCCACCGCTATGCCTTCTTTATTGCGGCGCATAACGAGGAGGCCGTGATCGCCAACCTCGTTCGCTCCATCAAGGATCAGGACTATCCGTCCGAGCTCATTGAGGTCTTTGTCGTTGCCGACGCTTGCACCGACAATACCGCGCAGCTCGCGCGCGAGGCCGGTGCCATTGTTTACGAGCGCAATGACCTGGCCCGCAAGGGCAAGAGCTGGGTCATGGACTATGGTTTCGATCGCATTCTCAACGAGTATCCCGATACGTTTGAGGGCTACTTTATCTTCGATGCCGACAACGTTATCTCCCGCGATTACGTCTCCAAGATGAATGATGCCTTTGACCAGGGCTTCCATGTGGTCACGAGCTATCGTAACTCCAAGAACTTTGGCAGCTCGTGGATTTCGTCTGCCAACGCCACCTGGTATCTGCGTGAGGCCCGCTTCCTCAACAACGCGCGTAATATCTGCAAGACGTCCTGCGCTGTCTCGGGTTCGGGCTACCTCATCTCCGCCAGCGTTATCGAGGGCATGCACGGTTGGCAGTTTCATACGCTGACCGAGGACATCCAGTTCACCACGTTCTGCGCCATTCACGGCATCCGCATCGGTTATGCGCCGGCGGAGTTCTTTGACGAGCAGCCCGTGACGTTTAAGGCGTCCTGGAAGCAGCGCATGCGCTGGACCAAGGGTTTCTACCAGGTGTTCTTTACTTATGGTAAGCACTTGGTCAAGTCGACCTTCCGCTATCATCGCTTTGCCGCTTATGACATGTTTATGACCATCGCTCCGGGTATGCTGCTGTCCCTGATCTCCATGCTCGCCAACGCGACCTTCCTCATCGTGGGCGGGCTTTCGCACGGCTTCTTGGCCACCGAGGTCGAGATGCAGGCTTGCGCCGCCTCGCTCATTATGACCTTCGTGATGATGTACCAGACCTTCTTTATCCTGGCGCTACTCACGACCATCTTCGAGTACAAGCACATTCATTGCGCGCAAAAGTGGCGTTTGGTGACCAACCTGTTTACCTTCCCGATCTTTATGTTCAGCTATATCCCCATCACGGTGGCCGCTCTGTTCCTAAAGGTCGACTGGGTCCCGACGCAGCATGCCGTCAACGTTACCCTCGACGAGGTCATGCAAGGCGCCAAATAATCACCGCCAAAACCACCGCAAAGGGGACAGGCACCTTTGTGGTGGTTTTTGCGTTTGAGCAGCTGCCCAAGGAGGTGCACAATGTCCTACATCCCATTTTGGATTTGCATCTTTGCCGGTGCGGTGGTTGATGCCCGTGAGCGGCGGTTTCCCAATGAGCTTGCCGGCGTCTGTGCGGTGGCGGCGTTAGCAGGCGTCTGGCTCGACAAAGGTGTTAATACGGCGCTTGACCACGCCGGTCTTGCGGTCATCGTCTACCTTGCCCTTGTGCTCACTGAGTCGCTCTGGCGGCACCTCCGTCAAGCTCCCGGCATTGGCATGGGGGACGTCAAGGCGCTCTTCGCGCTTTGCACGCTCGACCCTCTGGGCGGCATCGTGGCATTTGCCGTCGCGCTCCTGGCCCTGGCCCTCTCCTGCCTCTTCACAAAATCGCGCTCCCTGCCATTGCTGCCATTTTTGGTGCCGATATTTGCCATAATCGAGGTCGTGGGCTGCACATTGTAACTGATTGCGCATCCTTTTTAAGGAGCATGCCATGGCAACTAATCAAGAAACGGCCGTCATTAAGGCGCGCATGGACCGTATTCCCTCGGCGTTGTCGCCCGAGCTGGTCGAGCGCATTGCCGCTGACCGCGACTCGGGTACCGTCAACCCGTATCGTTGCAACGACGATCAGGTCATTCGTCGTATTGATCGCGCTGCCGACAAAGGTACGCTTATGCGTCCGGCCTTTATGCGCGATACCGAAAAGATTCTGCATCTGCCCGCATACACCCGCTATGCAGGCAAAACGCAGGTCTTTAGCTTCCGTAGTAACGACGACCTGTCTCGCCGCGGTTTGCACGTGCAGCTTGTCTCGCGCATTGCGCGCGATATCGGTCGCGCCCTTGGGCTCAACTGCGATCTGATCGAGGCAATTGGCTTAGGCCACGACTTGGGCCACACGCCCTTCGGCCATGCTGGTGAGCGATTCCTCAACGATATTTACCACGAGCGTACCGGCCGCTTCTTTTTCCATAACGTGCAGTCGGTCCGCGTGCTCGATGCGCTGTATGGTCGCAACGTGTCGCTCCAGACGCTCGATGGCGTGTTGTGCCATAACGGCGAGTACGAGCAGCGTGTTTTTGAGCTTTCGGACATGGGCTCCTTTGACCAGTTCGACCGAACCGTCGAGGAATGCATTGCCAAGGGATATGGCGCAATTGAGCACCTACGCCCCATGACGCTCGAGGGCTGTGTGGTCCGCATCTCGGATATCCTTGCCTATGTTGGACGCGATCGCCAAGACGCCATTGCGGCGGGTCTGCTGTCGCCCGACGCGTTTGACGATGGTCGTGGCGGTGCCTACAACAGCTGGATCCTCACGCATGCGTCCATCGATATCGTTGAGCACAGCTATGGCAAGCCGCGCATCGAGATGAGCGAGGACCTGTTTGAGGAAATCCGCCGAGCCAAGCGCGAGAACTACGAGAAGATCTATAGCAAGGGCGGCATTGAAGGCGACTCCGAAGCGGAGCTGCGCGAGGCGTTCGAAAAGCTCTACGACCGTTGCCTGCAGGATATAAACGAAGGCGACGAGTCTTCGTACATCTTTAAGCATCATATTTCGCGCATTGAGCAACAGCTTTCCTATTACGATCGCACCTATACCTGGCAGGACGACAAAGATCAAGCGGTGGTGGATTACATCGCGAGCATGACGGACGGCTATTTCTGCGAGCTGACGAGTAAGTTATTCCCTGGTCTGGAGTTTCCGCACCGTACCTATATTAACGAACGGTAGTTCGTATCTTTTCGGTATACTGTTGACGAACAAATCTTTTGATTGATGCATGGGATGGCTATGGACGACCTTTTTTCTGCCTCGACGCGCGAGCGTTCCTTTAAAAATGCGCCGCTCGCGGTGCGCATGCGCCCCAATTCGCTCGACGAGTACGTGGGTCAGCAAAAGGCCGTCGGTAAGGGCTCGTGGCTACGTGCCGCGATTGAGCATGACGTTCTGTCGAGTGTGATTCTGTATGGGCCGGCCGGTACGGGCAAGACGACGCTGGCCCACATTATCGCTAACCATACCAAGAGCGAGTTTGTCGAGGTCAGCGCCGTGACGGGTACCGTGAAGGATCTGCGTCGCGTGATTGACGAGGCCAAGACGCGCCTGAATACCTACGACCGCCGCACCATCTTGTTCATCGATGAGATTCATCGCTTCTCTAAGTCGCAGCAGGATGCCCTGCTACATGCAGTTGAGAACCGCACCGTCATTATGATTGGCGCCACGACGGAGAACCCGTATTTCGAGGTCAACTCGGCGTTGCTCTCGCGTGGTCGCGTGGTGGAGCTTGAGCACTTAAAGGACGAGGACATCGCGACGCTCATCGAGCGTGCGCTCGAGGCACCGCAGGGTCTGAACGGCAAGTTCTCGGCCGATGAGGATACGGTTAAGACCATCTGCGCGCTGGCCGCGGGTGACGCTCGTTCGGCGCTCACGACGCTCGAGCTTGCGAGCGAGATTGCCGTCACGCGTCCCGATACCGAGGGGACGCCAGCGCCGGCGGCGGGGGAGCGCTATCCCATCACCGTGGATGACGTTAAGATTGCCAACCCGCGTCGTGGCTTTTCGTATGACAAAAACGGCGACATGCACTACGACATTATCAGTGCGTTTATTAAGTCTATGCGCGGCAGTGACCCCGATGCCACGATCTATTGGCTTGCACGCATGATTGATGCGGGAGAGGATCCCAAGTTTATTGCGCGCCGTATTATGATTCATGCTTCCGAGGACGTCGGCAACGCCGATCCGCAGGCGCTCTTGGTGGCACATGCCGCGTTTAAGTCTGCCGAGGTCATTGGCTATCCCGAATGTCGCATTAACCTGGCTCAGGCTGCGCTCTATGTGTGCTTGGCGCCAAAATCCAACGCGTGCGAGGCTTCGATCGATGCGGCGCTGGCCGATATTCATAGCAGCGGCTTGCGCGAGGTACCGAGCTATCTTCGCGATCGTCATCGCCCGGGTAGCGATGAGTACGGTGTGTATAAGTATCCGCATGATTATCCCGAAGGCTGGGTCGATCAGCGCTATTTGCCCGAGGGACTGGAGCGCGGCGCGTTCTGGCAGCCTGCGGGCCGCGGTTGGGAAGAGTGGCGTGTGGAGCAAAGCGAGCGCGACCGTAGCGGCAACGCTCCCAAGTAGGTCATTGGCGCCTCGCGCATTCCCTTTGGGTAACTTTCCCCTTCTTTGGGGTACCATAAACAGCGTCTGTATTTCGATTCCTTTGGGAGGCTTGTATGGGTCCCATTCAAATTGTCCTGCTGCTACTCGCCATTGCCGGCGTGTGGGCTGTTATCGAGCTCGCGCTCACGCTGCGCAAGACCCGCACCGTCGTCGACTCGCTCGACAAGACGGTGAGCGACCTCAACAACACACTCGCCGAGGCACAGCCCGTGGTGGCAAAGCTCGATGGCGCCGTAGACGAGCTTACGCCGGCACTTGCCCAGGTGGAGCCGCTGCTCAGGTCGAGCAAGACCGCGGTTGACGCCCTTACCTCCAATCTTGTAGAGGTCGAAGCCGTGGTTCGCGACATCTCCGAGGTTACGGGCAGTGTGGCCGAGGCCAGCAATGCCGTATCGAGTGTGACCGACTCTGCGGCTGGCGCCGTGCAGAAGCTTTTCAATAAGGTGAAGGCTCCTGCAGCCGACGCCGATCGCAAGCTCGCCGCCGCCGAGGCCGAGCAGCCTACCGAGTGCGTTCTGATTGGTGAGGCTGAGGATGAGGCCGCCGATGGTGCGGATGCGGCTCAGAAGGCCGCAGCCAAGCCTGCTCAGTATTACACCTATACGCCCGCCGAGACCTCCGAGGAGTCCTGCGATGAGTAGCGAAGCAACCTGCCCCATTACGCTGAGCGTTGCCGGTGATCCGCGTCTCGCGCGCTTGGTGCGCATGACGGCCGCCAACGTCGGCGCCCTGTGCTCTATGTCCGTCGATCGCATCGAGGATATTCGTATGGCCGCCGAGGAAGCCTTTATCTTTGGTTGCACGGCTGTTGATTCCGACGATATCTCGATCAAATTCGATGTCGACGAATCTCACGTGGGCATGACCTTTACCTTTGGCGATCAGGCGACTGTCGATGAGGATGACCAAGCTGCCGTGTATGCCGAGCTCATTCTTGCAAGCGTGTGCGATTCCTACGAAAAGACTACGGCGCCCCTAACGCTTTCCCTCGACCTCAAGGCGGATATCTAATATGACCGAACGTTCCCGGAGC
>CAJKQY010000053.1:0-13665 GCA_905202145.1 uncultured Collinsella sp.
CCACGACGGTGCCGGCGAACACGTCGTCGCCCACGCTGCGCTCGACGGCCAGCGGTTCGCCGGTCAGGGTCGCCTGGTTGACCATAGCGCTCCCCTGCTCGACCACGCCGTCGATGCAGATAGACATGCCGGTGCGCACGGCGACCAAATCGCCGGGTTCAAGCTCGGTGGCGGCAACGCTTACCTCGGTGTCGCCGACGACCTTTTGCGCCTTGTCGGGCACATCGAGCAGCGAGTTGATGAGCTCGTTTTCGCTCATGGCGCGGGTGTAGTCCTCGAGCAATTCGCCCACATTGAGCAGGAACATCGTCTGGCCCGCGGTGTCGACATCATGCTTGACGAACGAAATGCCAATGGCCGAAGCGTCGAGCACAGGAACGGTCAGGCGCGGCTGCGCCAGCTCATGAAGGGCAGCGCGCAAAAATGCCATGTAACCGGCCACGACAAACACCGCACGCAGAGGCGTCGGCAAGAACCAGCGGCGTGCGTAGTGGGCGCCGATAAGTGTGGCAAGATCCATGACGAGCTTATGCTTGCGTGGCTCAAGCTGCATCACGTAACCCGTCTTTGCGTCGGCAATGGCCTGGGCATCGAGCGTACCCAAGGCGTCGAGCACGCCCGCACGACACTGCTCGTCATATTCGAGCGCCATCTGGCCAATACGGCCATAAACGCGCACCTTGTGCACGCCGTCGATATCGCCGCTGAGCTTAAGAAGTGCATCGAGATCGCTCTCTGGCACAGGACCCGCCAATTGAAGACGGGTCCTGCCGGGGATCTCGCTGATAATCGAGAATCTCATAGTTTGTACCTGGGAGCGTTACTCGGCTGCCTCGTCAGCAGCGGCCTCGCTCTGGGTGATGTAGGCCGCCTCGGCAACCATGTCGTCGACATTAGCCTTGGCCTGCTCGACCATGTCCTGGTAGCAGTTCTTGACGCGCATACCGCACGCAATGCCCTGCACGCAGGCATTCTTTACCGGAGCGCTGGTGAGCAGCTTGATGCCGGCCGTACCAAGCAGAAAACCGCCACCGACAAGCAAGGTGTTAAACGTCGACTTCTTCATGATGTCTCTCCCTTTTGCCGCATTGGACGCGGCACGGTGCCTCAGCACCCGAGTAAACAAGTTTGCTCGAGCACACTTTTGGAAAATAGTTTAATTTATCTAACTATTGAGGTCAACAAAGGTTAACTTTTGGAAATCTTAGAGCGCGGTGTGACCAAGGAACCGCCCCGGCGCCACATCCACAAAAAATGGGGGCGCCAACGGCGCCCTCATTCACCAAATTCCATTCAGCCTACCTGACCCGAGCGGCCGAGTCGTTGCAGAACCCGGGAGCCCCGGCAGGGCGGGTGCTTGCTCAAAATGAGTCCCCTTCAAAACAATGGGCGCGCCAAACGGCGCGCCCATTCACTCTATTCCATTCAGCCCACCTGACCCGAACGGCCGAGTCGTCACGGAACCGAGGGGCCGGGCACAGGGCCTTGCCTCTCAATGAGTTCCGCACGAACAGGAGGCGCCAGTGGCGCCTCCGTCGTGAGTCAGGACTGTCCGAAATTGAGAGGCAAGGCCCTGTGCCCGGCCCCTCGGTTCCCGTTTACGAGAGCGACGTTCTCAGCAACTCGTTGAAGAGCTTCGGGTTGCCCTTGCCGCGGCTCGCCTTCATGCACTGGCCCACCAAAAAGCCGATGACCTTCTGGTTTCCATCGCGGTACTGCTGCGCCTGCTCGGCACAGTTAGCCAGCACCTCGTCCACGATCGGCTGCAGCGCGCCGGCATCGCTCACCTGACGCATGCCGCGCTCGTCGACGATCTTGTTGGGGTCGTCGCCGGTCTGGGCCATGGCCTCAAAGACCTCGTGAGCCTGGTTGGAACTGATGGCATCGGTCGCCAGCAGCTTGGCCAGCGCTGCCACCTGAGCCGGCGCGATGCCGGACTCGGCCAGCGAGACGCCCGCACCCTTAAGGTAGGCGATCATCTCGTTCACCAGCAGGTTTGCGACCGTCTGGGCCTCCTTGCCAGCCATACCGGCAGCGGCGGCCTCAAAGAACTCGGCAAACTCCGGGTCGCCGGCGATCTGCTCGGCGTCCGCCGCCTTAATGCCAAAGTCGGTCTCAAAACGGGCGCGCTTGGCATCGGGCAGCTCGGGGATCTCGCCTCGGCAGCGGTCGATGAACTCGTCGTCCAGATCGAACGGCGCCAGGTCGGGATCGGGGAACAGGCGATAGTCGTCGGCCGTCTCCTTCACACGCATGACCACGGTGCGCTTGCGACTAGGCTCCCAGTGGCGGGTCTCCTGGTAGATGATGCCGCCCTCCTCGAGCACCTCGGCCTGACGGCAGATCTCGTAGGCTAGACCGTCGTGCAGGCTCTTAAACGAGTTGAGGTTCTTGAGCTCGGTCTTGGTGCCCAGCTTGGTCTCGCCGCGGCGGCGCAGCGACACGTTGCCGTCGCAGCGCATGGAGCCCTTCTCCATGGAGCAGTCCGAAATGCCCAGCGTCACAAAAATGCGACGGAGCTTCTCCATAAACAGGCGAGCCTCCTCAGGCGTGCGCAGGTCGGGCTCGGTGACGAGCTCAATCAGCGGCGTGCCGCAGCGGTTGTAGTCGACGAGCGACTCGGCAGCGGCGGTAATGCGGCCCTCGGCACCGCCCACGTGCACCATCTTGGCGGCGTCCTCCTCCATGTGGATGCGCAGGATGCGGATGGGCACCGTGTAGGAACCGTCCTCGCGACGCTCGGGCATCTGCAGGTTGGACGCGTCATAGCTGGCCAGATGGCCGGCACGCTGGTTGCCCTCGCGCATGGTCGACGTCATGGACGTGGACAGGCCCTCGGCGTTGGCCGAGGCGCTCGCCAGGCTCTGGGCCTCGGCCTCGCCAAACGCGCAGTCGGGGCGCTCGGCGGCACCGCGACCGGTCACGTCCAGGTCCAGGTGGCCGTACATGGCAAAGGCGACCGGACCCTGCGTGGTCTGGAAGTTCTTGGCCATGTCGGGATAGAAGTAGTGCTTGCGGTAGAACATCGAGTGGCGCTGGATCTCGCAGTTGGTGGCGAGACCGGCCTTGACGATACTCTCGATGGCGCGCTTGTTGGGCACCGGCAGGGCACCGGGCAGGCCCAGGCACACCGGGCACACGTTGGCGTTGGGCTCGTCATCGTGGCTGAGCTTGCAGTTACAGAACATCTTGGTATCGAGTGCGGTGAGCTCGGTATGGATCTCCAGGCCAATCACGGCCTCCCAATCCTGCAGGACCTCGGAAAGCTCCTTCATTACAGCTCGCCTCCCTTTCCGGCAAAATCGGGCGCGACGGAAAGCGCGGGCGCACCCGTGGCGGCATCGGCAAAGCCGCGCTCCAGGGCGCGGGCAAACGTGAGCAGCTGACGGTCCTTAAACGCCGGGCCCACCAGCTGGGCAGAAACGGGCAGCTGAGTATCCTCGCCCAGGCCCAGCGGCACCGAGATACCACCGTTGCCGCAAATGTTGAGCGAGATGGTGTACAGGTCCGAAAGGTACATCTGTGTGGGGTCGCTGATCTCGCCAAACTTAAAGGCCGTGCGCGGCGAGGCGGGCATGAGGATGGTGTCCACCTTGGCATACGCGGCGTCGTAGTCCTGCGTGATGAGCGTGCGGGCCTTTTGCGCTGCGTAGTAGTACTTGTCGTACACGCCCGAGCTCAGCAGGTAGGCGCCGAGCATCTGACGGCGCTTGGCCTCGGCGCCAAAGCCATGGGCACGCGAAAGCGAGCTCTGGTCGGACAGGTTGGCGCAGCCCTCCTCCTGATAGCCGTAGCGAATACCGTCGAAGCGGGCCAGGTTGGAGAATGCCTCGGCCGGGCCGATGACGTAGTAGGCGGCGATGGCGGCGTCCAGGTGCGGCAGGTCGACCTCGACCAGCTCGGCGCCCTGGTTCTGCAGCTCCTGGGCGGCGCGCTGAACAGCGGCCTTGACCTCGGGCGTCAGGCCCTCGGCCTCCATAAATGCGGGGATGATGCCCACGCGCTTGCCCTCGATGCTGCCGTTGAGGTGCTCGGAAAAGTCGACGGCACAATCCTGGCTGGTGCAGTCGTACGGATCGTGGCCCGCGCCGGTAAGCGCGTTCATGGCCAGCGCGACATCCTCGACCGTACGGCCAAAGGGGCCCACCTGGTCGAGCGACGAGCCAAAGGCAACCACGCCGTAACGGCTCACGGCGCCATACGTGGGCTTAAAGCCCACCACGCCGCACAGCGACGCCGGCTGGCGAATGGAGCCGCCGGTGTCCGAGCCCAGCGAGAGCGCGACCTCGCCCGCGGCGACGGCTGCTGCGGAGCCGCCCGAGGAGCCGCCGGGCACGCGATCGGTATCCCAGGGGTTGTTGGTGCGGTGGAACGCCGAGCTCTCGGTGGAACTGCCAAAGGCAAACTCGTCCATGTTGGCCTTGCCCATGGGCAGGCAGCCGGCATCGAGCATGCGCTGGACGCAGGTGGCGGTGTAGACGCTCTGGTAGTTCTCGAGCATGCGGGAAGCGCAGGTGGTGCGCGTGCCCACGAGGTTCATGTTGTCCTTAATGGCCAGCGGTACGCCCGCGAGCGGGGGCAGCGGCTTGCCTGCGGCACGGTCGGCATCCACGCGCGCAGCAGCCTCGAGCGCAAGCTCGGGCGCCACCTGCAGGAATGCCTGAACCCCGCCCTCGCGCGCCTCGATGGCGGCAAGGGAGGCCTGGGCCACCTCGGTAGCGGTAAAGTCGCCGGCGGCAACGCCCGCGGCGATCTGGGCGGCGGTAAGGGAATCGAAGCTCTGCGCCATTACTCGCTCTCCCCCTCTCCCAAAATGGACGGCACGCGGAAGTAGCGGTCGCGCGCGCTGCCGGCGTTCTCGAGCGCGACGTCGAGCGGCAGATCGCGCTCGGGCTCGCGCAGGTCATCGCCCATCACGTTGGACAGGCTTCCGATAGGATGGAACGTGGGCTCCACGTCGGGCAAGTCATATTGCAAGACGGGCTCGAGCATCTGGACGGCGTCGTTCATGTAGGACGTCATCTGGGTGAGCTCGTCATCGGTCAGTGCGATCTTTGCGTACTCGGCGATGCCGCGCACGTCTTTCTCGCTGAGTGCCATAGGCGCTCCCTTCCGCATAACAGTTAAACCGTTCCAGTATACAGGGCAACGCCGGCTTGGGCAGGCGCTTTACCCAAATGCAGCGAAAACGTAACGAGGGTGGCGGTTGGCAGGCGGCGGGCTGGCGGTTCTGCAGCGAAACCGCACCGTCCATAGCGAAAACCGTACTGTCCGCAACGAAAACCGTCGCGTCCGCAACGAAAAGCATCGCAACATTCGACACTTTTCACCAAAATCGCGATTTTCATCGAATGTTGTGATGGTTTGGAAGTCCCGACCACCACAAAGGCGCCTGTCCCCTTTGTAGCGGTTCTGGAGAATGTCTTATGCTGAGGCCTTGGCCTTGCGGCGCTTGCGGACCGCATGGATCACGATGTCCAGCAGCAATAGCACAATGGCTACAACCACGATAAGCACGGCAAACTCGCGCTTGCCCCAGTGGCGACCGGCCAGCGACTTTTGCTTGTCGACGTCCTTCTTGTTGTACCTGGTGCGTACGCAATGCACCAGCAGGCGATGGTCGTTCACGCCGTAGGGCGTGCAGGTGACGAGCGTCACCTTGTCGGCGCCGGGCTCGATAGTCAGCGACTCCATCTCCTCGGGCAACACCACCTCGGAGTCCACCATCTTGTAGGCGAGCGTCTTGTTCATGGTGTGCAGCAGCACCAGGTCGCCGGGCTCCAGCGAGTGGATGTCGTCGAACATGCTCAGGTTGCGCATGCCCGAGTGCGCGGTGAGCACGCAATGCGTCGAGGTGCCGCCCACCGGCAGGCTCGTGCCCTCCAGGTGGCCGACGCCCGCCATAAGGACTTCCTCGCTCGTGCCGTGGTAGATGGGCATGCTCACGTCGATGGAGGGGATCTCGACCCAGCTCATCATGGGGTCGCGGTCAAAGATGAGCTGCTGGGCGTAGGGCTCGATCTGGTCGGCGGGAAGCTCGGTGGCCTCGCCGGCAAGTTGCTCGTTATAGGAGCGCGCCTGGAGCAGGATGCGCTCGCGCTCCTCGGCAGACAGCGCGTCCACGGTGCTGGACACCGTGCTGATCTGGTTGAACACGCCCGAGGCCTCGAGCCGGTCCAAGATCCACGGCCAGGTCATAAGGCCCACGCCAATAAGGATGATGACGATGGTGATGAGCCGGTCGGCCCAGCGCGGCAGTCGCTTGCGGCGGCGCTTGCCGCCCTTGGGTTTAGAGTGTTTGTTTTCACGTGCCATCGGCCACACCACTTTCGTCAGGTTGCGCTATCGAGCTGCATCAAGCAGGATAGCGCAGCGTGGGCTCGCAGATACAAAACGGGGCAAACTCCAGCGTGGAGTCTGCCCCGAAAAGAGAATGGCAAAGCAAGAACGTGGATGGACAAGAAAAGTGTCCGCAAGTCTCATGGCCATCACATTCCACCCGCCAAAGGGATGGGTGAGCGAGCGTTACTCCTGCTCGGACTCCTCAGCCTGCTTACGGCTACGAATGAGATGCGCCACGCCAATGCACAGCACCGCGCCGCCAGCGATCCAAGTGAAGGTCACGCCATTGAGACCGGTCAGCGGGAGACCGGAGCCCTGCTTGTTTTTGACAATCAAAGCAACAGTACCGTTGTCCGTGTTGGTCGTGTCAACCTCGACCAAATTGGAACCCATGGTGCTCGTCGTGACCGTGAGCTTGTTTTCTCCCACGCCCTCTGCATTGTTGAGGCCAGTGGCTTTGATGGTGAAGGTGAAATCGGGGATGGTATTGTAGCCGGCGAGCGTATGGGTTTCCTTGACGGTGTAGGTGCCGGCATCGAGGCCCTTGACGTTAATCTCGCCGGAGTCGGTGGTCGTGAACTCATAAGGCTTCTCATCGAGGGAGCCATTATCCTTGACATACATGCCCTTGGATGCAGTATCGTCGGGATTAGTGGCACAGATGGTGAACTTTACGCCGGCAAGTTTCTTAGTCTCATCAGTCGCGTCCTTCTTGACGAGCCTGAGCGCATAGGTGTAGTTGCGCACGGTGTCGGGCACAGACTCACCCTTGGTCTCGTGGCCAGGGTTGTTGGAGTAGATGAGCTTGACGGTGTTGGAGTTGCCCGCGTCACCGACAACGACATTCTGGGACTTCTTCGGGTCGAGCTTGGCGCTGTACTTGACAACGACCCTTGTGTTCCCGTCGACAGAGACATCGGCCGCCTTGGCGGCAGCCTTAAGATCTTCAAACTTTACTCTCAAGACCGTCTTGCCTTTTGAGTCGGGACCAGACACGGTCACAGAAGTAGGCGTGATCTGAGTCTTATCAATCACGGCCTTGACAGAGGACTTATCAACAGTCAAACCGGCAGACAGCTCATCGTGGAACTCATAATAGTAGGTGCCGAACGTGTTGATATTGCCTGCAACCGTGCCGGTCAGCATGTACTGAACGGTCTGACCCATCTGAGAGTCCGCCTTGTCCTGCCACTCGACGCCCTTAGCATCGTCCTTGATCTTCTTCGTCACGGTCGGGATGCCCGTCTTCTCGGTAACGCTCACTGCGCTGCCGCCCACGACCGCAAAGATCGGCGAGGTACCGGTCTGCTTCTCATTCGTATTGAGCGAGCCGGTATCGGTCATGAACAGGTAGTAGCCGGCGCTATTAGTGGTGAAAGTGTGACCAGCAGCAAAGGAATTGCCCGTAGCGGGAACACGCTTCTCTACAGCCAAGGCAATCTTGTTAAGGATGCTGCCCTGCGGCAAACTCGCGGTATTAGTGGTATCAGTGATCTTGGAAAGGTAATCGGCAACATCAGAAGCGGTCGAGTCTTTGGTAATTCCAGGGGCGTTATTATTAACAAGCTCGTCCAGGACCGCAGTCTCTGCCTCTGGACTCGCCCACTTAACGTTGGACGTAACCTTACCGGACGCTCCGTCCATAACGTCAGCAATAAAAATCTGATACGCCTTGAACGAAGTGGGGCCATTGTTCGCGGCCTGGTTAATCGTGAGCGAATAGCTGGGGGCGGCACCCTCCTCAGCAAATGCCATGGTCACCGGGGCCATGACGCCGCCGAAGCTCAGCGCTGCCGTGAGGCCGGCGGTTACTGCCAGGCGTGCGATGTTCTTGTTCATGCTCATCTTCTTTTCCTCCGTTTTCCGGTTGGTTCTCATTCGATCGGTCATCATCTGTCTGTGTCTTAGCATCTGCTTCGCTACGTCTCGCCCCGCTCTCTGTGGGGCTGCCAGCTACTCTTTATGGCTGCCACCTCCCCGCTTGACCAGGAGCGCGACCACGATGAGCGCGGCTCCGGCGACCGCTGCGGCGGCCGCGGCGTACATTGCCATATCGCCAGTCGAGGGCATAAAGCCTCCGGTGGTAATGCTAGGGGGTGTGCCGGTGGGTGTGTTGATGAGCGACGCCTCCAGGCTGCCCGTCGACCCGTCCGCGCTGTCGGCGCGCAGGGGCGACTCAGCCGTGATGGTGAGCTTGGGCTTGGCAGCGGCCACCTGGTCGACGTCCAGGCCCTCGGCCTTGACCGTCACGGAGCGCGTGCCCTCAAAGGCGGTGTAGCCCTTGGGCGCCTTGAGCTCGCGGACCTCCAGCTTGCTCGAGTCCACGCCCGAGACGGTCACGCGGCCGTCCTCGCCCGTGGTGACGGTGGCCTTGCCCTCCGCATCCCACGTAACGTCGGCCGTCAGCGTGCGACCGCGGTCGTCGGCGATGCTCAGGACCGCCCCGGCAAGCGGCTTGTCGCCGTCGCTGCCGCGCTTGGTGAGCGCGAGATCCCAGGTGTAGGCGCACGCATCGTCGCTCGGCGTGCGGGTAAAGCCGGCGTCGCCGGACTGGTCGGCAAAGGGAGAGCGCGGGTAGCGCAGGTAGACCTCGTTGGGGTTGCCCTTCGCGATGCCGTGGTTGCATGCGCTGTTGAGCGGCGCATTGTACACGGCGACCACGCGGGCGCCCGCGGTGAAGGCGTCGACCCCGCCGAGCGCGGCGATCAGGTCGCCGGTGCGCGCGATGAAGGTCTTATCGTCGACCGAGACCCTGCACTGGGCCGTGATGTCGGTCCAGCCCTTCGCGGGCTCGGTGCCGACGCGCCCGTCCTTGCCGGTCGAGACGGCGTCAAAGCCGCCGTCCGCGCCCGCCGCCACGTACACGCGCATGCTCGCGGCCACCTTGGAGGGGTCGAGCCCCGCGCTCATGGTGTCAACGAACCGCACCGTATAGGCGTCGTAGGCCGTGAGGCCCGCCGGGACCGTGGCAGAGAGGCGCCAGTACAGGTCGTCGGCGACCGTGGCGTCGGCGGCCTTCTGCCATGCGGCGGTGCTGTCCTCCAGCACGTGCTTGACGACCTTGGGGTTCGCCGCCTTGGGCTTGACGGTGACGGCGCTGCCGCCGACCAGCGCCATGATCGGCGCGGTGCCGGCCTCGTCCTGGGAAATGGTGGCGTCGTCCGCGACGATGAGCCAGTAGCCACAGGACAGCTCGGCCGTCGTGCCCGCGTTAAGGGCCACGGACTCGGCGTCAGAGCTCTGGAGGGAACGAGCGAGCTGTGCGCTCAGCGCGCTCGTAAGGTGGGAATCGGCGTTGAGCCACTCGGAAGCTTCCTGCGCGGTGGTCTGGGATTTGGGCATGCCAGCGCTGTGCAGCACGGGCAGCGCGGCGTCGCGCACGGCGTCGCTTGCCCAGGCGAGATCGGTGGCGGTCTTGGCGTCGCTGTCGCCGTCGACGACGTTGGCGCTAAAGATCTGGTAGGCGTCGTAGCTGCGCGCCACGGTGCCGCTCACCGTGATGGAACCGGTCGAGATCGGCGCGGCCTGCGCGGAAGCGGGGAACACAACCGCGCAGGTGCCGATCAGGAGGGTAAGCAGCGCAAACAAGATCGGGAAGGAGCAAACTTTCTTATTCACGACGCTTACCTCCCTTCGCATTCGCCTTGCGACGAATGTGCATCCAGGCCGCAGCAGCGCAAAGCACCGCCGCGCCGGCAAGGTACGTCAGAGTGACGCCCGACATACCAGAAAGGGGCAAAGAGGTGGAGTAGGTGTTGGTGAAGGTGGGGGTGGACTCGGGCTTGCTGACGTCGAAGGCGACGGGAACCTGCTTGTTGGGATCGATATCAATACCGTCAGCGTCCTTGATTTTGGTAAAGGTCACTTTCTCGGCCTCGATTGAACCGTTCTCCTTGTCCTTCATCGTGACATCAAATCGATAGACCGACTTGTCGTACGTATAGTGCGAGAACAGCGAAAACTCTGTACTCTCGCGCACGTAGTACGTGAAGTCTTTGCAAGCGCCACGACTCGGATCGCCAGAATCCCCCTGCTTTAAGTCGTCAAGGTCGTACTCAATATTGGGGAAATAAAGCTTCTGGGACTTGTTGTCGCCGGCTTGAGTCGTAACCCTCTCAGCGTTCTCGAAATTCTCGTTATCCGCAAACTCGAGCGTAAACTCCTTCATCTCGCCACCCTTAACGACCTTAGTTGCCGCAGGCATCCAGGAACCAAGAGAGTTATAGGGCTCAATTTTGTTAGTAAAGGTCGGGTTATCCTTGTTACCGATAGCAACCGTAGCCGTTGTATTGTCCTCTGAGTACCCAACGGAATAGTCTCCGGAATCAGAATTAAGTGGTTTGAAGTCCTTATCCTGCTTTGCCTTTTTAGAAACGGTTACTCCTTCTACCTTGTAATAATTAATAGGAATCGACATGAGATATTTAGTGTCGGATGGATGGTCTTCAACTTTTACCACGATCTTGTAAATGGTCTCGTCGAATTTGGTATCCAATTCGTTTTCGCCGCTGATGGGTTCCTCAACTAGATAGAAAACGTATTGTCCCGAAGAATAGTCCTTGCCAGAGTCGAAGGTGATTTCGCCGCTTGTTTGGTCAACAGACGCCTCGCCCGCAACACTGCAATTGCCCATATCTAATGTGCCGTCCTCTTTCCAAGAAGGCTCAGTGGCACCATCCTTGCGGAGCAGCTTAAACTTGTACCCGTGTCCCTCAAGCTCTTGCGACTTTCCGTCTGCATCTACAAGCACCTTAGTGGCATTGAGCTTCATGCTCGGATAAACGCTCAGATCATTGACTTCGCCGACGGTGAGGTCGCCGTTGGTCATAATGCCGCCGCCATGGGTGTACGAGTAGTTGCCGCTGATGATGGTCGTAGCTGCCAATTGCGCATTTGCTATGGCATCATCAGTCGGATGGGCCTCCAAACCGAACATGTACTTGGCCTCGGCACCGCCGTTGGCATCGATGGTTATCTTCGCATTATCGCAAGTGCCCTGCCAGCCAGCTGAGCCGCCGCCGAGCATCTTGCCGAGCACAACTGCAACCGTCTTATTGCTGTCATTCTTGCGCACCAGGAAAAAATCCTGGTGACCGGCTTCTTTGAAAGTTGAGGTAATGTACTTAGAATCGCTGTCCTCGTTCTTGCCATTACCTCCGGCAGACATGTGATCATCATAACCATAATCCGTATTGTTGTAGATTGCGGCACCATTTGAGTGCGAGACAATCGTCTCTCCCGTGGGGCAGGCACCGATGCCACCACCCCAGCCGCCGGCATCATTTTGAGTGATCAGCGTCTTTACGATATTGAGCTTGCCGCCCTTCTGGATAAAGACACCGCCGCCGCCCCAGTCGCCACCACGATTCGGGGTGCTACCCGTCATCGTCTAGTTGTTCGTAATGTAAATCTTGCCAGATTCGCCAGCGTTAATTGTTGCAGTAGTGCCAACATTGTCGCCACCTTCGCCGCCTGCGACACGCAGACCGCCGCCCTCGGCGTTATCGGATTCGTTACCGGCAATCGTGCCGCCAGTCATTTCAAAGCTAATGTTCTTGCCGTTGTTCTTACTGTAGAAACCTGCGTAGACGCCACCGCCAGCCTCATGGGAATAGTTAGCCGTAATCAAGCCGTCCGCTATACTGAGCTTGCCACCATGTGTGCATGCAATGCCGCCGCCACCGAGCAGGCCATTGTTGTAAAGTTTATCCCAAGTGATGCGATCGTTGACTCGGTTGTTAGTTATACAGGCAGAACCGCTAATGGTAACGTTTGCACCCTTGGTATAAACACCGCCACCGTAGCCACCGTCGCCGGTGTCTTCACCATTGTTGATGGGATTTCCATACGTAGCGTTGCCAGAGATAATTCCGCCCGCAAGGTTCAGGGTGGCTGTAAAGTCAGCAAAGATGCCGCCGCCAGCAGCCGCCTTGTTTCCCGCGACCACACCGCCTGTCATTTCGAGTTTGGGATTCGTGCCTGCTATGCACAGGCCACCGCCCCAGCCACCGCCGTTGCCGTTGGTGACGTAACCGCCCTCGATTTTGACTGTACCCTCGGAATAAATCACATGACCGTTGTTGCCCAGATTGGCAGCCGTGGTAATCATGCCGCCCTTGAGATTGAGTATGCCACCCGCTTCAACGTTGACCACATACTTTACGGAACCGCTGTCCGATGCTGCATCGATAGCGCCAAAGCCCGTAACGAAATGCCTGTACGTAGTCTCGGTGGTGCCAAGTCCATCTGTCTTGGGCGTGCTCTTAGTCTCATAGTAAGTAAGACTCTTAGGAGTGCCGTTATTAGAGCTGCTTCCCTTTTCCCACTCCATACTCGCAAGCAAACCCGCCGGCGTATTGGCCGTATCGACCGAACTTGGTGCATCTATTGTTGTTTGGCCTAAATCCTCGATAGTGAGCGTGGCTCCGTTTTCGACCACAAAGAAGGAGTCTAAGCCGCCAGAACGGTTACAGAGCATGTTGCCGTTAAGATCGATGGTGGTGTCTTTGCTGATAGTGATCTGCTTATCCGAATAGGCATAATCCGTCAGTCGGAACTTGCCGCCATTGGTAAACACCCCAGCAACATCGCCGCTTACCTCGGTATAGCCATCGGCACTGACGGGAGCGATAGCGTTTTCATCGTTATTATCATCATCCGCGGGCTGTGCGTCGGAAGGCTGCGTGTCACCCTCGACCTTCGTGTCGTCGGACGGCAGGCCTGCGGCAGCGGCGTCTTCGCTCGCGCCATTCTCGGCATCGTCGCTATTCTGGTTTTCGGTATCACCGTTGTTGGTGTTTCCTACATCAGTAGACTCAGTTGAGGAACCACCCGCCGTTACGGTTTCCTCGGCAGAAACCGTCTGGGCATCGTTGGCAATGGCCTGCGAGATCGGAGGCATGACGAGCGACAGTACCAGGCTCAAAACGGAGGCTCCGCACAAAACGCCTGCCAGTACACGGCGCGTCGCTTTTTTACTCTGCTTAGATTTGTCTGAATTCGCTTTCATCGACGTCTCCTCCCCAAGAGACCGCGATCTTGCTCTTTCCCTATCAAACGTATCTGCGCAATCTGTAATTGCGCACGCTTAGTAATGCTATTTTAATCATTGTTTAAACATCCGAGCAACAAATATCGACAGTTTTGTAGCGAGTTCTCAATTCTCTTGATAATTGTTCAGATTTGCCTTCGTTTATTCGCTATCTATTTCTTGTTTGTACTGGTAATTAAGTTAGTTATCAGTTTTTTAATAGCATTTTATTTATTTGCACTGTTAGCGCCGGGCGATTTTAGCCGCTAATAGTCAAACTATTTTGACCAATC
>CAJKQY010000054.1:0-13556 GCA_905202145.1 uncultured Collinsella sp.
GAATTGCTCATTATCCCTGGTGCCAGCCACACCGACCTTTACGATCAGATGGACACCATTCCGTTTGGAAAGCTGAAAGCATTCTTTGAGGAATATTTGAAATAAGGCGTGCCTTGATTTAATGCCAAGTCTCCAGCAACGATTCTTCTAAAGAGTGGGAGTAGCTGAAACGAGGCGATTGAATAACTCCATACGTTTAGGTTAAAACAAAAAAATATGCCGCGCGCCTGCGGCATGAAGGAGGGAGATTTCTATGAATATCGTTGTATTGAGCGGCAGCCCGCGCAAGGGCGCCAATACCGACACCATGGTTGAGGCGTTTGCCGAGACTGCGCGCGAGGCCGGCCATACGGTCGAGGTCATCCGCGTTGCCGGCAAAAAGATCGCTGGTTGTCTGGGATGTCAGTACTGCTTTGCCCATGAGGGCACCTGTGTGCAGAAGGATGACATGGCCGACGTGATCGAGTCGCTGAAAGGCGCCGATATGGTTGTCTTCGCTTCGCCTATCTACTGGTTTGATATCACTGCGCAGGAGAAGGGTGCCATCGACCGCCTGTACGCCTTCGGTGCTACGGGCTTCCCGTTCACCAAGACGGCCCTTTTGCTCGATAGCCACAGCGAAGGCGTCTATGATGCGGCGATCGCTATGTACAAGTCAACCTGCGCTTACTGCAAGTGGGAGGACCAGGGCATTGTCACCATCAGCGGTATGACCGAGCGCGACAGCATGGCATCGTCGCCCAAGTTGGAAGAGGTGCGAGAGCTCGCTCGCAAACTCGCCTAAGGACAAGAAGAACGCATGGCAATCGGTGTTGGTGGAAAATGCTTGCTATCCTTACCAAGAGGAATGCCGATTGCCATGCGTTTGGCTATCTCCGAGACCCTGCTGGGGCCAGAATCGGGCAGCATTGCGAGCAAAAACTCAATATCTTTATCGGAAAGCTCCCGATAGGTCGTTTCGAGAATTCGATCGCGTAGCTCCATACGGGCAAGCAGAGAGCCCTGCTGGACATCAGGTGCGCTGATTTTGGGCGAGTTCTCCGAAACATCCCATGTGCGATATCCGACGAGCTGCATCATATAGGGAAATCCGTCGACGGCCTTCACGGCATCCTCGAGCGCTTCTGGCGTGATTGAGCGGCCTCCAGCCTCAACGGTTTTGCGGAATGCGTTTGCAATTTCAACGTCAGTGATTCGTCCTAACTGATGATATTGGGAACGCCTGAGGAACGAGACGGAATCGTTACGCAGCAACGCCGATACTTTGTAGGGCAGTCCTGCCATGAGTAGGGCAACTTTTTTACCTTCGCGTACAAAGTGCTGGTAAACAGAGGCAAATTGAAGCATTTCTTCGAGATCGACGGTGACTTCATCGATGGTGATGAGAAGTCCGATGTCATGTTTTTCGAGTTGCTTAAAGATGCCATTCATACGTGTGCGCCAGTTGCCCTGGGCCTCTTGAGCATATGTCCAATCGATGCCGACTGGCTCAATCTGAACGCCGCTTATGCACGCGCGAAACTATGAGAGGCGGCTATCTGCCGCTTCTTTGGTTCGCTCGATAATATCTTCGAGCATGCCTGGCATGGCGGAGACATTTGCTGCGATCCATGGTGGCCCCTTTGCAGGTTTTGCTAGTTTTTGCAACTTTTGCTAATTTTTGCAAGTTTTGCTAACGGTTTAACATGTCTTGTGCCGCGGGATTGCAGGAGTGAAAAACGGGGAGTTCTGTTATTCCGACTACGTTGCAACGAGCGGGGCCCGGAGCGCGATGTTGCTGCGCTCCGGGCCCCACCGTTTTGAGAGCTTATGGCGGTTCTGCCGTCGTCCTAGTCAAACAGACTCGGCATGTCGTTTTCTTTCATGAGGGCACCGGCGGAGGGCAGACTCTGCGCGGTGAACTTCTCGGCCGAGACGCCGGCGCCAAGGATCTCCTCGGTCGTGCCGACGGTGGTGACCGAGCGGCCCTTCTTGGCGGTAAAGGCCTGGACACCCTGCGTGTTGGTGGTCGTCTTGGTCTTGAGCAGCGACGTGTTGAAGTTCATCAGGCGGTAGTCGCTCGAGACCAATGCGATGTCGCGGTCTTCCTTGAGCACCTGGGCATACAGCAGCTTGCTGCCGCCGTAGATGGCGTTCTTGAGGCGTTTGCGGTTGGTCTTGGTGACGTATCCAGAAAGCGCGACGCGCACCACGCGGCCGTTCTCAAAGACAAACAGCACGTCGGCCTTATAGTCCTCGGGGTCGATGACCCAGATGACGCTCTCGTCGGGCTCCATCTCGAGGTCGGTGGGCAGATACGAGCCCAGCTGGGCCGACTTGGTATCCTCAAACGCCGCAACCTTGCACTTGTACACCTGGCTCTTGTTGGTAAAGACCAGCAACTCGTGGGTGTTGGAGGACGGGAACTCGATAAAGGGTTTGTCGCCGTCTTTGTACTTGAGCGTGGTCGCCTTCTTGAGCACGCGGTCCGTCATCTTCTTAAGGTAGCCATCGCGCGAGAGCATGATGGTCACTGGGTACTCCTCGACCTCGGGCTCCAAGCTTACCTCGATAACCTCATGGGGCTCGATCCTGCCCGTGCGACGCGGCATCACGTACTTCTTGTTGACTGCGGCCAGCTCGTCGCTGATGACCTTCTTGATGTTCTCCTCGCTGGAGAGGATCTCCTCAAGCTCGGCAATCTCGCCCTCAAGCTTGGCAATGTCCTTGGTGCGGTTGAGGATGTACTCCTCGTTGATGTTGCGGAGCTTGAGCTCGGCAACAAATTCCGCCTGCGTCTCGTCGATGTCGAAGCCCTTCATAAGGTTGGGCACGACCTCGGCCTCGAGCTTGGTGCCGCGGATGATGGCGATGGCCTTGTCGATGTCGAGCAAAATCGCCTCGAGGCCGTGCAGCAGGTGCAGGCGCTCGGACTTTTTACCCAGGTCAAAGTTAATGCGGCGACGCGTGGACTCAATACGCCACTTGACCCACTCGTGCAGGATCTGGCGCACACCCATAACGCGGGGATAGCCGTCGACGAGCACGTTGAAGTTGCACGAGAATGAATCCTGCAGCGTGGTCGAGCGATAGAGCTTGGCCATGAGCTTGTCGGGGTCGACGCCACGCTTAAGGTCGATGGCGATGCGCAGGCCCGAGAGGTCGGTCTCGTCGCGAATGTCGGCGATCTCCTTGACTTTGCCCTCTTTGGAGAGCTTGACGATGCGCTCGATAATGACATCGGTCTTGGTGGTGTAGGGGATTTCGTAGACCTCGATGATGCGCTCTTCGGGAATCCAGCGCCAACGGGAGCGGATCTGGAAGCTGCCAAGGCCGGTCTCGATAATCTTTTCCATCTCCTCGCGGCGGTAGATAATTTCGCCGCCGGTCGAGAAGTCGGGCATGGGCATATATTCGAGCAGGTCGCAGTCGGGATCCTTGAGGTAGTGCATCGTGGCAGTGCAGACCTCGTTGAGGTTGAAACCGCAGATGTCGGACGCCATGGCGACGCCGATGCCCTTGTTGGCCGAGACAAGGATGTTGGGGAACGTGGTGGGCAGCAGGCGCGGCTCCTTCATGGCGCCGTCGTAGCTGTCAACGAAGTCGACCGGGTCCTTGTCGATGTCCTTGAAGATCTCGGCGCTGATAGGGGAGAGCTTGGCTTCGGTGTAACGCGAAGCGGCGTAGCTCAAGTCGCCCGAATAATACTTGCCAAAGTTGCCCTTCGACTCAACGAACGGTGCGAGCAACGCCTCGTTGCCGGTTGCCAGACGCACCATCGTCTCGTAGATCGCGGCATCGCCGTGCGGGTTGAGCTTCATGGTCTGACCCACGATGTTGGCGCTCTTCTGGCGCTCGCCCTTGAGCAGACCCATCTTGTACATGGTGTAGAGCAGCTTGCGATGCGAGGGCTTAAAGCCGTCGATCTCGGGGAATGCACGCGAGACGTTGACGCTCATAGCGTAGGGCATGTAGTTGACCTCGAGCGTCTGCGTGATCGGCTGATCGGTGACCTCGGAGTGCAGGCCGATGACGTTCTCGGCGTTGACCTGCTTTTTCTTGGGCTGGTTCTTCGTCTTCTTCTTTGCCACGATTTCCTCTTGAACTTCTTATGGGCCGTCGTTATCGATTTGCTGCTATTGCAGGTCCAGCTGGTCCAGATATTCCTTGCCGTGCTCGGAGATATGGCGCTTGCGGCCCGCCTCGTCGTTGCCCAGCAAAAGGTTGAACATGGTTTCCATCTTGGTGACGTCCTCGGGCTCCACCTTGATCAGGCGACGCGTCTCGGGGTTCATGGTGGTGAGCCACATCATGTCCGGATCGTTTTCACCAAGACCCTTGGAGCGGTTGATGGAGCACTTCTGGTCGCCGATCTCCTTAAGAATGCCGTTCTTCTCGAGCTCGGTGTAGGCAAAGTAGGTCTTCTCTTTGCAGTTGATCTCGTAGAGCGGCGACTCGGCGATATACACGTAACCCTCGTCGATAAGTGTGGGCACCAGGCGGTAGAGCATGGTGAGCACGAGCGTGCGGATGTGATAACCGTCGACGTCGGCGTCCGTACAGATGATGACCTTGTTCCAGTTGAGGTTGTCCAGGTCGAAGGCACCGAGGTTCTTGATGCGCTTGTCCTTGATCTCCACGCCGCAGCCCAGCACGCGCATAAGGTCCATGATGATGTCGGACTTAAAGATGCGCGGATAGTCCTCCTTTAGGCAGTTGAGGATCTTGCCGCGGACGGGCATAACGCCTTGGAACTCGGCATCGCGCGAGGTGCGAATGGCGCCTGCTGCCGAGTCGCCCTCTACGATGTAGATCTCGCGACGGTTCTTGTCCTTGGAGCGGCAGTCGATGAACTTCTGCACGCGGTTGGCCATATCGGTCTTCTGCTGCAGGTTGGTCTTGATGCTCTGGCGCGTCTTCTCGGCATTCTCGCGCGAGCGCTTGTTGATGAGCACCTGCTCCATAATCTTATTGGCGGCGTCTTTATTCTCGATCAAGTAGGTCGAGAGGCGCTCCTTAAAGAAGGCCGTCATAGCCTGCTGGATAAAGCGGTTATTGATGGCCTTCTTGGTCTGGTTCTCGTAGGACGTCTGAGTGGAGAAGCAGTTGGTCACCAGCACCAGGCAGTCCTGGACGTCCTGCCATTTGATGCCGCTCTCGTTTTTGTTGTATTTACCCTGTTGCTTAATGTAGGCATCGATGGCGCTGGTCAGAGCGCTACGGGCGGCCTTCTCGGGCGAACCGCCGTTCTCGAGCCACGATGAATTGTGGTAGTACTCCTGCATCATGAAGGTGCGCGAGAAGCACATGCATGCGGTGATTTTTACGTTGTAATCGGGCAGGTCCTCGCGATCGCGACCGCGACGGTCGGCCTCGATAAAGAAGGGCTCGGTAAGGTAGTCGGTACCGACCTTCTCGAGCACGTAGTCCTCGATGCCTTTGGGATAGCAAAAATCCTCTTCGGAAAACTCGCCATCGTCGCCCTCGATACGCAGGCGGAAGGTCACGTTAGCGTTGACCACGGCCTGACGGCGCATGGTTTCGCGATACCAATCGTGGGGAATGCTAATCGAGGTAAAGACCTCAAGATCGGGGCGCCACTTGATAGTGGTGCCGGTGCGGTCCTCGTCGCTGGGCTCAATTTCGAGTGCCTTCTTCTTGGCGCCGACGACCTTGCCCTTCTTAAAGTGCAGGGAGTACTTGTTGCCGTCACGCCAGACGGTGACGTCCATGTACTCGGAAGCGTACTGAGTCGCGCAGGAGCCCAGGCCGTTGGTGCCGAGCGAGAAGTCGTAGTCGCCGCCCTGGTTGTTGTTATACTTGCCGCCGGCGTAGAGTTCGCAAAAGACGAGCTCCCAGTTAAAGCGCTTCTCGGAAGGGTTCCAGTCGAGCGGGCAGCCGCGGCCATTGTCCTCTACCTGAATGGAGCCATCGCGAAAGGCGGTAAGGGTGATGAGCTTGCCGTAGCCCTGGCGCGCCTCGTCAACGGCGTTGGACAGGATCTCGAAGGCAGCATGCGCGCAGCCATCTAGTCCGTCCGAGCCAAAGATTACGGCGGGGCGTAGACGTACGCGTTCCTCGTCCTTGAGCTGGCGGATACTGTCGTTACCATAGTTTGCGGTGTTTTTTGCCATACTCGCTCTCTCGGTGCTCCTTTGCTGCGTTTAAGTCATATAGATAGTCAAGGTAGCATAGCCCAGCCCACAGACGATTCCAACCAACACGAAATCCATCGAACAATCGTTCGGAATTAGATGTAACGGCGTTTACTCGGACAAGACCGAGTCGGCTCTGTCCGAGTAAGTTTGAATAGCGAACCGAAGTTGTAATGTCCGCATGGCGATGACGGATATGGTTTCCGTAATGACAGATATAGTAGACATCTTCTGATGGATGCAATATATTTCCGTCATGTTGCAACGGATATTTGTCCATTACCACGAAAGGAACTTTATGCCAGGTAAGAAAAACCTTCGCATGAAGGCGGCGCGCGCGGCGGCTGGCCTTTCGCAAGCCGACTTGGCCCAAGCCGTGGGCGTTACGCGCCAGACCATCGGCCTGATCGAGGCGGGCGGCTATAACCCCACGCTCAATTTATGTGTGGCGATCTGCAAAGCGCTACGCGTTACGTTGAACGACTTGTTTTGGGAAGACGAGAACGACGTCGACCCTGACGCTCTTTAGGAGTCCACTATGAAATTTGAAGATCTGAAAATCGTGCAAAAGTGGCGTGAATATGCCGGCCCAAAGGATGAGCGCCTGGAGGCTGAGAGCGCGAAGATCTACAAGATTGGTTTCGTGCTGCTTTCGTTTGGCATGTTGATGATCTTTTTCTACCAGTTTATAGCTCGACAGGTTGCGTGGGTTCACAGCGACGCCAGTGAAATGCCGCATGGCTTTGCAACGCCGTTCGAGGTAGCCATGTATTTATGGCTCGTTCTCGTGATGTTGATTTGCGCAGGACTGCAAACGCGGAAGGGCTATGTCGACACCAATCGTTTTGGGCAAACCGAGCATCTTCCTGTTGGATATTTCCTGCTTCTCAGCGGTCTTAGCGGCGCCGCGTTCGCGCTTGTTATTGCCGCAATGCGCTGTATTGCTGAGGCGCAGATCGTACCACTCGAAAGCGTCTTTTGGTTGGCGAACCTGGCCACGGGCGTGTTCTGCGGTGCGACGATTTTCGCGGCCACGTTTGCTGGCCTGTGCGCAACGTTTTTCACGGCGAAAAGACGCCGTGCCAAGCTCGAGGCAGAACTCGACTCCTCTGACGACATCTAATGCGTAATGGGCTGGCTCTGGGTATCCAGAACCAGCCCATTTGATGTTCGATGAGCCGAGTCGGCGTCTCTCACAAAAGTAACTAGGAGCTAGCGAGGCCTATCCGAATTGGCCTCATTGGCGGTGTCGATCTCGAGCGCCGTGCGGCGGGCACTGTAGGCGACGAGGCCGGCGCCTGCCGCGGCGAGTGCTGCAGCGGCTGCCGTGAGGGGAGCGTTGGCATCGCCCGTGCCCGCAAGCGCGCCCGCTTTTCCGGAGCGCTTGTTATTGCCGTGGTCCTTGCCACTGCCGGAGCTGCTTCCGCCGGAGCCGCCGCCCTCGTCAGTACCGCCGCCACTTGAGCCACCATCGCCGTCCGCCGTCATCGGGGCGTCGTGAAGCCCTGTGGCGTCCGCGCTGTCGCATATGCCGACCTGAACTTCTGAGCGTTCGCATGCCGCGTCGGGCACATGAAGCTCGTGCAGTACGGCATCCAGCGCCGAGTTTGCCCCCGGTCGAATTTCCTCGAGCGTTACGGGATCGAGCGCCATCAGATTCCGCGCCTTCGCATACAGCGTTACACGTTTGCCAACTTCGTCGCCCCAGCTCTCGGGGATGGCAAAGCTCATGCGGAACTGTGCCGTGCAACCCGGTGCCAGCACGGCGTTGCCGTTGTCGGCTACCAGCGGGTGCGTTGCAAAACGCGCGCCCAGCGTCTCGAGCGCGTACTTCACGTGTGCCATGTCGTTGGTCGAAGCGTCCTCGGCAAGCTCTGGATCGTAGATCGAAGCCATGCGTGCGTTCGCTCCGAACCCGATGGATGCGCTGGAGAACGGCTGGCTGGAGCCCTCTCGGTACAGATCGATCGTGCCGGCGGTCAGCAAGGTGTTGCCGTCGTTTCGCACCGTGACCATGAAGGATTCGCCTGCTGCCCCGGGCACCACCGCGCCCGAGGTAGCGACCGCGCCCGTCGGAGTGGCACACGCCACCAAGGGTACTTCGATGCCGTGCAGCTCCGTCTCGCTCTTCTCCGCGCTCACAATGTGCGTGGCGAGCGCGGAGAGCATGCCTCCCGACGTCAAAAATGTCGTTATCTGATCGATGGGATGGTCCAGCTCGCACATCACGAACGGCTCCGTGAACAGATCGCCTGCCAAGGTGCTAGCGAAGATGCGGAAGTGCTTGCCCATCACTGCTACCGGGTTGCCTTCTTCGTCGTAGGTTTGTCCCACCTTGCCATCGGTGTTCTCTACATGGAGCACGCACCTGCCGTTGTTGCTTACGCTAAACGATGCCGGGCCACAGCCTGCGGCACCCACGGGCTGCGTTGCAAATGCCGATGCGCCTCGCGTCCAAGTAATATGCTGCAGCTGCTCGTTGACGGTTGCCAAAAAGCCCGAATGTTGTGGCCATGACACCGCACGGGGTACCGTGGCGTCTGGTGACATAACGCCCCAGCCCGCAATGGACTGGCCGATCACGGCGTACGATGCGCAGCCGCAACCGTCTGCGGTCTCGTACGCAACGGGCACCACCATTTTGCCGTTGATATTCTCGGGCTCGCCCAGCTCGATACTCGTCGGTGCTTGCGGAAAGCGGTGAACTTGGCGGAACGTCAGGCTGTCGCCCGAAACGTCCGACCACAGGGTAAAGCATTCCAGCGCAACCTCGGCCTCGCTGCCGAGCGCCTTCTCTGCGGTGGCTCCGTGGCGGTGGAGGTAGGCGCCCGACAGACGTCCGTCGACCAGTGCCTTGCCCACCGTAATGCGTGGGCACTGCAGGCAATGGTAGCCATCCTCTTGCAGGCGGCCGCGCGAGATGCTGCGCCATGACGTATGCGACACCACGCGGATCTCGTCATTACTTATGCGCAGGCGCACAACGGACAGTATGCCGGCTGTGCTTGCCGTATCGAAAAGGGTGTTGTCGCCGTCGCGGCGCTCGCCCGAGACCAGCAACACATAGGCGTCCTGGTTTCCTCTTCCGTCCGTATATTCCACCACGTCGAAGTCGTAATCGTATATGCCGTCGCGCTCCACGTCGCCCTCGCCAAACCCAAGGGGAAAGTCCACGGGCGTGGGAGCGGACCACGTGCCGTTTGCCTTTGTGTGCACCACCAGACGCGAGCGGCCATTGTCGCCGTAGCGCACCGAGGCGATACGGAACAGGCATTCTACGCCGGCGATAATCGCCAGCTTCATGTGAGCTTCGCTGAGAACGCCGGTAAACAGCACGTTGTCGCTCGAGGGTTTTATGCCGCCACGCTCGTCCTCCGATACACCAGCAGAATTGGCGTTGGGGTCCGCAACGGCGTTCGTCGCCTGCCCGATATAGGTGTACTCATACATCGGCGCGGCGTTTTCGTCGTTCTCTATCAGTGCATGGACGAAATGCTCGATCTGTCCCGTGTCGTCGCTCTCCGCGTCCGCCTCGAGCTCAATGCGCGTGACCGCTTGATCCCAATCGCGCACGACAGGCGCGACGTTTATCGCGGTGGCTGCAACCTCGGCGCGTGCGAGCAGCTCGGAATTGGTGACAATGGTGGCCGATGCGATAAATTGCGGCACGCCGCCCGCCTCGATGTTGCTGGGCGTGCCGAAGCGGGCATCCAGCGTGTAAGGCGTATCTCCACCCAATGCGAGCTCAGAGCGCTGGAGCACATACTGGTTACCATTGTTCACCGACATATTCCACGAATCGAGGAGTGTGGGCCACGACCCCGACCAAGCCTTGGTGGTCCACTTGAACATGACGAACTGGAGTATCACATCGACATCGACGTCTGCACCTACGCGCAGTCGCGGAAGCTGGTGCCCGTCCGCCTTCTCGTACCCAATGAACAGGGTGAGGGATGCGGCGCCGCGCACGGCAGACGAAGCGACGCCTGCAACGCCGGCGCCAAAGGTGACGGCAAGCCCGATCTGGATAGTGAATGAGCCCGACGTGTTGGAATAGTCGAGCGAAATGTTCTTGAAAAACGCTGCGCCGCTGCCGTGTGTGTGGGCACCCACGGCGAGCGC
Organism: uncultured Collinsella sp.; assembly: GCA_905202145.1. GTDB lineage: Bacteria > Actinomycetota > Coriobacteriia > Coriobacteriales > Coriobacteriaceae > Collinsella. Next base: position 10,257 of record CAJKQY010000054.1, read on the forward strand.
CAGCTTCGCCAGCACCCAGGGGTTGACGTTTAGGAAAAAGGGCACCGGTCCTAGGGTAAACTGCTCGGTCCAGTTGAGGTCGGTTCTTACCTGGAAGAGGGCCTTAATATTGCCGTATGCGGGGTCGTTGTTGTTGCCCCAGGTTTTGCCCACCCAATCGTAGGCGAGCGAGCCGTACAGCTGTGTGGCGATATCCATCGTGAACAGCAGCGTGCAATGGTGACGAAGGAGCTTGGTGTTTCTTGGATCGGTGCCCGAACCGGCACTCATACTCTTGTACTGATTCCACTTCCCCTCCATTTCGTCGAGGTAGCGGTTTGCCTGCTTGGCGCCCGACTCGCGCGGCGACTTCTTCCAGTATTCCGGATCAGGGTTACCCGAATCGTTCATGTAGCCGACCGGCTTGTATCCTCCGCCAAACAGTACGTATCCGGCAAACGAGAAATCGAACAAAATGGGGAACGACGGCATCCAACAGGTGAACTTGTTGCCGCCGATGCCGGGAAACGCCGCCGGGAAATCAAACGGAGTGATCTCTTGGTCCATGGTAGTGGGGACGATAGTGGTCGATCCGGATTCCGCCTTTGCCGCCGGCGCGGTAACAACGGCCATAGGGGATGAGAGCGTGTAGGTTTTGCCCTGGTAGTCGAGGACAAAGCGCAGCTTGCATCCTTCCTCCAGAAGGTTTGACGCTGCATCGAGGAACTTGTCTTCGAGCGTGAACGTCGCCAGATTATTCGTGCCCGATGCGCTGGCCTTGACTTGGCCAATCTGCGTGACGGTTTCGGGTGAGCTACTCGTGGCGGGCATTACCTTGTTGATGTGCAGCGTTGCCTGTCCACCCTGTGGCAGATGTGCCTGCACGGTAAAGGCGTACGTGTCGGGCTGCTCGTTTGCCGTGTCGTCCTTCGGCAGTGCCATGAATGTAGCGTCGGCGTACTGGATGTCCCAATCGTCGAATGTGAGCTGTCGAAAGTACGGCTCGCCATCGGAGAGCGGACGCGTGGGCGCGGTTATGGCGGTGCCGCCCTGGATACGCGCAAGGGGAATCTCGACATCACGGTAGCCCGCCATGCTAATGGAGATGCCGCCGTTAAAGTCGTACGCGTCGAGAAGCGTTGCCTCGTCCACGTAGCCTTCCGAAAGCGGCGCGACCTCAAAAATGGCCGTGCCTTCGTCATCGGTCGTGGCGGTGAGCTGCTTGCCTGCGGCATAGCGCGATGTGAGCGTGACTTGGGCACCCGTGATGGGCGTATTCTTGTTGGCGACGTCGACTACGACCACACCAAACATGGTGCGCGAGAGCACCAAGACCTTGAAGGGATCATCTTCATCGGCGTATGCCTCGGTGGGGGCGAACGGCAGTATGAAGGCGTTTGCGCTTCCCGGCACGCGCGGCAACATAATGCTCGCCAGCGAGGACGCTCCGGCAACAAGTAACGAACGGCGATCAAGCATCTTTGGCTCCCATCCCGCAGGTATCGGTGGAAATAATCCAATTTTGCGAGAAGGTGCCCCGTGGCGGTAGTGCCGTTCGAGGGCCAAAATGTCCAAATTGATTGAGCGAAGTGCCGGGGTTCCGGAACGCGTTCGATGCGCTTGGCAGCCCGGTTGCTAACGCAACATATGCGCGACCAGCTCGGCGCGTGTGCCGATGTCAAGCTTTGCGTATACGCCGGATAGGCGGTTTTTGACGGTACCCGGCGATACTCCCATATGGCGTGCGATTTCGGCGTTGGTCCACCCGCGACAGGCGAGCATGGCCATGGTGAATTCCGTGGTCGTTAGATCGTCGGCCACGTCCTCGCCCGAATCGGGGTTGTGGATGCGCCGCCAGCCGTAGCTGAATCGATACGTAATCTCGATGATGCGTGCGAAGTCGTCAGGGTATTGCGTTTTTAGACACGCCTCGATAAGCCCCTGCAAAAGGCCGTGGTGCTCGCCGATGAGTTCGATAAGGCCGTCGGGACGCGCAACGTCCCAAGCGGCTCCGAAGTGTGCCTTTGCGGTGTCGATGTCCTTGAGGCTCATGCAGGCCATGGAAGCCGACAAGTGCAGGAACAGCTCCGAGATGGGATAACTTCCCTGTTTCATGATCAGGGCGTTTTCCGCCATGCCCAGACTGCGGCCATATTCGCCGCGCAGGTACAGGGCATGCGCCATCACGTAGCTGGCGAACAGGCGCAGGCCTTCGGGCAGATGCGCCGCAAGCGGATAAAACTCTTCGGCGGAATGCGGGGAAGGCAAGTGCAACAGGACGCTCGCAGCGGAGGCGAACAGGATATGCGTGGCGTGGACGGCGGGCGATTCCTCGTCAGTTGGCGTATCGAGGATGCCCGCAAGGCAACGGCGGGCATCGGCGATACGATTGAGCGACAGACTGGCATATCCGCAGATAAGGCATGCGGAATAGCGCAGTGCGGGGTCGGTGGCGTCAAGATAGGGGCGTGCTGCCTCGGCGGCGAGCGTGGCCTGTCCGCGAAAGTACAGCGCTTCTGCCGTGGCAATGGCGCGCGAATCGGGGTCGGAAATGCCTGCAACCGCAGCGTCAATCTGCCCCGGCACAAAGGCAGTGCACATCAACGGCATAGGAATGCGCGGGTAGCCATCGCAGTCCATCTTCCATCTCCCATCAGGTGGCAACAATGCAACAATTGTACCCCTGTTGCTCGGGACCCCTTTCGTTTTACTGTTCGGTTAACGCTGCGGATCGTTTTGGAAGGCTTACGAGTATGGTGGTCCCGTTCTCAGAACTTGCTTCGACCTCTACCGTGCCACCGTGAAGCGCTGCAATCTCCCAAACGAGCGCTAGTCCGAGTCCTGCGCCGCCGTATGCCCTGCTGCGGGATGTGTCTAGGCGAAAGAACGGCTGGAAGATGCTCTCACGATACTGCTTGGGTATTCCCGGGCCCTGGTCCTCGACTCGCAGGAGCACGTGGCTGTCGCTGTCGCTGATGGAGACGTTGACAGTCGAGCCGGAGCGGCTGTAACGGATGGCGTTTTCGACCAGATTGAACACCAGCCGATAGAGGAGCGTATCACTTCCGATTGTCAGAGCATCTCCGGTGCAATCGAGGGCTATGCCCTTATTTTCGGCAAGTGGCGCAAGGTCGGTGAGGACCTCTTCGGACAAGGGACCGAGTTCAACATCGTCCTCGCAAGGAACGCTGCGGAGCTCACTTATCTCGAGTAATACCTTGGTCATTCGAGACATGCGCTCGGTTTGTTCTTGTAGCAGGCCGAGCAGCTCGGCTGTTTCGGGTTGCAAACCGGAGTGCTCGGAGACGAATAGTTCAATCT
>CAJKQY010000055.1:0-12575 GCA_905202145.1 uncultured Collinsella sp.
GCCACGGCCAGCGCGCCCGCGCCGAGCGCCGCAAGGGCGAGTAGCTTCGCCGCGACGGCACGCCCGCGCGAGGGGACCGCCGTGAGGTTGGCGAGGCGCCCGGCAGCGCGCTCCTCGTCCACGGCGAGCCCGCAGACGATGGCGGACATGAGCGGCATGAGGGCGCCGAGGAACTGGGCGTAGGCGTCCGCGCCCAGCGCCGGGTCCCATCGGGTTATGGAGAAGTACTCGCCGCAGGCAAGACCGGCTGCCAGGCCGCAGACGAGGTGCACCACTGCGAGCGGGGAGCGTGCCAGGCGCAGGGCCTCGGAGAGCAGGGCCCGCGGGAGAGTCATGCGCGGCGTCGGGTCGGAGAGTCGTGTCACGGCCATCACCTCTCCTCGGAGCGCGCGAACCAGGCCGCGCCCGCCGCCGTGAGCGCGGCGAACGCGAGCGCGCAGACCGCAAGGCCCGCCAGTGTGAGCATGCCGTCCGCCGCGAGCGCCCCGCCGAGCGCCATGTCCGCCGCGAGTGGCTCGCCGCTCGGCAGCACGGGGATGAAGCTCGTGGGGATGACCATGCTCGCCGACGGCGGAAAGAGCTGCGGCAGCGGCACCAGCGACCAGGCGAACCCACCCACGAGCTGCGTGGCGAGCGGGCAGAAGATGCCCGCGAGCATGCCGAGCCGCGCCGTGAGGAAGAGCCCTGCGGGGATCATCCACGCCGCGGTCACCGTGTTGACGAGCGCGCAGAGGAGCATCGTGAGCGTGCCCGCGACCGTGAGGCCCTGCGAGGAGAACGCCGATCCCGCGAGGTAGATGCCGAAGACCACGAGGTTCGAGAGCGCGCAGAGCGCGAGGCACCAGAGCGCCTTGGCCCACCAGGCGCGCCTAAGCGGGAAGCCCAGGCCCAGAAGCCCCCGCATCCGCGTGCGCGCGTCCGCCCGCGCGACGCACGCCACCACGAGCGAGAGAGACACGGGCAGGAAGAGCGCGTACCAGTAGTTCCACGCGCTGAAGATCTGCACGCCCCGGTAGGGCATCGCGCCGAGCAGCGGCATCGGCAGCGCCATGAGCACGGCCAGGCGAACCGGTGCCGCGTGGCGCGACTTCAGGGCCTCGGCGCGCAGGCCCGCGAGGAGGTAACGTAAAATTCTTTGCGCACTTTGAAAGCTGAACACGCCCAGAAAAGAAAGGACATGGCGCGTGCCGTCGGTATGATTTGAGTGTCGAGTTCAATCATGCTAGGAGGCAGGCCATGTCCAACCCAATCGTATCATTCGACGAGCAGGCCGTGAAAGACGAATTACGCGAGCTGGTCAGGAAAACCATCGAGGAGACCATCAACGCCATGCTCGACGAGGAGGCCGACCAGCTTGTGGGCGCGGGCCCGTACGAGCGAACCGACGAGCGCGCGGCGTACCGCGCCGGGCACTACGAGCGCGGCTTCACCACGACGTCGGGCCGGGTCACGCTCAAGATGCCCAAGCTCAAGGGCATGCGCTTCGCCACGGCGGTCATCGAGCGCTACAAAAGGCGCGAGACGTCGGTCGAGGAGGCCATCATCGAGATGTACCTGGCCGGGGTCTCCACGCGCCGCATCGAGGACGTCAGCGAGATCCTCTGGGGCGCGGGCGTCTCCGCCGGCACGGTCTCAAACCTCAACGACAAGGCTTTCAAGGCGGTCGAGGAGTGGCGGTGCAGGCCCCTGGCCTGCGAATACCCGTACGTCTACGTCGACGGCATCTACCTGAAGCGCAGCTGGGGCGGCTCCTACGAGAACGTCGCCGTCATGGTCGCCATCGGCGTGAGCGAGGACGGCTACCGCGAGGTGATCGGGTGCGCCGAGGGCTTCACCGAGTCGGCCGAGTGCTGGCGCGATTTCCTGTCGTGGCTGAAATCGCGCGGGCTGCGCGGCGTTCGCATGTTCGTGGGCGACAAGGCCGCCGGCATGGTCGGCTCGATCGCCGAGGTGTTCCCGAAGGCAAAATACCAGCGCTGCACCGTGCACTTCTACCGCAACGTCCTCGCCAAGGTCCCCAAATCGAAGCGCTCCCAGGTCGCGGCCATGCTCAAGGCCATCCACGCCATGGAGTCGCGCGAGGCCTCGGCGGCCAAGGCCGAGTCGGTGGCCGCCGAGCTCGAGTCGATGAAGCTGAAGGAGGCCGCCAAGGTCGTGCGTGAGGGCTTCGCCGAGACGCTGACGTACTGCGCGATGCCCCGCGAGCATTGGCGGCGCATTCGCACGAACAACGCGATCGAGCGGCTCAACAGGGAGATAAGGCGCAGGACCCGCGTGGTCGGCACCTTTCCCGACGGCAAGTCCGCGCTCATGCTGGCGGCCGCCCGCCTGAAGTACGTCGCCGACAGCGAGTGGGGGTCCCGCCGCTACTTGGACGTGTCGCTTCTCAAGGAGCAGTCGTGCTGACGGTTGGCTGAATTTGCGCAAAACTATTGACGGTACCCGCGAGGAGGCCGCCTTTCTCGCCCGTCATGCCGCCACCTCCCCGCGCGCTCGACGCCCCTCCCGGCAGACGCTCATGAAGAGTTCCTCGAGGTCCTGCCCGGACCGAAGTGCATCCTCGTAGGCGAGGCGCCCCCCGTAGATGATGCCGATGGTGTCAGCCATCTGCTGCACCTCGGAGAGGATGTGGCTCGAGACGATCACCGTCGTACCCGCCGCCGCGAAGCCGCGGATCTGGTCGCGCAGCTCCTCGATGCCGATGGGGTCGAGGCCGTTGGTGGGCTCGTCGAGCACGAGCAGGCGTGGCCGGGCGATCAGCGCCAGCGCGAGCCCCAGACGCTGCCGCATGCCCATCGAGAAGCGCCCGGCGCGCTTCTTCCCGGTGTCCGCGAGGCCCACGGCGGCGAGCACCTCATCTACGCGGCTCTCGGGAAGGCCCAGCAGCGTGGTGCGCACGCGCAGGTTCTCGCGCGCGGTGAGGTTGGGGTAGAGCGGCGCCTCCTCGATGAGGCTGCCGATTGCGTAGAGGTCCTCGCGGCGCCAGGCGTGCCCGGCAAAGAGGATCTCCCCAGCCGTCGGCCGCAGCATCCCGCAGATCATCTTGAGCGTTGTCGACTTGCCGGCGCCGTTGGGGCCGAGCAGCCCGTACACCTCGCCCTCGCGGATATGAAGGCTCACGTCGGCCACGGCGTCCTGCGCCTGGTCGCCGCGGCCGAAGCGCTTGGTGAGCCCGCGCGTCTCGAGCATGTAACCCATGGGTTCGTCCTTTCTCTTCCGGGCGCGCGGGCCGAGTCGCCGTGCCCGCGCGCCTTACCTTTCGGGTTCACCATCCATGGTGGGGCGCGTTTCTAACGAAGCCGTAACGGCCGTTGGGCTCTTTTGGCGCCAGCCCTTCTCGACCCGTACGCCACTCATGGTATGTTTATCGCGATAACAAGGACGGAGGTGCCCGTGGCACGTAATAAGTACCCGGAGGAGACGGTCGAGAAGATCAGGGGTGACGGCCCGGCGAGTGTTATTTTGCGAGCTAGGCGCATCGAAAGCGACCTTTCGTGGTATAAACTACTTGCCGGAAGCCGCGGCTTTCAGAGTACGGCTTACGTGTACGTTTAACCTCCGTGGGCGACGGGGTGCCGCAAGGCGTAGAATATCGCCCACCTGTAGGGGCCTGCAGCGATGCGGGCCTCGCTTCGTATGAAGGGGGCGTAACCGATGAAGATCGTATCCATCTCCCAGGACTTCTTCGACCTCGTCGATGGCGACCGCGAGCTCATGCTTAAGCACAATCGCCCCTGCATCGTGGTGGTGAGGCTGCGTTTCCGCGGGAAGCGCAGGGACTTCGCCGTGCCGCTGCGTTCCAACATCGCCCCTAACGTGCCCAAAGACCAGTACTTTGCGTTGCCACCCCGCCCCACGACGCGCCCCGGCTGCCGCCACGGCATCCACTACATCAAGATGTTCCCCATAACCAAGGCCTACCAGCGCCGCTTCAGGACCGAGGGCTCGGCCTACTACGAGACGCTCCAGCGCATCATCGATGGCAACACCAAGCGCATTGTCTCCGAGTGCCAGGCATACCTCGACCGCTACGAGCGCGAGGGAAGGCCTCGCTTTGCCGTCGACATCGACCGCATCGTGGGACTGCTGGAGGGCGAGAAGTAGGCATCTCGGCTCAGTCTCGAGCCATGCGGAGTCGCTCCGCATTTTTGAACGCCGCGTGTGCGTCCCAAATACTTGAGAAACAAGCTGTGAAGTGCGGTGGCGCGCCCGTGCCCGTGCATAGCCGTCACCATCAGCGTCTACGCGGCGTCGGCTTCAAGTGGAACTGGCGCCGCTGCTGTATATGGTTTGCCTTGCTGCAAATAGCGATCAATGCCCGCGATGTTTCTGTTTGCGCTTCAGTTTTCTCTGTTCGTAGCGCGCATCAGCCTTTTCCACACGGCGTCGGCTTCTTGCTTGAGCCGACTCCCGCTTCATCGCTTCCCGCTGTGCCGCGAGCGCCTGTTGTGCCTTGGTGCTCACCGCGGGCCGTTTAAGGGCTTTCGCTGCCTCGCGAGCGCGCCGCTTGGGGTTTTTCGCGGGCTTGCTTGTTTCAGTGGCCTTGTCGCCGAAGAACGAGAGCTTCTCCCATTCGCTTGTAACGAATCGCAGAATCTCCTCATCGGACGGCTCCGCGCCGAAGACGATGCGGGCGACGCCATACCTTCCGACCTCGACGTGCTCCGCCAGCCCGACCCAGAATTGACCGTCGTGATATACGGTCAGGGTGGACGACACGCTGATCTGCATGGTTGGTTCCTCCTTTATGTAGATAACCATGCAGAGAAGGGACAACCAAGGAGGCAGGTTACTGATGCGGACTAGCGCACGCCCACGACCACCCGACGGGGACTGTGTTTTCATCTCTGGTGGTTGGATTGTAGCACGTGCGAATGCGCCCGGCATCGCTGCTGACATGGCGCTACTGGGATTCGCTCCTCGATGCATCCTTGTGCACATTGCCTTCTCGGTTTCGAAACTTTAGAAATAATCGAGTTTCGAAACCGAGAAGGAGTGGGTTATGGCTTGGGTAGACCGCAATACGTACCGACTCCACCGTGTTGGAGAGGCTGGCCGAGTACATGATGGACAACTCCGGCAACCTCAACTCGCCCAACAACATCGCCAACGTCCTCGACGCCAACAGGGTTCCCACCAACCACGTCACCGTCGGGCGCTATATCTCGTACCTCCGCGACGCTTTCGCCTTCTATGAGGCGAAGCGCTATGACATCAAGGGGAAGAAGTACCTGAGCACGCAGGCGAAGCATTACGTATGCGACTCGGGAATGCGCTATGCGGTTCTGGGAACGCGCGACATGGACTGGGGCCGCATGTACGAGAACGCGGTCTTCCTGGAGCTGATGAGGCGAGGCTACGAGACCTACGTCGGGAAGCTGTGCCAAAAGGAGGTTGACTTCGTTGCGAAGAGGGGGTCGGAGCTTGTCTCATCCAGGTAAGTGACGACATCAGCTCTGAATCGACGCTCGAGAGGGAGCTCGCGCCGCTTCTGTCCGTCAGGGATGCGTTCCCGAAGGTTCTCATCGCCCGCACGAGGCATGAACCCTATACCCGGGAGGGTGTCCTCGTGCTGGACCTTGCGAGGTGGCTGCTCGGCGAGCAGGAGTTCTGAGCACCATACGGGGATATCGCTCGATAGGGCACGCAGGGCCGTTCGCGCCTGCACGGGAAACGCCGTCGCCGTATGGGCGGCCAGTCGCATCCGATTAGTCTTTTGCTAAACAGACCTTTCGAGTACGCACGAAGCAATCGCGCCAACAGCGAAGCCCCAACCTGCTCGCCAACTCATGGGCAAGCCACCTGAGACTACTTATTCTGCCCGGAGATGGCAAAGCCCTGTGACCTGCGGTTTTGCGAACGGCTCACAAGCCGCCCGCGTTGATTCGCTTGCGGTTGCAGCTGGCGGCTTGCACGCTAAAGGGCGGTTGAGTTTCAAAACGGGCGTTTTCGGTGCAATTGAGTTTGCGAAGACCATCCGCAGTGCCCCATGGGACAAAAACGAAAATTCAACGTCCTGAGTTTAAGGTGAGTTTTTGAAGTTGTCCCAGCTTTTGTCTCCGGGGCCGACGAAACGCGACATGGTGTCACCTGGCGGCACTCGGCTCGAGACGGCACCGAAAACTGGGCGCAACTGGAATCACGAGACGGCAGAATCAATGCCATCGAGTGGGAGTAATTTTAGGCTCGCAACACTCTTTCACGGTCTACCCAAAAATACAACGTTTCCGCAGGTCAGAAGTGGTGTGTCGAGTTTTCCGGCACACCACTCTTCCATAGAAAACAGCGCTCCTTTCGGGATTTTTCTTCCATGGAAACCCGTGAGGGGCGCTTCTGTATTTGTACGGAAATTGATGAAAGGAACCACGATGAACGAAGCCAAGATGACCGAACTCACCCAAGCCGAGGAAATGGCGTTCTTCCGGGCGGATCTCTGCCTGTACTCGCCGGAGAGCTACACGCTCGAAGAGAAGAAGGAAATCTGTAACGACATGTTTAAGACGAACTGGGCGATCCAGGACGCGATGCGCGCCGACTTCGAGCAGCTGCCGCCCAATGCCCGCGCCAAGCTCCTGGACATGTTTTGCGCCTCCGGCGTCGAGTCGCCCCAGTGGTGGTGGGACGTGCTGGTGGGCGAAGGGGGCCCGCTCTGCCGGGAGTTCGAGCCGCTGCTGTAACCCGAGCCCATACAGCAAGCAAGGAGGCCGCCTATCGCGAAGATAGGCGGCCTCCCGCATGTTGTTCGCCCTTGGCCGAGCGCTTGCCACACTCGAACGCCTTGAACACAGGCACCAGCGGCAGGAACAGCGTCATCATCGCCAAACAGGCCACGTCGCAGAGGAGCCAGCCGACCTGGTCGGCCAAGAACTCCAGCCGCCGCCTCATGACAGCATCTCGTTCACGCGCCTCTGCACGGCCGAGTACCTGTCGCCCAGGCGCCGCTTCCGCTCGTCGTCGTTGCCAAACTCGCCGGCGATCACGTGCTGCGCCATGGCGTCCACGTCGTAGGAGCCGCCGGAGGAGCCGCCGAGGATGATCCGGTTGACCTCCACCTGCACCTCGTCGTAGCGGTCGCCCAGCGCCGCCTTGCGCGCATCGCCATTGCCGAAATCTCCAGCGGTGACCCTTGCCGCAAGCTCTGACACATCGCCGGATGGCGCACCAGAGCCGGATTCGTCCGGCGCTGCGGTCCCGTCGGCCTTGCCGTTGTAGTGGAGCACGCCGTCCCAGCCGCCACGGTAGTAGTCCTGGATGCGCGACTCGCGCCCCGTCTGGTCGCCGGGCGCGCCGTCGATGCCGCCGGTCTCTGAGCCGGTGAAGTGGCCGTTCTTGCCGCCTCCCAGCACCATCGCCGTGTGTTTCTCCTAGTCGAGGTAGATGTCACCGCGCTGGGCGTTTGCGGTCACGGCCTGCCACGAGAAAAGCCCGGAGCCCACGAACATCTTGCGCATGCCGCCGGTCCAGTTGTAGCGCGTGATGAGCCCGTCGTACTGCGTGCCTGCGAGTGCGAGCTCCCAGGCCTCGCACACGGCGCTTAAGCAGTCGCGGTCGCCCTAGGCGACCTTGGTCGTGCCCGCGTCGGTCTTCACGCTGCAGTGCCCAGACGTGCCATGCCGCTCAGGCTGAGAGTACCCGTGCTCGGCGCAGTTGCAGAGGTGCTCCATGATCTGCGCCGCCACGTTCGCCTTGCTGATCGCCATTTCCTTCACCTCCCCGTTGCCAGCGAAGGCGCCGGCAACCGCGCAGAGCCTCCGCCAGTCGTCCTTGGTGCCGTAGAAGAGGTCGAGGTCAAGGTGCCCGCCGTAGCCGGGTATGCGCCCGGTTCCCGTGTACTGGAAGATCAGCGGCGAGTCCCACGCGCCGAAGTCCCAGCAGTCGGTCCACGGCTCACTGAGGAATCCTGTCTCCTCGTAGTTCGGGTACTGCGCAACCCAGAGCAGGTACGCCTTGGCCACGCTGGGCCAGTCGTGCGCGAAGCACGCGCTCTTGCTCGTGTAGATGCCCGGCGTCACTCCGTTTTTGTCCCTCACGGATTGAGCCACTTTTTCGCTCAGGATGGCCCCGGGTTCAGCGCGTCCGCCTCCCAGTCCAGGAACGGGATCGCCTTGCCGATGTACGGCTTGAAGGCGTTTATGAAGTGGTCGGCCTCGGCCGTGCCCTCGTACCCACGGTCGCGCGAGTAGTGCGTAGCGGTAGCAGCCGAGCAGCTTGCCGGCCGCCAGCGTCTCGTCGGCATGCCGGCGGAAGCACTCGTTCGAGTAGCCCGCCCCTCCGGTAGCCTTCACGATCACGAAGTCGCAGCTCTCCATGGCGGAGACGACCAAGTTCTCCTGCCAGGAGCTGATGTCGATGCCGTTAAGCCCCACGTGCCTCACCCCTCGGGATCTCCGGTTTGTTGCCGTCGCCGCCGAGAGCGGCCATGATGGGAGACAAGACCGCCATCACCAGCGCCGCCACGAGCCCGCGCATGCTCGGGTCGAGCACGCACCAGCCCATGATCAAATCCAGGTTGGCGATCACCACGCCCAGGGCTCCCTGCACGATCGTGCGTGCCGGGCGCCAGTATCATTCGTTGCTTGCCAGGAACTCGTTCATGTTAGCCCACCTTTCCCTTCAAGGACTCGGTGTCGTGCTCCGCGACAGCCATGTCCTGCTCGAGCCGGTAGGTACGTTCCAAGACCTGGTTGTGCTTCTCGACCTTTGCCGTGAGGGCGTCCGGCTTGACCTCCATGACGGCCTGGCTCTTAGAGTTGGAGAGGATCACGCCGACCAGCGTGACCACCCCCGTGATGCACGCGACGATGATTGACTCCATAAAGAATTGCCTCTCGAGGTCTCGACTTTTCGTCCCCCGGGAGGCGGTGTCCGCCCGTGTCGCAAGCTGTCCAAGAGGCCTGCTTGTCTGCCATGAGCTGATGACAGTCGAACTCGAAACGGGGATAATGGGTGTCTAATCACGAGAAGGAGTGCGCACGTGTCATTGATTTTCTGCCCCGAATGTCATGCGAGAATATCGTCCAGCGCGGTTACGTGCCCGCACTGCGGCTTTGTCGCCCAGAGTGAGGAGACGGGCGTCGTCCCGATCAGTTCGCTGCCGCCAGCGAAGATCACCCCACGTGTGACGGTCCTTGAGGCTACGGTGTTCGACAATGGGATGAACCTCATTCCATCAAAGACCAACGAATCCCTCGTGAAGTTCCTCGCGGATGCCGACACTATGGCAAAGTTCGCGCCAGCTATCTATGACATCATCAAGAAGCTCTCCGCTCGCGGCGAAACGAAGTACATTGCTGATTTCAGCGCCGCCGCAGAAGAGCTCATGAAGAGCGGCGAGCTCGTCTTTTCGGTCGAGAAGAAGACCGGTGACCTGCTCCCTCAGCTCAGGAGCGTCAAGACGGGCCGGATATACGAGAAGGCCAGGATCAAAGCCGAGCAGATTCCCCAGGACATGACCCAGTCGGTCGTGGACGTTCAAATGCAGGTGATGATGGCGAACATCATGGACGCCATCGGGGCCGTGGCGGCCAACGTCGATGCCCTGCGCATCGAAAACCAGGCGGACCGCATCGCGCTTGCTGAGAGCGCATGGCAGCAGCTCCAGCAGGCAATGCTCATCGAGGACTCGCGTCTGCGCGAAATCAAGATCCTCGACATCGCCTCTGCAGCCACGCAGGCCAGATGCACGCTGCAGGGTAACTTCCAGGCAGAGCTCGCGCTCGCGATGGGCAGGCAGGGCAAGGCAAAGGATTGGGGCAAGGCCGCCAACACGGCGATGGTAGACCTCACGGTGATTGCCCTCATGGCAAAGACGGAGTACGCCGCATACCGCGTTCTCGAAGAACCGCAAGCGGCCAATGCTGCACTGGGCCAGTTCAAGCAGTTCATTCTGGACAATAAGCTCGAAGATGCGCAGACGCTGCGATTGCTCAACTCTTACAGCAAGGGCAATAGAGAAGACATCGTCAGAGGCTTTGTCAAGATTTCGGGTTCTGTGGCTGGTCTGCAAATCGAGGGCCGCGACGATCCGACAGGGATCCTTGAGGCCGGGTTGGCCGAAACCGAGGATCAAGACTCAGAAGAACAAGCCGACGAAGGCCAGGAGTAAAGATGGCTCGCAAGTGCATCGTATGCAAGAAAGAACTCCCAGAGGGCTCAAAGCTGCCCGTATGTGAGTACCACAAGGGTGTTGCTGCCGAGAATGCAAAGAACGCCGTTGTAGGCGCCGCTGTGGTTGTCGTGACGGTGGGAGTGACCGCAAGAGACGCGGTAGGGCCCATCTTGAAAGAAAAGGCCCTACCGGTTGCGGCAAAAGCAGTCAAACTTATTACCAGGCATTAAGCCGCCGTCATGTACCCCTGCGCTCCCGCAGTGTCGATACGCAGGTACGAGTACGCCGTCTTGTTGCTCGCCCAAACCGTGCCGTTCCCGCCGACGAGTGATGTGGAGCAGGAGTAGAAGCACTGAGAGCCCGTTATGCCGCTCGAAGGCAGCGCCCAGGTCACATCCGCGTAGATCGTCGTCAGGTGCGAGCACCCCGAGAACGTGCAGAACAGATCCGTGAGCGTCGACGGGTCGAAGTCCCGGAAGTCGATCGTGGCGAACGCGCAGGAGCTGAACGTGTAGCGCATGGAGCGCACGCCCGATAGGTTGCCCAACCCGTTCCTACCGATTGGGGCCGTCTCGTGTCTTACGGGCTGCTTCATTCGCCGCACCCCGCCAACCATGTGCGGGAGTTCCTCGATGCGGTGTCTGCCGCGTTGGAGACAAAGCATCGATAGGCAATCGCGAGCAGATGTGCTTATGCCTATGGGAACAACGGGAACTGGTTTCTGAATTCGCGTTTTGATACCGTCGAGTACCGCCTGATGCTGTTTCGGCGTCGCCATAGAGCAAAGCCACCAGCGAAATAACGGGAATAACAGCCTCCGGACCCTCTGGTTCGGAGGCTTTCTTTTTCGTTCTGCTCGGAAAGAGCCCCTTGCCAAAGCCCCTTGAGCATCGGGCGGCATTATTGAGCGTGGGCGTTATCGTAGGTATCTTTGATTTCTTCCGGCAAATTGTCGGGAATCAGCGCCTTCACTCTATCCTCGTTGCCATCTTGGATTGCCTGCTCGTAGTACCAGCATTTGAACCTCAGCATATCCAGCGCGCGGTTCATCTTCGCGATCTCCGACTCCATGTGGGTCTTCCGCTCCTCGAACATGGCCTTGCGCTTGGGATATGTCGATGGGCCCTCCGAACACCATTCCATGAACAGCCGGATGTCCTTGATCTCCATCCCAGCCTTCTTCAGGCATTCGATGACCCGAAGCGCCTCGAGTTCCGTATCGCCGAATCGGCGAATGCCGGACGTCCGCTCCAATTCCGGAAACAATCCCTGTTTGTCGTAATACCGCAGCGTGGAAACGGGCAGACCGAACATCTCCGCTACCTGTCCGATTGTGTACATGGTCCCTCCGGACGAATCTCGAATTTACTCCTTGACCTAAAGTTAGGTTTATGTATTACCTTATTTTCGTCAATATATATAAGGAGTGCAAGGGGTATTCCGTAATGAGCAAAACGGTTTTGATAGTCTCTTCAAGCCCTCGAAAGGATGGCAATTCCGAGACATTGGCGGACGCCTTCGCCCAAGGAGCGCGAGAAGCGGGCCATAGCGTGGAGACCGTGCGCCTGCGCGAAAAGCAGCTCGGCTTCTGCAAGGGGTGCCTTGCCTGCCTAAAGCTGGGGCGCTGCGTCATCCAAGACGATGCCGTGGAAATTGCCGCCAAGATGCACGATGCGGATGTGCTGGTGTTCGCAACGCCCGTCTACTACTACAGCGTTTGCGGCCAGCTCAAGACCATGCTGGACCGCGCTAACCCGCTCTTCGGCTCCGATTACGCATTCACCGAGGCGTATCTGCTGGCGACGGCGGCGGAGGACGGGTGCTCGACCTTCGACGGCGCGAAGAAGGCAGTGCAGGGATGGGTTGACTGCTTCCCCCGCTGCACGCTTGCCGGGACGGTATTCGCCGGCGGCGTGAACGGTGTGGGCGATATCGCCGGGCATCCCGCTCTGGAGCAGGCGCAACGAATGGGCGTGGAAATCTAGGCGCGGCTTAGCTGGACGGAAGCAGTTTTGCACTCAAAACCATCGACAGGAGGAATCGAACATGACGATTAAGCAGACGGCGGGCAGAGATGCCCTGGGGGATTTTGCCCCCAAATTTGCACAGCTCAATGACGATGTGCTGTTCGGCGAGGTATGGAGTCGAGAAGACGGGCTTTCCCTTCGAGATCGCAGCATAGTGACGGTGGTTGCCCTAATGGCGCAGGGCCTGACGGACTCTTCGTTTCAATATCATCTGATGTCCGCAAAGAACAATGGCGTGACCAGGACTGAGATAGCGGAAATCCTTACGCATGCGGCGTTTTATGCGGGATGGCCCAAGGCGTGGGCGGCCTTTCGCATGGCGAAGGAGGTCTGGGCGGACGAAGACGCTGCCGACGCAAAGGCGCAGCACCAAAACGAGATGGCGTTTCCCATCGGTGCCCCCAACGACGCATTTGCGAAGTACTTTATCGGGCAAAGCT
>CAJKQY010000056.1:0-12563 GCA_905202145.1 uncultured Collinsella sp.
GCCCATCGCGAGGTGCCGGTGCTCAACATGCTCACGCTTCCTCAGGCTCATCTGGAGCGTCGAGCACGCAAGTTGCGCGATCTGATGGTGGCGGGCCTCGATAAGGCTGGCTGTCCGCGTGCCGTTCAGGTGGAGATCGTCGAAGAGTCGTCGACCCCCGGTGGCGGCTCGCTGCCTACCGTGGAGCTGCCCACGATGTGCGTGGCCGTCTGCCCGGTCGACGGGCACCTGTCCGTCGACGCGCTCAAGCGCTCGCTCGTCCAAGATTTCGACACGCCGGTCGTCACGCGCGCCTCGCACGATCGCATTTTGTTTGACGTCCGTACGCTTGTGGGCGACCGCGATATCGAGACGGCGGCATCGACGCTTGCCGCATGCGTTGAGAAGGCGATTGCTCGATGAGTGAGGTTCAAGCGTTGGTGGAATGCCCCGTTATCGTAGGTACGGCGGGACATGTCGACCACGGAAAGTCGGCGCTCATCGAGGCGCTGACGGGTAAAAACCCTGACCGCCTGGAAGTTGAGCTTCGTCGCGGCATGACCGTTGAGCTTGGCTTTGGCGAGCTGGCGCTGCCGAGTGGCAAGATCGTGGGCCTAGTTGACGTGCCGGGGCATGCGCACTACCTGCGCGCCATGGTGCAGGGCGCTACGGGCATTGATGTTGCCGTGTTGGTGGTATCGGCCGTCGAGGGCGTGATGCCACAGACCCGCGAGCACGTGCATGTGCTGGAGCTGCTGGGCGTTACGCATATGGTGGTTGCGTTGACGATGTGCGACCTGGCCGATAACGAGATGACCGAGCTCGCCGAGCTTGATGTCGATGACTTTTTGTCGGGTACCGTGTTTGCAGGCGCGCCGATTGTGCCCGTGTCGTCTAAGACGGGCGAGGGGATCGACGGGCTGCTTGCGGTGCTCGACGAGCAGGTAAGTGCCTGCTGGGATGCCTGCCGCGACCGTGTCGAGCGGAGTGATGCCGCGCCGCGCCTGCCGATTGACCGCTGCTTTACGATCAAGGGCGCCGGTACCGTGGTGACGGGAACGTTGCACGATGCGCCGGTTGCGGTGGGCGACGAGCTGATGGCTTTGCCGTCGCGTACGGTCTGCCGTGTCCGCGGGATTCAGGTGCATGGCGATACGCAGCAGGCGTTGCCCGGTCAGCGTGTGGCGCTCAACTTGGTGGGCGATGCTGTCGCCGCGCTCGATCGCGGCGAGATGCTCGGCGTGGAGGGCCGTTTTGGCCAGACGCTGCGCTTTATGATGACGTTTACCTACCTGGGCCGCGAGGGCGCTAAACCGCGTGTGCTCGAGTCGGGCGCGCGCGTGCATGTGATGGCGGGTACGGCCGAGGTTGTCGGCCGCATCATGTTCATGGAGGGCGAGGCCCCCATGGCGGTGGGCGAGACCCGTATCGTTCAGGTGCGCTTGGAGGAGCCGCTGCCGCTGCGAGCCGGAGACCATGCCGTGGTGCTGTCGTATTCGCCCGTTATGCTCATTGGCGGCGGGCGTGTACTGCTTTCGCGCTGCCGTCGCTCGCGTGAGCTTTCGGCGGAGGAGTGCACGCTGCTTGCGGCGCTTGAGGCCGGCGATACCGCCGCTGGTGTTGAGGCGTGGCTGGCGCTGCAGACGTTGCCGGTCGTGGCTGCCGACGTTGCCGCGGCGCTGGATCTTGTTTCCGGTGGAGTCGATGCCGCGCTGAACGAGTTGGTGGCGCGAGGTGCTGTGTGCGAGCTTGCCGGCTCGGGCGATTCGCTGTATGTGAATGCCGCCGTGCTCGACGCCGCGATGGATGCACTGGCGGCGACCCTGTCAGCCATGCACGCGGCGGCTCCCAAGGAGACGGGCTTTACGCCCGGCGCCGTTGCCCATGCTGCGTGGCCTGCCGCTGATGAAGGCGTTGCCTCGGCTCTGATTGCCGAGGGCTGCTCGCGTGGCGTGTGCGCCGCCGAGGGCGCTGAGGTATTCGATCCGCATTCGGCCGCCGCGGCGGCACGCGTGGTGCGAGAGGCTTGCGAGCGCATCGTCGCGCTGCTTGACGAGGCTGGCCTGGACGCACCGGCGCTTCCCGAGGTGGGCGAACAGCTGCAGCTCGGCCGCGACACCATGACGCGTGCCCTGCGCGAGCTTTCGCTCAACCGCTCGATCGTTAAGGTCGAGCGCGACGTTGCCTTGTCTGCCGCCGCCGAGGCCCATGCGCGCGAGCTTGTCGCCGCCGCCATTGAGGCAGCCGGCGGCGCTGCCACCACGAGCGTGCTGCGCGAGGCCCTGGGCGTGTCGCGCAAACGTGCAATCAGCATCTTGGAGCACTTGGATGCCGTGCGCTTTACGGTGCTCGACAAGGACGCCGGCGGCCTGCGCTCCCTGCGCTAGGCCGGTCACTCGCTCCCGCCTCCTCAGTTGCGGTGAAATAGTTCCTATTTGGAGGCTTTGGCAGCAAATACAGGAACTATTCCACCGCAACTTCTTGTTCGTCTTTTTGGGATGGGGCCCGCTCGGTTTGGTAAAATACCGCCGCACTTGGGAACGGATGGGCTCCGGTGGGCTCCGCGGTCCTCAAAACCGTTGCGAGGCGTGCAAAACGTCTTGGATGTGTTCGATTCACATACGTTCCCGCCATACGCTACCAGCGCTTTTGTGCTCGCGGTCTTGCTGCGTGCCGCAAAGGCGCTGTTTTGTTTTTGCACGAGCTTTTCGTAGCGCCGTTATTTCGGCGGCGGTATTTGGCTTCGTGTGTCGGGTTTCGAACATGCCGATGGAGGTGTTTTGCCGTATGACTACCGTAAGACGTGCCGATCTTTCTTGTGTCGTCCAAGCGGGCGGGCTGTCCTCGCGCATGGGCTGCGATAAGGCGCGCATGGCGTTTTGCGGCGAGCCGCTCATCGAGCGTGTGCTGGGTCGGCTGGCGCCAGTTGCCGGCGAGTTGGTCGTGACGACTTCGCGTCCCAGCGAGCTTGCCTATCTTGAGGAGCGCGCGTTTGGCGGCCTGGTGCCGCGTGTGGTGGCGGACCTTGAAGGACCGGCGGGTGCCATGCGCGGCATCGCGAGCTCGTTGGCCGCGGCCCGATTGCCGCTCGTGGCGATCGTCGCCTGCGATATGCCGTTCGTCTCGCCAGAACTGATCGGCGCGCTTGCCGATCGTGTTGAGGCCGAGGCGCTCGACGTGTGCGTGCCGCGCGAGGAGCGGGGGATTGAGCCGCTTTGCGCCGTCTGGCGCCGTGACGCGTGTGCGCCGGTTGCCCAAGAGCTGCTTGCCTGCGACCGCCAGCGCATTCGCTGCCTGATCAATCGCGTTCAGGCTGGTTATATGGATGAGCCGCAGATCGTTAAGGCCGCGGGTTCGACGCTCTGCTTCGAGAACGTCAATACGCCCGAGGAGTTTGCGGCGGCCGAGTTACTCGCCTAGACGATTGGAGTTGCCATGTCTCACGATATTTGTCCCGACACGGGAGAGCCTTGCACTTGCGATGGTTCCGAGCCCTGTACCTGCGGCTGCGGTGGCTGTGGACATACTGCGGAAGAGGAAGCGGCCGCCGCGGCGTATCGCGAGGCACATCGCGAAGGCCCGTCCGGTGATGCCCTCGACCACGAGCGCAAGATTATCGTTTCGTTCGACAGCACCTTCGATGTGATGGAGTGCGAGCAGCTTTGCCTGGATGCCGGCGTGCCCGGGCGCATTATGCCTTTGCCCGGCTCCATTACCGCAGGTTGCGGCCTGTGCTGGGCCATGCCGTTCTCGGGCGATGCGCTCGCCGCCTTCCGCGCCGCCACCGAGGGCCGCATAACCCCTGCCGACTACCATCAGTTCGTCCTCTAACCACCAACACCACCACAAAGGTGCCCAATGTGGTGGTTTGGAACATGTGGACGAAACAGCTTCGAAACACGCGATTTGCACGTCAGGCACTCAAAAACGCTTCTACCTGCATCGTAATCAAAAAGAAACATCTGCTCGTCGGCTTATGCGTAACTTTGCTGCAACAGTGCGATATTATCCATACTCGATAAAGCTCGCGGCGCATGGGGCGCCTCGAACGACACTTTTCTTTTCCATCAATTGGAGGAAGCATGAGCTACACGCAGAAAGTTCTCGAAGAGCTCAAGGCCCGCTATCCCGAGCAGCCTGAGTTCATCCAGGCCGCGACCGAGATCCTCGGCACCATCCAGCCGGCGCTCGACGCCCATCCCGAGTACGAGGAGGCCGCCCTGCTTGAGCGCCTCGTCGAGCCCGAGCGCATCGTTATGTTCCGTGTTCCCTGGGTCGACGATCAGGGCAAGGTCCAGGTCAACCGCGGCTACCGCGTCGAGTTCAACTCTGCCATTGGACCCTACAAGGGCGGCCTGCGCTTTAACCCGACGGTCACCCTGGGCATGCTCAAGTTCCTGGGCCTGGAGCAGATCCTCAAGAACAGCCTGACCACCCTTCCCATGGGCGGCGGCAAGGGCGGCTCCGACTTTGACCCCAAGGGCAAGTCCAACAACGAGATCATGCACTTCTGCCAGTCCTTCATGACCGAGCTCTATCGCCACATTGGCCCCAACACCGACGTTCCCGCCGGCGACCTGGGCGTTGGCGGCCGCGAGGTTGCCTACTTGTTCGGTCAGTACAAGCGCCTGACCAACGAGTGGACCGGCGTCCTCACCGGCAAGGGCCTCTCCTTTGGCGGCTCGCTTGCCCGTACCGAGGCCACCGGTTACGGTCTGGCCTACTTTGTGGACGAGTACCTCAAGAGCCGCGGCGACTCCTTCGAGAGCAAGAACGTCGTCGTTCACGGCTCCGGCAACGTCGCCATTTACGCGGTCCAGAAGGTAACCCAGCTCGGCGGCAAGGTGCTCGCCTGCTCCGACACCCACGGCTGGGTCGAGGACCCCGACGGCATCGACTACACCGTGCTCGAGCACATCTACAACAAGAAGCGCTCCGGCCACGACAAGGGCGTCACGCTCGCTATGTACGTTGACGAGAAGCCCAACGCCGTGTGGCACGAGGGCGACGGCCGCGGCGTGTGGCAGCTTCCCTGCGATATCGCGCTGCCCTGCGCTCGCGAGAACACGCTGCTGCTCGAGGACGCCCAGGCGCTCGTCGCCAACGGCTGCAAGGTGGTCGGCGAGGGCGCAAACATGCCCACGACCATCGAGGCCACGACCTACTTCCAGGAGAACGGCGTCGCCTTTATGCCCGGCAAGGCTGCCAACGCCGGCGGCGTGCTCGTGTCCGGCCTGGAGATGAGCCAGAATGCCGAGCACCTGTCCTGGACCTTCGAGGAGGTCGACGGCAAGCTCGAGCAGCTCATGCGCGGCATGTTCCACAACGTGGACGACACCGCCAAGGAGTATGGCCAGGAGGGCAACTTCGTCATGGGCGCCAACATCGCCGGCTTCCTGAAGGTCGCCGATGCCATGCTCGCCCAGGGCGTCTGCTAAACCCTGCCTGACATAGCATTGATAAGGCTCCCAGTCATCTTGGCTGGGAGCCTTTTCTATCTCGGAGGACTCCTCATAACTTGCGGTGAAATACGGACTGTTTTGCGTCCCAGAACGGCTAATCAGTCCGTATATCACCGCAAGTTATGGATGGGTGGGTGGATTTTGTCCTAAAACGGTGTGCGGCCCCTCGTTTGGTACACTTAAACGTACTGGACAAGTGAAGAGATGGGGGAGAACGTGCTCAAGTTCGGTACCTACGTCCGTGTTGGAAACGCGGCCGAAGCCTATGAGCTCTTACAGAAGAACCGCAACAACAAGATTGTGGGCGGCGGCATCTGGATACGCCTGGGTTCGCGTCGCGTGGCGACGGCGATTGACCTTTCGGCCTGCGGACTCGATCAGATCGAGGAGACCGAGACCGAGTTTCGCATCGGTGCCATGTGTACCCTGCGCCAGCTCGAGCGCCATGCCGAGCTCAACGCGCTTGTCAACCATGTCTTTGAGTTCGCCGTCCACGATATCGTGGGCGTGCAGCTGCGCAATACCGCCACGGTGGGCGGCAGCATCTACGGTCGCTTTGGCTTCTCGGACGTTCTCTCCGCCTTTCTCGCGCTCGATTCCTATGTTGAGCTGACGGGCGCCGGTCGCGTGCCGCTTGTCGAGTTCGTGGACATGGGCTACGTGCGCGACGTTATCGAGCATGTCGTGGTCGTCAAGCACGATTACCGCGCAAGCTATGAGGCCGTGCGCAAGGCCGCGACCGACTTCCCCTCCTTAAACGTCACCGCTGCCTGGTGGGACAACAGCTGGCACGTCACCGTGGGTGCTCGCCCGCTGCGCGCGACCCTGCTGCAGGGCGAGGCATGCGGCCTGGTGAACGAGCGGCCTTCCGAGGACGAGCTGCGCGCCCTGGCCGCATCCGTGCGTGCCCTGAGCTACGGCACCAACATGTGGGGTTCGGCCGACTACCGCCGCCGCATCTCGGCCCCGCTCGCCGTCCAGGCCGTGCGCCGCGCCGCCGGCATCGAGCTTTCGGCCGCGCTTGCCCGCGAGCTCGAGGGCGTGCAGATTCCCAAGTTTGCCACGGACGAGTATTCCTGCCGCCGCGTGCCCGGCGTCGATTCTAGCGAGGTGCGCTAATGGCTGCCAAACTCATCGATCTTTCCTTTACGCTCAACGGCCGCAAGGTCAAGGTTCAGATTGCCCCCGACACCATGCTCTTTGCGCTGCTGCGTGAGCAGGGCTGCGCGTCGGTGCGCTGCGCCTGCGAGACCACCAACTGCGGTCTGTGCACAGTGTGGCTCGATGGCGACCCGGTGCTGAGCTGCTCGGTTCCCGCCGCCCGTGTTGAGGGCCGCTCCATCACCACGCTCGAGGGCCTCAAGGCCGAGTCCGAGGCGCTTGCCCGTGCGATGGCTGCCGAAGGCGCCGAGCAGTGCGGTTTTTGCGCCCCCGGCCTCATCATGAACGTGCTGGCGCTCGCCCGTGCTGCCAAGGAGGACCCGAGCCTCGTCGCCACGCGCGAGGAGCTGTCGCGCCAGCTCGCCGGCAACCTTTGCCGCTGCAGCGGCTACGAGAGCCAGCTGCGCGCCATCGTGCGCTTCCTTAACGAGTCCGGCGTGCAGGTGGGCTTTGAGATGCCCGAGCTGCCGGTCAACGACACCAGCTGCGACGGCGTCTCCTACAAGCAGATCACTCACAAGCAGCCCAAGAAGGACTCGAAGGCGCTGCTCGAGGGTCGTCCCGTCTATACGGGCGATATGGTGCCCGCCGGTGCGCTCATCGTCAAACTCAAGCGCAGCCCCTATGCCCGCGCCAAGATTCGCTCCATCGACACCTCGCGCGCGTTGAAGGTGTCCGGCGTGGTGGGCGTCTACACCTACGAGGACGTGCCCAAGCGCCGCTTTACCATCGCCGGTCAGAGCTATCCGCAGCCTTCGCCCTACGACCGCCTGATTCTCGAGAACCATGTCCGTTACCAAAACGAGGAGGTGGCGATCGTCGCCGCCGAGACCGAGGAGGCTGCCGACAAGGCGCTCAAGCTCATCAAGGTCGACTATGAGGTGCTCGAGCCGCTTCTCGACTTTACCAAGGCGCTCGATAACGACATCGTGGTTCACCCCGAGGGCGACGTGACCTTTATGTTCCCGCAGGGCGGCGACGTCCCGCGCAACCTGGTCTGCAGCGGTACCAGCGATTTTGGCGATCTTGATGAGGCCTTCGCCCAGAGCGACATCGTGTTCACCCGCACCTACACCAGCCAGGCCACGCAGACCGCGCCCATGGAAACCTTCCGCGCTTTCGCGACGACCGACGCGTTCGGCCGAATCTCGGTGACCACCTCCACACAGGTGCCCTTCCACGTGCGCCGCATGGTCGCGCAGTCGCTCGACATTCCGCAGTCGCAGGTGCAGGTCATTAAGCCGCGCATCGGTGGCGGCTTTGGCTCCAAGCAGACGGGCTGCTGCGAGATCTTCGTGGCATTCGTCACCCAGCAGACCGGCCGTCCGAGCTATTGCTGCTACACCCGCGAGGAGACCATCACCGCGGGCAACTCGCGCCACCAGATGCAGATGACCGTTAAGCTGGGCGCCATGAACGACGGCACCATCACGGCCATCGACCTGCATACGCTGTCCAACGCCGGCGCCTATGGCGAGCATGCCACCACGACGATCGGCCTTTCGGGCCACAAGAGCCTGCCGATTTACAACCATGTGAAGGCGAGCCGCTTTAGCTGGGACGCCGTCTACACCAACACCAACCGCGGCGGCGCGTATCGCGGCTACGGTGCCACCCAGGGCCAGTTTGCCGTGGAGAGCGCCGTCAACGAGCTCGCCGACATGCTGCACATGGATCCCGCCGACCTGCGCCTTAAGAACATCGTGCACGAGGGCGAAATCATGCCGCAGTACTACAACGAGAAGCTCAACGCCTGTGCGCTCGACCGCTGCCTGCTGCGCGCGATGGACATGATCGGCTGGCGCGACAAGCCGCTGGCCGTCGACCTGGGCGACCGCGTGCGAGCCCTGGGCTGCGCGCTCACCATGCAGGGCTCGGGCATCTCCAACGTGGATATCGCCGGCATCGACATGCGCCTGGAAGAGGACGGCTTTATTACCATCGGCACCGGCGCCACCGATAACGGCATGGGCGTCGATACAATTCTGGCGCAGATTGCCGCCGAGGAGCTGGGCGTGGAGAGTTCAATGATCGTGGTACGCGGCGTGGACACCGACGTGTCGCCGTTCGATGCCGGCTCGTACGCGAGCTCGGGTACGTACGTGACGGGCCTTGCCGCCAAGAACGCCGCGACCGAGCTGCGTGAGAAGATCTGCGCCAAGGCCGCCCAGATGTGGGACGTGGACGCCGCCGACGTGGTCTTCGATGGCCAGTACGTGCGCCTGTCTGACGAGCGTGCCGCGCGCGAGCAGAACCGTTACCTCACGCTGCGTGACTTTGCCAACCTGTGCGTCAAGAACATCGCGGGCGGCGACGCGCTCACCTCGCATGCCTCTGCCTGCCTGCCCGTTTCGCCTCCGCCGTTTATGGCCGGCATTGCCGAGGTCGAGGTCGACAAGGCCACCGGCAAGGTGACCGTGGTGGACTACGCGGCGGCTGTGGACTGCGGCACCGTGATCAACGAGGCGCTCGCGCGCGTCCAGGCCGAGGGCGGCATTGCCCAGGGCATCGGCCATGCGCTCTACGAAATCGTCGAGCACGATGAGCGCGGCCGTCTGCGCACCGGCAACTTTATGAGCTACAAGCTGCCCACGCGCCTGGATATCGGCAGCATTCGCGTGGCCTTTGAGCCGAGCTACGAGCCGACGGGCCCGTTTGGTGCCAAGTCGATCGGCGAGGTCGTCATCAACACGCCACTCGCCGCCGTTGCCTCGGCCGTGGCACACGCTACCGGACATCAGGTTCGCTCGCTGCCGATCACGCCCGAGAAGGCCCTGCTGGGGGAGTAGCGGGTCAGCGAACAAGTCGTAATTGGCGGGGGCGGGGCAACTCGCCCCGCCTTTTGCACTCGTGGTGAGGTCGTGAGCCTGTAAAACGTGTGCGTGCGCTTGCCGTTCGTATCTGCTATCATTCCTTATCTGTGCGCTCATGCGGGCGTGGCGGAATTGGTAGACGCGCCAGATTTAGGTTCTGGTGGGATTCCCGTGAAGGTTCGAGTCCTTTCGCCCGCACCAACGCACCTGCGTCGGCTCCTGCCGTCGCGACTCTTTGTTGCATAAAGGTACCAGCACCTCAGATAAGCTGGGCAGTATGAGGAGGAACGTGTTGAACATCACCGCTTCTGACGTCAAGGACGCCAAGCTCACCGCTACGGTCACCATCCCGGCCGCCGACGTCGACGCCGCGATCAAGAAGGCCTACAAGGACACCGCTAAGAAGTACCGCTTCCCGGGCTTCCGCGCCGGTAAGGCTCCCCGTCCGGTCATCGACTCCGCACTTGGCGCCGAGGCTACCCTCGCTCAGGCCACCAACGACCTGATCGCCGCCAACGAGCCCGTCGTCCTCAACGAGCTGGACATCGTCCCCACCAAGAACGGTGACTACAAGGAGCTCGACCTCGCCAAGGATCACGAGGACTACACCTACACCGTCGAGTTCTCCCTGCGTCCTGCTGCCGAGCTCTCCTCCTTCGACGCCGTCGAGATCGAGATGCCTCCCGCGGAGGTCACCGAGTCCGAGATCAACAACCAGGTCGAGATGCTCCTCAACTACCGTGCCACCTTCGAGGACGTCGAGGGTCGCGCCATCGAGGCCGAGGACTACGTCACTGTCGACCTCAAGGCCGTCGAGAACGCCGACAACTTCGCTGCCGAGGGCCGCATGCTCATCGCCGGTAGCGACAGCAACCCCAAGGAGTTCAACGAGGCCCTGATCGGTGCCAACGTTGACGACGTCAAGACCGTCACCTGGACCGACGAGGTCGAGGAGGGCGAGGAGGCCGAGACCCACACCGTCGAGGTCACCGTCAAGGGCATCAAGGTCCGCAACACCCCCGAGCTCACCGACGAGCTCGTCAAGTCCGACTTTGGCTTCGACAGCATCGACGCTATGCGCGACGCCATCAAGATTGAGATCGAGCAGGACAAGGCTTCCCGCCTGCCGGCCGAGAAGGAGAACCGTTGCGTCTCCGCTCTCGCTGAGCGTCTGCAGCTCGAGGAGATGGACGCCGACTACGAGCAGTCCGTCTTTGAGGAGCTTGGCCAGAACTTCCTGTCCAACCTTGCTGCCCGCGGCATGACGCTGGACACCTGGCTGCCCGCTTCCGGCCTGACCATGGAGCAGTTCATCGGCGACCTGCACAAGCAGGCCAACGACGTTGCCCGTGAGTCCCTGGCTCTCGACGCCCTCGCCCGTGACCTCAAGATCGAGGTCACCGAGGACGACATCAACGCCGAGTTCGAGAAGGCCGGCGTCAAGGACGTCGAGGCTTCCAAGGCCGAGTTCATCGCCGATGGCCGCATGCCTGCCGTCCGCGAGTCCATCCGTCGCTCCAAGGCCGTCGATCACCTGGTCGAGAACGCCAAGGTGACCGAGGTCGACGAGACCGCCAAGGACGCTGAGTAATTCTCGCCACCTTTCCTGCGAGCGCATGGATGCGCCCGTGATGGGGTAAAGTTATAAGCCGGTTATCCGGTTGCTTCGTACGGTGCCAGCCAATGCATAGCATGCGGGCACCGTACGTTTGTCTAGAACCACTATTGGTCCGTAAGAGAAATGGAGATGCGTATGATCGCTAAGTTCGATTCCGCCCTCGTGCCATACGTTATCGAGCAGACGCCGCGCGGCGAGCGCAGCTACGATATCTATTCGCGCCTGCTCAACGACCGCATCATCTTCTTGGGCGAGGAGATCAACTCCGTTAGCGCCAACCTGGTCGTTGCCCAGCTGCTGCATCTTGAGAGCCAGGATGCCGAGAAGGATATCTCGCTCTACATCAATTCGCCCGGTGGCGAGGTCTACTCCGGTCTGGCGATTCTGGACACCATGAACTTCATTAAGCCGCAGGTCTCCACCATCTGCGTGGGCATGGCCGCGTCCATGGCCGCCGTGCTGCTTTCGGCCGGCGCCAAGGGCAAGCGCTTCTGCCTGCCGCACTCCAAGGTCATGATTCACCAGCCCAGCGGCGGTGCCCAGGGCCAGCAGACCGAGATCGAGATCGTGGCCGAGGAGATCAAGAAGACCCGCCGCGAGCTCAACCAGATCCTGTCCGACGCGTCGGGCCAGCCCATCGAGAAGGTCCAGGCCGATACCGAGCGCGATAACTACCTGACCGCTGCCGAGGCCCTCGACTACGGCCTGATCGACCGTATCGTCACCTCGCGCGATCTCGCCGCGAAGGACGCCTAGGATGGCAGGTAACATGCAGGACAACTTTGACGAGAACGGCAACCCCATCCGCTGCTCCTTCTGCGGAAAAGAGCAGGGCCAGGTTCGCCGCCTTGTTAAGGGCCCGACCAACATCTTTATCTGCGACGAGTGCGTCGCCGCCTGCTCCGAGATCCTTGAGGAGTCGCTGGCTTCGGACTTTATGGACGCTGCCCGCAACGGCAATCTCCCGGGTTTCCTCAACGACCACGGCCAGGCTGCCTCTCAGCCCGCCGTTGACCCCGAGACGGAGGGTTTTGAGCTTGAGGACGACCGCCAGGTCATCACGCACGTGCCGACGCCGCACGAGATCTATGACGAGCTTTCGGCCTATGTCATGGGCCAGGAGGACGCCAAGCGCGCCATGTCGGTTGCCGTGTACAACCACTACCGTCGCGTGATCGAGGGCGGTGCCGCGGTGTCCGCCTTTGACGAGGCATCGGGCATGGGCGCCCAGTTTGACGATGACATGGACGAGGTGGAGCTCGCCAAGTCCAACATCTTGCTGCTCGGCCCCACCGGTACCGGTAAGACCCTGCTTGCCCAGACGCTCGCGCGCATTCTCGAGGTGCCGTTTGCCATTGCCGATGCCACCGCGCTCACCGAGGCCGGCTACGTTGGCGAGGACGTGGAGAACATCCTGCTCAAGCTCATCAACGCCGCCGATGGCGATATTGAGCGCGCGCAGGTGGGCATTATCTACGTGGACGAGATCGACAAGATCGCCCGCAAGGCCGAGAACCTCTCCATCACCCG
>CAJKQY010000057.1:0-12522 GCA_905202145.1 uncultured Collinsella sp.
CGTGCCGCGGCAACAAAAAAGCGACCAACCGGAGTCGATCGCTTTCTTTTCTATGCTGGAGCATCCAGAGGGTGCTTCCGAACTCGTTTTCTCGCTGCCATTCATGCTTTCGAAGCATCTTTCGATCTTCGCGGTCTCATGTTTTGAGGATCTGCCGTGTTTATCACTGTTATTAATGAGTGTGTGTAAGTGATCCTCATACAGATTCATGCAATCCGCCAGAGAACTGAGTAGCATCTTTCTGCAGCCCTCGTTGCCTATCCTCGCATCTCTCAGGTCTTCCGGTAATTCACAAGCAGTCTTAGGGTCAATTTGTTTCTGCTTTCAGAGACTTGTTTGAGAGCTTTTAAAGACAGTTCAAAACAATAAGTGAGACACCATAAAGCAGTGCAAGATGTGCCGGATAGAAAATGTAGAAGAAATATTTCAGCTTCAGTCCTCGCTTGCCATTATAAAGATTGATAAGCAACAACGAAATTATCGCGGCAGCAACATCAGGATTAAAAATATTAGCTGTAGTGAACTCAAATCCGCCGCCAATTATATGGCATGACGAAAGGAGCACTGCACATACTGCAGCAAAGAACATCTTAGCTTTGCTGTCATGGAATAAATAGAATGCAGCCACAAGTAGAATGCCATACACACCGCCATCCAGCTTAGTGTATTCAGCTGCCAGTGCTGTCAAAACAATCAGAGCAATTTCTGCAATGTGCCTCTTCCATTTTGAAAAACTTTGTATCTTTTCCAGAATAATCAAAAAAACCAAGGAAAGCAGGAGCTCATACATAACATTTTGTTGCCGAAGGTCAAATAGCTGCCCGGTTTGAACGAAATCGTATATGGGCTCCGCAATGATTGCGAAGACAAGCATATTTCGCAGGTACTTCTTTATGTCATGAGTATGCAAAAATCCCTCAACTATCAAAAAGCAAAATAAGGGAAATGCAATTCTGCCAAGAACATGAAGCACATCCGAAGCCTCGCTTAGAATCGCCCACTGTTCGTCTGATATCTGATTGTACGATGCGTGAGTCATGATTCCATTGGTCAGGACGATCCTGCTTACATGATCGAGAACCATCGAGATGGCCGCTATTATCTTTAATGTGCTGCCGCTAATTCCGTATCTATCTGTTTTCATTTCTTTTACCTTTCTTTGGGTGGGCCGTCAGGGGTTCAGCCTGCTCTGCAGGCGGCCGCTGCGGCGCTTTCGCGCCTTGCGCGCTGCGCTGGCAAACGCTCACGCGTTTACTCAGCTCCGCGCCCTTTCGGGTTCGAACCCGTGCCGCGGCAACAAAAAAGCGACCAACCGGAGTCGATCGCTTTCTTTTCTATGGTGGGCCGTCAGGGGTTCGAACCCTGGACCTTGGGATTAAAAGTCCCCTGCTCTGCCAGCTGAGCTAACGGCCCGCGGGTGGCATTGTACCACGGTCTGGGACTATTCCCAACTCCATTGGCCGTTCTGGAAAATCACAACTTCACGTCCATCAGGTGTTATGCCCGTAATATCGATGTCGTCCGTGCCGATCATAAAGTCGACATGCGTGCTCGAAACGTTAACGCCATGCTCCAAGAGCTCCTCCTTGGACATGTCATACCCACCCTCGATGCACTCGGGGAAGCCGACGCCCAGCGCAAGGTGGCAGCTGGCGTTCTCGTCATAGAGCGTGTCATAGAACAGAACGCCACTTTCGCGGATCGGCGTGTTCTTGGAAATGAGCGCGACCTCGCCCAGATGAGCGGCACCTTCATCGGTGTCAATAATGCTCGCAAGCGTCGCCTTGCCCACGCGGGCATCGTAGTCCACTACGCGACCGGCCTCGAACTTAATCCAAAAATCGTCAACCTTGTTACCGTGGTGAATGAGCGGCATAGCCGAATACACGATACCGTCGGCACGCATACGATCAGGCGAGGTGAAGACTTCCTCGGTGGGAATGTTGGGGAAGAAGGGGTGCCCATCGGGCGTCTTGCCCTTGCCGCCGGCCCACTCGTGACCCTTCGTCATGCCAATCGTCAGATCGGTTCCATTTGCCGCGGTGTAACGCAGGTGGTCAAAACGATTGTCGTTCAGGAAGCGCAAGTTCTTTTCGAACGCCGCGTCATGAAGCTCCCAGTCGCTCTCCGGGTCCTGGCCATCGGCACGAGCGGTATGCAGAATCGCATTCCACAGCTTATAGATTGCAACCTCATCGGCGTCTCCCGGGAACACCTCGCGCGCCCAAGCCACGACCGGCGCGCCGGCGATGCACCACGGGTTGATGTTGTAGTCCAGTCCACGGCGGAAGACCTTGCACTGCGTGTTCCTTGCCTTGGAAGCCGCGGCGGGCTTGGCGGGATCGATGCCCTTAAGGGCGGCAGGGTCCGCACCCTCGATAAAGATAAAGCAGGCACCGTCCTGGGCCAGGGAATCCAGCTGCAGGCGCTTCCACTCGGGCGTCTGCTCAAAATAGCTTTTCTCGACATGCTCGTACGCAAGCCTTGTCACGGCATCATCGGCCCAGATGACCGTCACGTGGCCAGCGCCGGCAGCATAGGCCTCCGCGACCACCACGCGGGCAAAGGACGCGCACTCGACCGGAGACTGAACGACAACCTCCTGGCCGGGCTTGACGTTTACGCCCTTGCGGACAACCAAGCGCGCATAGTTTTTAATCTTGGGCTCCAGGGCCTTCATGCCCTCCAGAGCTTCTTCGACCGTCAGGGCAGCTCGAATCATGTGCCACTCCATCTATCTATAGGACAACAAAAAGGCGCGCCGCAAAAACGACGCGCCTTATATCTTAGCGATAAGTATGGATGCAAACGCTACTTCTTCTTGGAGTCCTTCTTGTCCTCCTCGGCAGCTGCGCGCTCGATAAGAGCGTTGAGCTTGTTCTCGGACATGCCCTCGGCCTGCGCGCGGTACATGTTGCGCAGGGGACGAATACGAGCGAAGTCGTAGATAAAGTCACCCAGGATGATGACATAGGACAAAACGATGCCGACCATCTGGACGGGACTGGACACCGTGCCGCCGGGAATGAAGTAGAGCGAAGCCCAAATTGCCACGACGAGCACCATGCCAATGGCGAGCACAGCCCACCAAATACGGCGGCGCTTGGTGTAGTCCTCATCCTGCTTGAGAAGGATATTCGACACCGTGTAGATGCGATCCTCGCGGGCGCGCTGCTTGGCCTTGCGGGCGCGTTTTTCCTCCTTGGAAAGGCCTTCCAGGTTTTCGCCCTTCTCGAGCTCTTTGCGGCGTGCCTTGGATGATGCCGGCACGACGCGAACGGAGCTCGCTGCCTGGCGGGCGGGCTTAGCAGATGCGGCGGACTTGCGCGCAACCCCGGTAACTTCGTGGGATTGCGTGCGCTTGTTCGTGGCGCTACGGGTACTCACTTATGCGTTCTCCTTCATGCTTGTGAACTGGGAGCCCGTGATGATCTGGAAGGCCTCGCGATAGCGCTCGGACGTGCCATCGATGACCTCGGCGGGCAGGTGCGGGGTCTCCCCCGTCATATCCCAGTTGGCTTTGAGCCAATTGCGGACGAATTGTTTGTCGTAGCTGGGCTGAATCTTGCCCTCCTCGTAGCTGGCGGCGGGCCAGAAACGGCTGGAGTCGGGCGTGAGGCACTCGTCGATCAGCGTAACCTTGCCATCAATAACACCGAACTCGAACTTGGTGTCGGCAATGATAATGCCACGGGTCGCGGCGTACTCGGCAGCGGCCTTGTAGATCTTGAGGGACAGGTCGCGAATCTGCGCGGCGATGTCCTCACCCACGATCTCGCAGCAACGCTCGAACGAAATGTTCTCGTCGTGGTCGCCGATCTCGGCCTTCGTGGACGGCGTGAACAGCGGCTCGGGAAGCTTGGAGGCCTCGGTCAGACCCTCGGGCAGCTGAATGCCGCAGACGGTGCCGTTCTCGTCATAGGTCTTCTTGCCCGAACCGGTCAGATAGCCGCGGACGATGCACTCGATAGGAATCGTCTGGGCCTTCTTGACCAGCATGGCGCGGCCTGCGAGGTAGTCACGATACTCGGCAAACTCCTCGGGGAAATCCGCCGGGTCGATGGAGACGAGGTGGTTGGGAACGATGTCGGCAAACTTATCGAACCAGAATGCCGAGATGCGGTTGAGCACCTCTCCCTTAAACGGAATCTCGTCGGGGAGAATAAAATCGAACGCAGAAATGCGGTCGGTGGCGACCATCAGCAGGTTTTCGCCGGCATCATAGATATCACGAACCTTGCCACGGGAATCCGGACGACGCTCCATCGTTGTCACGTGAGTCACTCCTTACCAAAATACGACAGTAATGCGGGTTCTTTCCCGCATGTTTTCGCAAACTCGGAGCGGCAGGGACGAAACCCCTCCTTCACCGAATAGCGAAAAGCTAGTGCTCCATTGTAGTAGATGCCGCGTCCGCCGTGTGCTCGCGAGGCAGATGAATCGTAAAAGTCGTACCCTTTCCAAGCTCCGACTCCACGGATATGTAGCCGTGATGACGCTCGACAATCTGCTTGGTCACGGCGAGGCCCACGCCCAGGCCGCCCGCCTCGCGGGCGCGACTGGCGTCGGCACGCCAAAAACGTCCGAAAATACGCGACAGGTCTTCCTTGGCGATTCCAATGCCCGTGTCCGAGACCGCAATATCGACGTGTTTACGGTCACTGAGCACCGACACCACGACCCATCCGCCCTCGGGGGTATAGCGCATGGCATTACTCATGAGGTTGATGACGCATTGCGTGATCATATCGGGATCGGCCTCGACGACATCGTCATGCCCCTGCGTCTCATCTGCAAAGCGCAAACGCAGGTCACGGTCGGCAAACAGGCGCTCCTGGCCATTCACAATCGAACGCACAAACGGCACCATATCCACCGGCTCTAGGTTGAGCGGCGCGGTACTGTTTTCCATGCGCGACAGGTCGAGCATCTGCTGCACCAGACGGGCCAGACGACGCGTCTCGGATGCGACTGTCTCCAGGTGTTCGTCGTCGGTGGGATACACACCGTCTTGCATGGCCTCGACCGTTGCCAGCATGGCCATGAGCGGCGTGCGCAGCTCGTGGGCAACATCAGAGGTCAGGCGCTTTTCGTGCTTCATATCCTTTTCGAGTGAGGTGGCCATCTCGTCGAAGGTCTCTCCCAGCTGATCGATCTCATCATCGCCGCGCAAGCCCGTACGAGCGGACAGGTCTCCATCGCGAATCTGCTTGGCGGTGCTGGTAATACGATGAATCGGCTTGGTGAGCATGCGCGACATGAGCGCTCCGATAACGACCGAGATGCAGACGGCCACAACCGCGGCAAGGGCCATGGCGTTAAAGGTCTTCTCTCTGAATGCTGAGTCTGCCCTGGTGAGCAGGGCATCGGAGCCAACCGCCCACAATTTAACCTGACCCACGTGCTCGCCGGAGGACGTCACGATCTCAACGTTGGCAACACTATTGGAATCGGTGGGAGCAGACGAGACTGGGCTGTGCGATGCCCTCTTTCCGCTCGCATCGTCGGTCGTCGCCTGATTTTCGCGTACATCGGCAGTAGCGCTTGCCGAGGGCCACGAGTCGTCGTAGACGATGACGCCCTTTTTATTGACGACCTGCATACCCAGATCGTCAGACACCAAGCTCGATGTCGCGACCGTACGCAGCTCCCCCGCGGTCCAAGAACCGTTTTCCTCATATGACGTTGCCAACTTTTCGGCAGCGGAATTGGCGATTTCGACAATGTTGGAGCGCGTGTAATCCGTAAAAACCGTGCCCCATACAACGGAGACTACGCCCACCAGCACCAATACCGTCATGAGCGATGTCAGGGCAAAAGCCAGGGCCATGCGCGAGGGATAGCTCATCGTTGGCCGTGAATCGGAACGAGGCGTGTTCCAACTAGCCTTGGAACCCGCCTCGTTCTCCTGCTTATGCTTTTGCCCGATTTCAAAGCGCGCAGGTGTCATATGTGATTTCCTTTATTTCTCGTCCGACTTATCGGTCTTGGTCGGAGCCTCGAAGCGATAGCCGACACCGTGGACGGTGTAGAGCCACTTGGGCTTCTTGGGGTCGTCGCCCAGCTTGGCGCGAAGGTTCTTCACGTGGCTGTCGATGGTGCGCTCGTAACCCTCAAAGTCGTAGCCGAGCACCTTCTCGACCAGCTCCATGCGGTTGTAGACGCGGCCGGGGTGACGGGCAAGCGTGGTGAGCAGCTTGAACTCGGAAGCCGTCAGGTCAACTTCCTTGCCCTCGACCAAAATCTTGTGGCCCGAGATGTCAATGACCAGATCGCCAAAGTCGAGCACCTCGACGGCCGGCTCATCGGCCTGGTGGGCACGGCGGAACAAGGCGCGCACGCGCGCGACAAGCTCGCGCGGCGAGAACGGCTTGATCAGGTAGTCGTCGGCCCCGAGCTCGAGGCCGATAATACGGTCCTCGATCTCGCCCTTGGCCGTCAGCATAATGATGGGGACATCCGAGGTGTCGCGAATGGTGCGGCAAACGCGCTCGCCGGGAATCTTAGGGAGCATGAGGTCGAGCACGACCAGGTCGAACTGATGCTTCTCGAACTCCTCGATAGCGGACTGGCCGTCGCCCACGCCCACAACCCAATAGCCCTCGCGCTCGAGATAGGCAGCGACAGCGTCACGGATTGCCTTCTCATCCTCGACCAGCAGAATCTTTTTTGCATCTGAAGCCATAACACGGCCCCCCTGTCTCAATTAGCTAAGAACAAGCTCATTTTAACGCACCTGAGCCCACCGGGTATCGCATGGGTGCGATAGCTCGGCGGGCGGTACTCATAGTCACAACGCGCTTATTCCCCTGCCGAGCCCTTTTTAACCCCTCGGAGACTAAAGAGAGAACAAGCGAGCGGTAACCGTCTCGGGAATTCCCTGGCTGTTACGCACCGTTGCGTACGTTAAGAACGAGTTCGATTTACCCGCCGTAGCAGGATAATCGCCATACTCCAAGGCTCGGTCGGGCGACAGAAGCGAGCCGTAGGTCTTAGCCGAAGTGTCAATCAAAAAATGTGACGCCTGAACTTTAACCAGGTATTTATTTTTCCTTCCCGCAGCGCACGCGAGCGGCTCACGCGAAAGGAAGAGATACGGCCCGCCCTCGTTACCGATATAGGTGCCCATATTGCCCAGGCTACCCACACCGCTATACGTCGCCTCAATGGAGAACACGAAGGTGTCGCCCATATACACGGCCTCGAAAGGCGAAACCGACGAAGGAAGCACCAGCTGAGCTCGCTTCGTGTTGTTGCCGTCAGTCAGGTCGATCGCCGTCATACCGTAATAGACGCCCTCATCATTGTGCACGCGGGGCGAGATGGTCAGGATGCCGTCGCTCACACGCGGGGCGGATGCGAAGCGGCCCGTCGACTTCCAAATAACCTCAGGCTTGGACTCGCTGGGCGACTGACGGTAGCAGTACGAATCGTTACTCGTCTTGGTGCCGCCGGACGAAGGCATCTTATACCAGATGACCGACGACCCATACGCTGTGAAGAGCGGCGGATCGTAGTTTTCGCCACCGCGGTCGAGCTCGACAGCGTTGCCGGTAAGGGAGGAGCCTGCAAGGTTTTGCGCATAGAGTTTCCAAGACGCATTGGCAAAGTTCATCTCGACCCACGCGAACACGCCATCACCCGCGCGAACGTCGTAAAACGCATAACCGGTTCCCTCAATGGGATCCTCGATAAGTGTGGTAAGCGAGCCATCGCCCAGGTTGAGCACACCAAGCGTATTGGCATGCAGGGCAGAAGCAGGCGCCATCATCGCGGCAGCGTAGTCGCCATCGCAGTAGTACAGCAGCGTGCCCAGCGGCAGCGTCCACGAGGCTGCGGGCTCAAGATCGATATCGACAGCCTCGTACTCATCAGTGATCGAGACAATCTTCGAATCGTCCTTGATAACCTGCGGCTCGCCAGCGGCGTCATCACTCGTGCCCGTTTTTTTCGAGCAACCGGCCAGTACGGCAGCAGCACCGGTAGCGGCGCCACCCAGCACAAAACCTCGACGCGTTATTCCATTCTTAAAGCGATCAGCGATGCTCATTAGGCGATCTCTGCGCGAGCGGCCTCGATAGCGCGCGTAAGCTGATCGGCGCAAGAGGTCTTTTTCATACCGCAGGTATTACCGGCGAGAACCTCGATTACGCGATCGGCGGGAGCGCCTTCGACCAGCCTGGAGATGGCCTTGAGGTTGCCATCGCAGCCGCCGGTAAACTCGACGCCCAGCACCTTGCTGCCATCGTCAGAGAGATTGAGGTGAATATTGCGAGAGCATACACCCTGAGGCTTGTAGTCAAAACTAATCATTGAGATCCCCTCTCAGAAAGAAATTTCAGTCGTCTATTATCCCCGCCTGGACCGACTTATTATCGCAAGCACCGATTCAACATCCTACGATGCTTGGACTGGCGGGGGCAAGATTAGCAGTCCGCACCCTGTACGTGGACCATGCGCTTCTCCCGATACATATTGTGGTCGGCGACGCGATATACATCGGCCAGCGTATTTCCAGCCGTCTCGACGGTCGCCACGCCAATCGATGCGCTGAACGTCAGGGTCTCATCGCTTACCGCGGCAAGACCGAGACGAAGATCCTGTTCCAGCCCGAGCGCAGACTCGTTGTCAGTATGGGGGCAAACCAGCAAAAACTCGTCGCCGCCAACGCGCATCGGCAGGTAATCCGCACCAGCCACCCGCCGCAGCACGGACGCCGTCCGTCGCAGCAGTTCATCCCCCATCTCGTGACCATAAATGTCGTTGGTCCGCTTGAGATAATTACAGTCCACCATAATCACGCTCACTGGCAAGTCCTCGTTTACCAGGCTATCTCCACGCGATTCCAGATAGTTGCGGTTGCGAAGCCCCGTCAGTTTATCTTGGTATGACAGCTCCTCGGCATGCTTGACCATCGATATGTTGTGCGTCGCCACGACGACCGAATCCAACCGGCCTTGCTCATCGCGATGCTGGGGGACAACCTGTAGCGAGTACCAAGTGCCTCGACAATCTCGCACCTCGGCAGCCAAGTACGGTACGCCCTCCATGCGTTCACGAAGCGTACTTATATCTACGAGCCCCACAACCGCTTCGCGGCTTTCGGGGCTCACGATATCCCGGCAGACCGTGTCCATAAAGTCATATGCCTCGCTATGCTCGGCAAACATCTTCGCTATCGCCGGCGACATATTGATTCCCTCGATCTCGAGGGTGTCAAGATGCAAAAGGAAGGTCGAATCGTAGATGGCGCTTATGGCATTGATAATACCGAGCTGTTTATCCTTTTCGACCAAATTGCGGTGGTCAGCGATATTTCGAGCCAACAGTACCACGACCCAAAACGCAAGGCACACCAAGACGCCGACGGCGACAAATGAAATCCTGTCAGACATGACCTCAGATTTGGGATATAGCGCAAACAGGCGGTAGTCCTTATATGCCGCACGCACGGCATATAAGGTGGTCCCCCGATATTCGATACGTGTTACGCCCTCGTCTTTCCAGTCAATTCCGCTATCGGCGAGAAGCCGGGCAAGGGTTATATCGACGGTCGAATCGTTTGAAGAAACGATTTGCGCATCGCGCATCACAAGCACTGTTGGACTCTGATGGAACGTGTTGTTCACAAGGACGTCGGCGATCGTGTATGAATAGTCATCGGCGGGCTCAGCCGCAAGGGATCGATACCCCAACGCCACCCCATCACCGTATGGAACGGCACTCACGGCAAAGTCGACACCGCGGCGCTCGACAGCGGTCGAGTAGGAAACTTTGGACCCTCGATACATCGATGCGATCGACGAACAGGCCAGCTCCTCTCGCCACAGCATGAGTGGATCGCGGCCGTCGATATCGTAATGGGCGACCATATGACCATCGGCGTCCATGACCAACATTCCCGAAAGGCTCTCGGTATGGACATATTCCTCGACCAGATCGTCGTTGACTTCAAATCGATCCGGCGGCAAGAACGTCGCAAACGACTCGAGCGCCGCATCCAAATTGTGCGTCGCCTCGGTTTTTCTTCCCTGTTCATATCGGTCATATTTTTCGCAGGCATTTTTTAAAAACACCATGGTTTCCTGGCCGAACCCAAGCGTTTTATCAAGGCAGCGATGCGTGCCAACCATATAGAGCAGACTCAGTAGGGCAACGCTGGCCACGATGCCGATGCCCACTGCGGCTAAACTCTTTCGGCGAAAGCGGCGCTCGTCATTTGTCATGATTCCGCTCCTTGCCCGCCTGTCGTCGCTCCTGCTTTGTAATTGTCCACAATGTGCTCTATCGTGCCGTCTCGATCCATGTCGGACAGTGCGGTATCGAGGTTTTTGACGTACTCCCCCTCATAGCTATCATCAAACGCGACGCCCAGGTCAACCGTCATAACGTTGTCGGCGAACACACGATAAACGCCAGGATACTGGGCAACGAGTCGATCAAGCGACTGAACGTCCGCCATCCAACAGTCGACATACCCTTTGGTGAGGGCGGCTTTGCAGAGTTCGGCAGAACCATACGATTTGATTTGCACGTCCGGCGAGATATCCAGATCCCCTGCGAGCAATCGGCGTTCGCTCACCGAGCCCGCAATCACCGCAATGGTCTTGCTTCCATCGAGATGCGCCAAGGACTTGATGCCACTCGTTTTCTTGGCGGCGACCGAAACCGTCAGGGTCAAATACGGCTCAGTCCAGTAATACTTATCCTCGCGATAACAGGGAGAATAGTCGCACCACAGGCAATCGATATCGCCGTTTTTGAGTAGGCGATCACGGTCATTCCAAGATATGTCGATAAATTGCGGCTTGATCCCCGCGCGCTTGCAGGCCTCGCGGGCGATGTCGATATCGATACCGGCGTAATCGCCCGTGGTATCGACATACACATAGGGGTCGTTATCCGTAACGCCGATTTTGAGTACCGGGAGGTCTTTGTCGGCTTCATTCGGGGAGGAAGAACTGCTTCGAACGGCATACGTCAGGGCGGCCACACAGGCGGCGACAAGGAGCATGAGCGTAAACGAGACGATGGCGGCTCGCTTGATACGTCCGGGCACACGCCTCCCTTCATCGAAACAGCAGTCGGATTTCATTTTATACCCGGGGCTGATGCGGCGATAAAAAAGCGCCTCACCCAAGATGGGCAAGGCGCCAAAGGCTGAAATGCATCCGCAAGCGGTCGAATTAGGCTAACCCTACTCGAAGTTCAGCTGCTCCAGGCGGTCGAAGACCGTATCGATGCGGGTGAGGAAGTCCCACGGATCAAAGATCTCATCGAGTTTCTCCTGGCTGACGGTGCAGCGCGGATCGGCCTCGAGACGCTCCTTAAAGGTGGGGCCAGAGACACAATCCTGCACCTCATGCCAGGTGGCCATGGCGTTTTCCTGCACGATCGCATAGGCGTCCTCGCGAGTGATGCCCGTGTCGACAAGGGCAAGCAGGACCTTGGAGGAGAAGATGAGGCCGCGGGTCTTGTTGAGATTGGCCATCATGCGGGCCGGATACAGCTGCAAGCCGTCGATAACGCGGATGAGGCACTGGAACATGTGGTCGAGCGCGATGAAGCTATCGGCCTGGGCGACACGCTCGGCGGAAGAGTGCGAAATGTCGCGCTCGTGCCACAGGGCAACGTTGTCAAAGGCGACCTGAGCGTTGGACTTCACGACGCGCGACAGGCCGCAGACCTTCTCCATGGTGATGGGGTTGCGCTTGTGCGGCATGGCGGAGCTACCCTTTTGACCCTTGCGGAACGGCTCCTCGGCCTCGAGCGTATCGGTCTTCTGCAGGTTGCGGACCTCGGTCGCGATGCGCTCGCAGGTGGCCGCTGTAGTGGCAAGCACGCCGGCAAGGTAGGCGTGGTGATCGCGGCTGATGACCTGCGTGGACAGCGGATCGTGGACTAGGCCCAGGTGCTCGCAGACGTACTCCTCGACGAACGGCTCGATGGAGCTGTAGGTGCCGACGGCACCGGAGATGGCACCGAAGGCAACGTTCTTGCGAGCGTCCTCAAGACGATCGAGATCGCGCTTGAGCTCCCATGCCCATGAGCCAAACTTCATACCGAAGGTCATCGGCTCGGCATGGATGCCGTGGGTGCGGCCGGCGCAGAGCGTATTGCGCTCCTCGAAGGCACGGCGCTTGCAGATCACGCCGAGCTTCTTGACGTCCTCGATAATCAGGTCACACGCCTGAGTAAGCTGATAGCACAGAGCCGTATCACCCAGGTCGGAGCTGGTCATACCGTAGTGAACCCAGCGGCTAGGCTTGGGCTCGCCCTCGGGAACATCGGCGTCGATATATTCCTTCATGTTGGTCAGGAAGGCGATGACATCGTGGCGCGTGACCTCCTCGATCTCGTCAACCTTCGCCTTCTCAAAGTTGGCGTGGTCGCGAATCCACTGGGCCTCTTCTTTGGAAATACCGATCTTGCCGAGCTCCGCCTGAGCCTCGCAGGCCAGGACCTCAATCTCCTGCCAAATGGCGTACTTGTTCTCGAGGGAGAAGATGTGTCCCATCTCCG
>CAJKQY010000058.1:0-12406 GCA_905202145.1 uncultured Collinsella sp.
TGCCAGACGAACCAACCGGGGAACTCCCGCTCTGAAAATGACCCGCTTCGGCGGGTTTTTTTATGCCTCTGCCAATGTTGGGGTACCCGTGTGGGGGTTCCGTTTTGTGTGGGGGTATGGGGTGATCATGTGGGGGTTCGGTGTGGGGGTAACGTGTGGGGGTAACTGGTGATGTTGGGGTAAGATGTGGGGGTAAACTCGCAAAGAAAATCTACCGCCACAT
Organism: uncultured Collinsella sp.; assembly: GCA_905202145.1. GTDB lineage: Bacteria > Actinomycetota > Coriobacteriia > Coriobacteriales > Coriobacteriaceae > Collinsella. Next base: position 224 of record CAJKQY010000058.1, read on the forward strand.
ACTCAAAATCCCTTTCATGGCGCTGCATGTGGCTTTCGTGTTGGGGTATGTGGGGGTACATTCTTTTATTTATCTACTATGTAAAAAGAGGGGTAATAAGTAGCCCCCACACCCCCTGTACGCCCATATGTTACCCCTACACCCTCATACCCCCACACGCTCAAAAATTGCGCAGTTGGCGTGCCGCAGCTGCACCCCTGAAGGGGATGCACTTTGCTTGCCTTGTGAGGTGGGGTGATCGGGGGCGCAGAGGACGAAGCTGTCGCTTCGCTGGGTGGTCGTCTGGTCGTTCTGCGTGAGGGCTTGCCCTCGCGCCCTCTGCGGCTTGTGTGGAATGCGTAGCTGCAGCTGCGCGTTTGGTTCGTCCGGGCATCAAAACGGGACTTCTCGCGCACGCGAGCGGTAACAATTGCGTAACGTGCGGATCCGCGTATTCCGGGGGCTCCCGGGTTTTCTCCGGCGGTAAAACGGCGGTAAAAGGCGGCTTTCCCGCCGTTTTCAGCTCTGCTGGCGGTTCATGCCCTGCCGCATGATGTCGGCCTCGGTGCCCGGCTTGATCTCGTAGATGAGGCGCTCGCGTTCCTGCGCCTTAAGCAGGGAGGTCATGAGGCCGCTGATCGCTTTGACCATGGTGGCGTCCTTCTCCAGCATGGCCTGTAGCGATGCGCTGCGTAGGGCTTGCAGGTCGCTCGCGTGGCGCTGGAGTAGCTCGTACTGGCGCTGCACAAAGTGGTTTTTGAGGCGTCGGACTGCGGCCTGTGGGGTGGCCTCGACGGCTCGCTGCGCGCGTTCGCGCATCTCCTCGATGCTGAGGACGTTGCTTGGTGCGTCGGCGCGGGCTTTCGCCCAATCTCTGACGGTGCGGGGTGGGATCCCCATGGTGCGTGCGACGGTGGCGGCGGTTGCGCCGTCCTGCTCCAGTAGCTTGAGCGCCTGGGCTTTCTGTTCGGGGGTGTATTTCTTCATGGTTCCTGCTCCGGTTGGTTTCCTCCGGCTATTTGAGCGTCACGCGCTGAGAATGGCGGCAACTTTTGGGGGGTGTACGGCGCTGTCTCGTGCTGGGTGGTATGTCGGTGCGGTTTTGGGGCTGGGGCGCTTAGGATTGCTCTGGTGCGTTCTGGTGTGTGGTGCCTTATGTACGTCCCGGGCCGACTCCATTATGAGATTTCGTTTTCCTGTAAAATGCTCGTGAGCACCTTCGCTCTTAATGAGGGTATGGCAATGAAAGAGTTCCACGTCTTCAAAGATCGCATTCTTGCGGCAGCAAAAGAGTCCTCCCCGTTTTGGGTGACATTTGAGTACCCGGAAGACTGTTTTGGGTATGACGAGCGTTTTGTCTTTGAATCCGTATCTGCTTTGAAGAGTATGCGGATACTAGGACTCGAGATACACAACGCGGCTGATCGCCGTTTTAGTGCCCGCTTTCTGCCTGTAGAGTGAGTGTGCTTACGGTGTAAGTGGTTCGTTATGGGGTAACGCTTACACCGTAAGGAGTTCGTTATGCCGCCATCTCACGGCGTAGACGCTTCATGGCTCTGCGCCAGGTCTGCGGGTTGCGGTTGGTGACTGCGCGGCGTGCCAGCTGGCGTGCGATGCTCTGTGGTGATACGATCATGGTGTTACCTCATTTGGGTGGGTTAACATGCCCGGGTTGGCTCTCACACTTCCCCGGGCTTGGGTTGCGGCGGTGGCTTTAGCGAGTACCACCGCCGCGCTCTCTCTCTCTTACTCCGGCGCGACCGCGTCGACTTTCTCAAGATGGCGGTAAATCGCGCTCCGGCTTAGGTTTAGCTGTTTGGCTATGGTGGCGATCGGCACTCCCATGGCGCGGCGCATGACAATCTCCCCGGCTTCCTTCGCTCCGATCTTGGTCGGGCGTCCGAACTTCTGGCCTCGACTCTTTGCGGCCTCTATCCCTGCTGCCTGCCGTTCGAGGATGAGCTTGCGTTCCATCTGCGCGAAGCTGGCCATTACGCCGAGTACCGCTTGTCCGACGGCGCTGCTCAAGTCGACGCCCTCGCGGATGCTGACCAAGGTGATCTTCCGCTTCTCCAGCTCCTCGACCAGCTCGAGGGTGTCCCGGGCGTTCCTGCCGATGCGGTCGATCGCGTAAATGACCAGGGTGTCGCCCTCCTGCAGCAGCTGGTTCAGGAGGATGCCGAGGGCGGGGCGCTCGCGTGGTGGTACCGTCCCGCTGATCCCGTCGTCGGCAAGGATGGAGGCGGTTGGGAACCGGGCGATGATGGCGTCGCGCTGGCTGTTGCTGGTTTGTTCGTCGGTTGATACGCGAACGTAACCGTATGTTTTGCTCACTTTTTTCTCTCCTATGACCGATACGTCTCTTTCGACACAACATGCCACAACTGTATCGAAAGTCTATCGCTAAAGTGTCTTTTTCGTCGCTCCTGCGGGTGTCCTGAAATGTAGGGGTTTAGCGACGGGCTCTCGGGCGGCTTTCCGCGCTGGGCGAGAGCCCTGCGCCCTCTGCGTGGGTGTGCTCGGTTGGTCGTGACGGCATGCTGTCTGAGCGGCGTTTCTTGCCGCTTTGCTGATAACTTGCTGAGAACCTAACCATGACCGAAATTAAGAAAGAGAGCGCCGACGGCGCTTGGCTACGCTCTACCCTTGCCGAATTGGCGGGTGATGCGTTCCCTGTGTATGACCTCCCGTCCCTGCAGGTAGACACGAACTCCTCCATTCAGCTCTCGGCGCTCGCCGATCGTCAGGCTGCGCGTGAAATGCGACAGGCCGCTTCCGACGTGGAAGCGCGACGGCTGGACGCCGCTCGAGTGGTGGAAGGGCTCAAGACCGAGGCCGAACGGCTGCGGGGTTTGATCGCCGACGGCAAGGCTGCGCTGCGTGCTGGCGAGCCGGTGAGCCCCGACGCGGGTGTTGCGTCGTTCCTGCTGCCGGACATCGAGGCCGAGCTGGTTGTTGCTGAGGCTGCTGAGGCCGACGTGGCCCGGGAGCGTGACACCCTGCTGCAGGATGCCGATCGCCGTGACGCGGCGGCTGCGCTGGCGCTGTTCAACTGGGCGCACTCCGTTCGCGTGCAGCGTATCGAGCTGCTTCTCAAGCTGGCGATGGACGAGGCGACGACGCTCGCTGAAACCGACGGCGGGCGCGGCCTGTACCGTACCGTGATCGCGCCTGACCGCCGTCTTAACCAAATTTTCGCCACGCAGGGCGCTATTGAAATCCTGCGCCGTAACCGTGGCATGGAGGGTGTGTAATGTCTGCTTTCAAACTCCTGTGTGACCGGCTTCGCAATGAGGCGACGCTGGCAAAATCTGACGGGGCCGGCGCTTTCAAAAAGCAATCTCTGGATCCCGACCTGAAGGGCGGCAAGAAGGGCAAAAAGCCCGCTGGGGAGCTGGAGGAGGACGAGGCGATCGCGTCTCTCCACCGTAAGCGCATGAACGACGTTAAAGGTTGCAAGACGCTGACCAAATCCACCGGCGCTGATGACTTTGGCCTCCCTCCGCTGTCGTCGGTGGTCGAGACAGTGGTGGAGACAGGCGGCGCAGCGCAGACGTTCGCGCCGATCGGGGCTCCGGTGGCGTCTCCGACCGAAGCGGTTCACCGTGCGCGTGCGCAGTCCATCCAGGACGCGGCGTTCCTGAACGAGATGAAAGCGGCGGGTGTGGCACCGGCTGACCTGGTGTTACTTGACGGCGTGTTGACGTCCTCTCGTGGGATGCCAGACGCGGCGCGTGCTCCGGCGTTTGCCGAGGTGCGCCGTCAGGTTCAGGCGGGCGGCATGACGCTGTCACCGGCTGCGCGTGGTATTGACTGGAATGCGTAAGCTGCCGCGTCACCTGCAGGGCGAGGTGTTGATGCCGCTGTCCAGCAGGATCACGCGCTCGCAACGGCTGGAGCTGATCTGGCTGTTGCCGTTCCTGCATCACCATCCGGGCGATCGTCCTGCCACCGAGAAGCGGGCTATTGCCCGGTTTAAAGACTCGCTCGCTGCGGGTGGCCAGACGCTGGCTTTCGTCCGTTCGGATGCGTCGCTGTATGCGCTGGGGCTGCGGTTCCGGCGTGAGCGCACCCGGGAGCTGGTCGCTTCTGATCCTGATGTTGCTGCGGCTGGCGAGGCGCTGGAGCAGCGTGCAAACGGTGTGAACCTGTCCTATACGTTCGGGGGTGGCGATGAGTGAATTTGCTGTCTCGCGCCTGGTCATTCCTGAGGTGGTGATCCCCGATGGGGTCATTGCTGCCCGACGGGCAAGGGGACAGGCTCAACGTGTCGCAGCTGCTCGCCGTGCTGCAGAGCGTCGTGCTGCGCCTACGTGGCGCTGGGTGAGACGGGAACTGCCCCGGTCGACAGGGCGGTGAAACGGTGAGACGGGGCGCGTTATGCGCCCTTTTTTTTGTCCTTCTCCTGGCGTGCCTTGCGTCGGAATTCCCGGATCTCTGTCAGGCGGGTTTTGGCCTGTTCGGCCTCCTCTGGCGTGACGGCGACGGTGGGGTTGCCGTCGAGGTCGTAGCGCATGCACTGGTCTATGAGGCACTGCTGGTACGAGCTGGTACCCGTGACAATGCCCAGGATGCGACGGACGGCTTTGCGGTCTGCCTCTGGCGGCATGTCCAGCTCTGCGCCTCGGGTCAGGATCTGCTCGATGATGCCCTTTGCCATGGGGCGACGGTCAACTCCCCGGGTCAGCAAGTCAGGCCAGTGCTCTTTCAGGAATGCTTTGGTCACCCGGTTGGCCAGCGCCTTTTTGGACTTGTTGGCGATCGCGATGTCCTGCTGGCGGCGGTCGTTCTCCTCCTGTCTGCGGATCCCCTCGGCGACCTGCTCGGGCGTCTTTTTCGGCTTTGCCGCTGTGGGCTTCTGTGCGGGCTTCTGCGGGGCTTTCGCTTTTGGCTGTACCTTCGCCTTGCTGGTAGTCCGTTCGGCTGGCTGCGGCTCAGATTTCGCGGCCTTTTCCGGCGGGACGTAGACCGTGCGGTTGCGTCGCTTGATGGTCAGGATCGGACGGGTGGTTTCGGTCATAAATCTCTCTCTGGTCGGTTGGTCCGGATGTGGTCGGCAAGGGCGATCAGGGTGGCGGCGTCGCCGCGGTCCCGATCGATGCGCCGGATGATGTCGTTGATGTAGTCCCAGCGCCCGACGGCGGCAAGGACGGAAAGGGCGAGGCGGTTGAACCGGCTCTCTGGTACCCGGTCGAGGGTCAGGGGGATGCGCTTGCGGGGGCGTCCTGGACCGCGCCCTGTCCCTGGTCTTTTGAGCAGCTGCGGCTGCTCCCTCTGCGGCAAAATAACGGGGATCTTCGCCAGGCTGCGCGTCTCGTTCTGCGCGAACTCGGGCACCGCGATGTGCTCGTCTGTCCATGTCCTGCCTCCGGGCCTGGCTGATGCGCTGGAGTCGCAGGACGGGCAGGAGACGACGATCTCCCGTCGCGGCTTGCCCTTGACCGGTGCCTTGCTGATCACCAGGGGCGCGGCTTTGCAATCAGCGCAGACCGACGATGTCCAGACCGCGTTGTCTGGCAGGGTGGCGTTCCGGTACTGGTGCGCGGCGTCATGCGGTGTCTGGAAGCTGACCGTCTGAAACGTGGGGGCGACGCTGAGGGGTGCCGCCCATGGCTGGCACCTGGGACAAGCAAGCTCCACCTCTCCGGCGTGCCCGTCGCCACCGTTCCAGCGCAGGGGCTCGCGGTGTTCGGGGCAGTAGTACACGAAACCGTCGCGGCGTGTTTGCCCGACCGGGCCTGGTCGGCGATCGTGGAACCGTGCGCCCGGGTTGGCTCGCATGGCGCGGACGAGCGCCTCGCCCTGGTGGATGCCGTACCAGACCTGCCAGCCATCGCCGATGCCGATCAGGAACGGCGAGACGAACGGTGGGGTGCGGTTGACTCTCCCGCGTGCGTTGGCTCCGATGGTGGCTTCGCGTTCGCGGTTCCAGCAGGAGACGCACAGGCTCGAACCGGGCTTATTGGGGGCGATCAGGCGGTTGTCTTTCCGGCTGCAACGGGGGCAGAGCTTACGGGTGTCTGCCGGGGTGGTCAGTGGTGCGTCAGGGGGCTGTTCGGTACCGACCCAAAGCGCGAGGCCAGTGGGGCACCGGTGGCACTCGAGGTGGGGGTTTTCAATCGTGCGATCGAGGTGGCTCTGCTCATAAATCTGTCGGCATGCCTCGACCCGGAGGGAGCACCCGCCGGGGCAGGTGACGAACAAAACGCCGGGGAGCTGCTCGGGGAATTTTTCAGTCGCGCTTACGCGTTCGAGTGCTGCCGGGTTCGGCTGCGTCGATTCGTTCGTGTCGTTATCGTCGTTCACTGCTCCCCCTGCGTCGAAATGGTCGCCAGACCGCGCCAGCACTGGCTATGAGTCTTTTTTAGTATCTCACAAAAAACGCCACTTTGGCGTTAATTGTGTTACGCTTGTCTTACTGATTCCTGACGAGCAGTTGGGAAACATGAAACCGGATCGCCCGGTGCCGCTTTCCCTCCTCCCCAACGAGGCGGGGTTGTAAACGAGGATGCGCGCTTCGTCCTTGGCAGGTGCGAGTAAGCGAGAAGGGCTGCTGTCCTGCCGCTATGCGGTAAGTCCTCAATGGCGGCTTTATCGATAATCGTCACTCCCGCCCCCCGATGCCCGTTAAGCTGAGGGGGGCACCTATCTGGTACTCCCAATGAAAAAACGAATCTATACCGCTGACCTCGCTGCGCTGCTGAACGTGTCGCTGCGCACGCTCTCGCGGCTAAGTTCGCGGGGGATCGTGCCGACTCCGGCAGGGCGCTCCCTCCGTGGCGGGCATTACTGGCTGGCTGGCAATCCCGAGATCAAACGCTTCGTTGCCGACCAGCGTCGTCCGGGGAGGGCTGCTGATGGCGTTCGTTGATTTCGACACTACCCATCTGAAAGAGGATCCGGGCCTGTTCTGGCGTGCCGTATCGGCTGCGGGTGCTCCGGCTGATCGAGACGAATGGGTGCGTCTCTGCCTGGCTCTTGGTTGCTGGGCGTCTCTCTGCGGCGAGGACGGGCTGGCAGCTATCGAGGCCTGGTCCACTCGACATGGGCGAGGCGAGAATCGCCATCGCCAGCAGTACAGGTCGTTTTTAAAAGGCGACCTGGATACATTCGCCGCTCAGGCTTTCCTCAATTTCTCCGGCGTCGAATGGCGCAACGGTCGCGCTTCTGTCCAGTCCGACGTCGATCGCGCTGAACGGCTGCGGTTGTCCCGTGAGGCCACAGCGAAGGCAAAGGCTGAACGCGACAAGAAGGGTGATGCTGCTGCGCGTGCTGCGGTCAAGCTGCTGGCGAAGGGAGGGGATCCTGCGTCTACCCCATACTGGCGCAAAAAGACCGCTCTGGCGGCTGCGGGTGGCGTCCAGCTGCCCGCCCTCAGCACAGATCTTGGTGTTGGCGGGATGTTTCGATCGTTCGATCCGCGTGCTTACTGGTCTGATTGCCTCCTGATTCCGGTTTACAAGTTCGACGCCGCCCGTCAGCTGTATGTTGACGGCCTGGAGGCCATCTGCGGGCGCTGCTCGGCTGAGGGTTCCCAGCTCACTGGCTCGAAGTTCTCTCCGGCGGGTACCCGCAAGCAGGGCGGCTTCTACCCGATGCCGGGGTTCATGGACGTGCTCGACGGCTCCCCGCACGCGCCCTACTCGCCTCTGTTCGTCTGTGAGGGGTTCGCTACGGCGTTCGCCCTGCACCACCTGAGCCGTGGCAAGGTGGCGGTCTGCGCTGCGTTCTCGATCGCCGGGTTCGGCAGCTGCGTGGCGTCGCTGCGTCGGTTCTGGCCTGATGTTGAGGTGATGCTTGTACCGGACGCGGGAGAGGCGTACCGGCTGGCGCATAAAGCGGCCTATGGCGACGATCGCGAGCCGGTCCCGACAATTCCAGGGGCGTCGGTGGTGTCGTTCGACGGCCTGAACCGCTTCGAGCCCCGCGATAACCTCGACTGGTTCGACGTGCTGGTTGAGGAGGGCGAGGATCGGGCGCGTGAGCTGCTCCGGCACGCGGTGCGTCATGCCCGGCTTGAGCGGGGCTGAGTGGCGTGTCCGAATGGTGCGCCTTTCGGGACACCCTTCCTGCTACCGCCGCTCTGGCTTTTGCGACCGACTTTCGAGACACTATCGCCGCTTTTTTGCAGAGACGGATTAAAGCGACGCACCGCCGCTGCGGTCGTGACGCTATCCTGCAGCTGGTTTGGTTTCCAGCAGCACACTCAAGCCCGGCACCGTTTTGGTGTCGGGCTTTTTTTCGCCCGTAAGGAGGGCACATGAAATCAAAGACTGAATTACGCGCTGCCGCGACCCGTCGCGCCCTTGAGGTGATCGCTTCTGAGATGGGGGGCTGGTCGCTCGACGGGTTTGCTCATGGATCGCTGCCGAACTTCTCCCCGCTGCCTAGCCAGCAGACGCAGGAGGGCTCGGTGGTGCTCGCTCGATCGCCCTTCGAGTGTTCGTGGGCTGGCACTGCTGTGTTCACCGCTCAGGCGAGCCGGTTCGTGAATGCCGATCCGGCGTCTGCTCACTACGAGTGGGCGTGCGGCGTCGAAAGGGAGGCTGTGGCCACCGCGCTGATGGTTGAAGCGTTCAACGTGACCGGCTGCGTGGAGTACGCCGGGTTGCCTCCTGTGGACGGCATGGTGCTGCTGACCATGGACGAGGCCGACGTGGAGCTGATCAGGGCGGCGATGCTGCCTTGGTTAGATGCGGCGGCGTAGGCCGTCGCTCCTCTGCGTCAGATCAGGCCACGCTGACGCAGAGGCTGGATACGCTAGATGGCTACGGCTAAAGCCACAGGTGACGCGGGCTCATTGAGTTCAGGAGAGCATTATCATTCCACTTTTGGTTGAATCTTAGCTGTAATCCGTATAGAATTATTTTACTGCAAGAGCGTTCTACAGATACGTAAATTATTCTGTAGTCAGCAGTAAGGAGCTAAAACTCCTGACCAATAGCGAATTTGATAGACAGCAGAAAACCGCCGATGCTGCTAGATCCGAAAGGAACCAATGAAGGGAAATATTTAGGCGTTATGGTTCATTCTCATTAAATTGAGGAGAACTGCTTAAATGGGCGTCCTTCCTATCACCCTCGCTGTATAGCTCTACACTTGGCCTCCGTTGCATGGTATGCAGTTACGGGGGCCAAATTGTTTTCAGAGACATCAACTATCGCCATTGCGAAAAAACCAGCCCCAGCGACGTTAATACGACGAGCAGCATTCAGCACAATAGTCTGCTCAGAATAATCCCTGTTAACGTAGACGTTACTCTGCACTGAAAATGCAGTAGCCAAAATTTCCGCACACTCCTGCCAACTTAATTTATCCTTCGAGTTACGTGCAGATAGCACATGCCTAAACATAGCCCAAGTAATTGGTATTGCTGGCGACGTAGGCAAATCCCAGCCGTTTCTCTGACAAACAACCTTCATCTGATTGAATTGTTTTTTAGTCATCAAATAAGTGAAACAAGGAGTCTCCCAGACTTCTTGAGGGAGCCCCTTATCATCCATTTCCGCAGCTTGTTGCGTGAAGATGTAGAAAGCATCCCGGATTGCATCATCTCCGATAGCCACTGACTTTCCTTATAAATAATTTAAGGCTGCATTTTATCATATTTAATTACCTCACTTAGGACTGCTAACTCAGCACAATAGACCACTCTCCCGCAGCTTATGGCGGTAGTCCCGGACGCGGCTGGTGTTCCACTCCTGCCCCGTCGCTGTCCGGTACCCGGCTGCGTTCAGCGCCGACGCGATGGCGGGCAGGGTGGCGTTCTCCCCGGTCATGCTGACGATCAGCTGGTCGGCCTCATCGCTGACGGCCTGGAAGCGTGGATCGGCTCCCCGGGGGACTATCTGTCGTGCGCTTTGTCGTGCGGTTTGTTGTGCAAACTGTCGTGCATTTTTCCCGCCTCCGGCCAGCGCCCTGACCTCTGACCGCAGCGCCTCGATGGCAGTCAAAAGTTTGGTGTCCATCCCTTCAGGCTTCGTGCCGAGTCCGGCGACGAGCGCCTCTATGACGGCATCTGTGCGGGTTACTTTGGTTTTCTCCGCTCGCTGCTCGATGCGCTCGATCAGGCTGACGGGCAGTCGAACGGTCAGGGTTTTCGTTTTCTCTCGCATGGGCTAGCATCTCCGTGTCGTGCTATTTGTCGTGCTATTTGTCGTGCTGTTTGTCTTGCGGAGTGTAATGCGTTTTGTCGTGCGCGTCGAATTTGACGTAGTGCAATTGTCGTGCGCTGAGGGGCGACGGCGTTGCGTCGCCGGGGTGCCTGTGGACAGTTTCTGTGGACAAGTATTTTGCGGCGGAGCTGGCCCGTGGATAAGTGGTAGAGGCTACGCGGCTGTAAGGCTGGAGCTGGATCGCGTTTCGCGTGGTTGGATCGTTGTGTGCTGGTACAGGGGGGAATGTAACGGTATGATGACGCGGCTGAAAAAGAAAACCCGTCCTGGCAGACGGGTCATTTTCTTTAAAGCTGTTGTTGTTAAAACTTTAAGGAGCTTTCGCGGCGGGAACCGTGGAAGACACCGATTCTAACAACAGGTTGGGTGGCAATCCAGCTTGAATTGTACGCGAACTTTCCAGCGCGTGCAAAGGGTGTTTTCCCCGTAAAGTCCCGCCGTTGTAGGGCTCCTCAAGATTCGATGTCAATTTTGAGGATGTAAAATTGCCTAATCATGATGATAATTCTGGCGCTGCTGTAGCCACTGTAACGCAGATCGCCGCCGCCAAGGCCAAAGCTGCCGCCAAGACCGAGCGCCCTGCGTTCATGGGTGGTTCTCTGCCTCCTGTCCCGTTCAATGAGTGGGATGGGCTCACCGGTAGCCCGACCCGCGACGGTTTCCGCATTCAGGCGGCTGAAAAGCGATCGGTAAATTTCGGCAATGAGTATCCACTGCGGTATGTCCCGCCGCTGATCACTGATGCTGGCTCTGGGCGCTGGGACGTCCTCAATCACGCCGACAATCTCCGCTGGTTGCTCTACCGCAATGGTGCCCGGATGGAGCTTAACCTCATGACCTTCAAGAATGAGCTCTCATGGGCTGATAGCGGCTCTCTGGTCGAACCGGACGAGCATGGTGCCCGCGCCTGGATACTGAACAAAAGCGCCGAGGTTGGCCTGAAACGTCAGGCTGTTGACGATTTCATGTTCTACGTTGCCCGTTCCGCTCCCTACCACCCTGTTGCCCGCCTCCTCGGTTCCCGCGAGTGGGACGGTTCTCCTCGCGTCGATGCCGTGCTGGACTGCGTACCTGTCGCACCTGGTAAGGAGGCGCTGCGCTCGGCTCTGCTGCGTGGACTGCTGATTGCGGCGATCACCGCTGTTGAGGAAGGGGCTGTGTCGAACAAGTACGTTCCTTGCCTCTACTCCGAGGCTAACAACTGGTTTAAGACGGCGTTCTTTCGCGCTCTGTTCGACCTGCTGCCTGGTGCGTTCGGGCAGGGTGTGTCTATCAACCCTTCGAGTAAGGACAGCGTGCGCCCTGCGGTCATGCGCTGGTTTAACGAGCTGGGTGAAGTGTCGGGCATGATGAAGAAAAACGACCCCGATGAAATCAAGGCGTTCGTGGAGCGCAACGTGGATGAGTGGCGTCCTGAAAACGAGAAGGCGGTGATCGCCAAAAAGCGCCAGATGGTGATGGGTGCCACGGTGAACAAGCGCGACTACCTGAAGGACGAGACGGCGGCGTCCCGCTTCCCGACCATTACCCTCGTCGCCCCTATCGACATTGCTCGCGTTAACGAGCTGCTCGGGTGGGAGTGGGATAACGTCAAAGGCTGCGCTGTTCGGGCGGATGAGGATCAGCTGATCCAGTTCTGGCTCGAGGTTCGTCACCTGTACCGCTCTGGCGTCGGTTTCAACCTGGACGACGAGACCTTTGCTGCGGCGAAAGCTGAGACGGCTCAATTCGTCGATCGCGGCTCGTACTATGAACCGGTGCGCGACATCCTCCTGTTGCCTGGCAATGCGTCCACTGGCCAGTACCCGTGGGATAAGCCTGGCTATGACGGCAGGTTTACCGCGACGGACGTGACGGCGGCGCTGCGTGCCCCATCAAGCCATTCTGGTCGCGTCGGTAGGGCGTTGAAGCGCCTAGCTGATGAGGGGATCGTTGATCGCAGGAACCACCGGGGTACTTTTGTTTACTGGAAATTGCCAGACGAACCAACCGGGGAACTCCCGCTCTGAAAATGACCCGCTTCGGCGGG
>CAJKQY010000059.1:0-11640 GCA_905202145.1 uncultured Collinsella sp.
AGGTGTCATACTAAAGCCCCAAGATTCGCCAAAAGAGAGGGGCCTTGATGGCACAGAGCGCGAACATGGATGCATCGGAGCTTGCACGCGATATCGCGGCCGGCCTGGCATCGGCAACGACGGCAACGGAGCGCGCGGCACTGGTGCCCGCAGAGCTCGTCGAGGCCATTCATCAGCTAAAAACCCAACGTGACGCAGTGATCCTGGCGCACTATTATGTGGCGCCCGAGGTCCAAGCCGTTGCCGATTACGTCGGCGACAGCTTCTACCTGGCAAAGCTCGCCAAGAGCCTGCCGCAGCAGACGATCGTGCTGTGCGGCGTGGAGTTTATGGGCGAGAGCGCCAAGCTGCTCAATCCCACCAAGACCGTGCTGCTGCCCGAGCCGGGCGCGGACTGTCCCATGGCGCACATGGTCAAGCGCGAGACGGTCGACGCGGCGCGCGCCGAGTATGGCGACGACCTGGCCGTGGTGTGCTACGTCAACTCGACGGTCGAGATCAAGAGCTGGAGTGATGTGTGCGTTACCAGCTCTAACGCCGTCAAGATTGTCTCCGAGCTGCCGCAGCAGCACATCTTGTTCATTCCCGACCAGAACCTGGGCCGCTTTGTGGCCGAGCAGGTGCCCCAAAAGCACGTCATCCTCAACAACGGCTACTGCCCGCGTCATCACATCATTACCGTCGAGCAGATCGTCGACGCGCAGGAGGCGCATCCCGACGCGCTCGTGCTGGCGCACCCCGAGTGCAAGGCCGACGTCCTGGCCGAGGCTGACTACATCGGCTCTACTGCCGGCATCATCAAGTATGCCGAGGAGTCGGACGCCAGCGAGTTCATCATCGTGACGGTCCGCGGCGTGCTCTACGAACTCGAGCGCCGCTGCCAGGGCACCGGCAAGAAGTTTTACTTCCCTGCGGTGCAGCCCACCTGCGTCAACATGGATCTCATCACGCTCGAAAAGCTCGTGCACTGCCTGGAGACGGGCGAGGGCGAGGTGCAGATTGGCGTGTCGGACGAGGCCGCCGATCAGGCCAAGCTCACGCTCGACCGCATGCTCGAGTACGCGGCGCGCTAGAACGATGTGACATGAGGGGCGGTCCCTTATGTCACATTACAAGGGAGAGGATTCCTATGGAAACCAAGCAATACTCCGACATGGAGTGCGATGTCGTCATTGCCGGCTGCGGCGTGGCAGGCCTATACGCGGCCCTCAATCTGCCGACGAGCACGCGCGTAATCATGCTCTCCAAGGGCGCTGTTGACGAGTGCGATTCGATGCTCGCGCAGGGCGGCATCTGCGTACTGCCCGAAGGCTCTGACTACGATGCCTTCTTTGAGGACACCATGCACGCCGGCCATTACGAGAACCGCCGCGAGAGTGTTGACATCATGATTCGCTCGAGCCGTTCGGTCATCAACGACCTGCTGGCCATGGGCGTGGATTTTGAGCGCAAGGCCGACGGCAGCCTTGACTTTACCCGCGAGGGCGCTCACAGCCGACCGCGCATCGCCTTCCATGCCGATATTACGGGCAAGGAGATTACGACCAAGCTGCTCCAGGCTGTCCGCAAGCTGGACAACGTGCAGATTCTCGAACACGTTGCCATGACCGACATCCTGACCGCCGAGCGCGATGGCGCCACGGTGTGCACCGGCGTCGTCGCCGTTGCCGTGGACGAGGACGATTCGGCTCGCCCCGCCGACGAGCTGGCAAATGCCGCCGAGGACGTGCATGCCGGTAAGCCGTTTAAGATCCATGCCCGCCATACGCTGTGGGCAACGGGCGGTATCGGCGGCGTATACGACCATTCGACCAACTACCCGCAGCTCACGGGCGATGCCTGCTACATTGCTCAGGAGCATGGCATTAAGATGGAGCACCTGGACTACGTGCAGATCCACCCCACGGGACTGTTCTCGCCGCAGCCGGGCCGTACGTTCCTGATCAGCGAGAGCTGCCGCGGCGAGGGCGCGATTTTGCTCAACGCCGCCGGCGAGCGCTTTACCGACGAGTTGCAGCCGCGCGATGTGGTCGCCGCTGCTATTCGCGAGCAGATGAAGCAGGACGGCACCGAGCACGAGTGGCTGAGCTTTGCCCCCGTTGAGCGCGACGTGGTGACCGGGCACTTTGCCAATATCCGCGCGCGCTGCCTGGAGGACGGGTGCGACATCCTGGACGAGCCCATTCCCGTCACGCCCACGCAGCACTACTTTATGGGCGGCGTGTGGGTCGACAAGGACGGCCGCACCTCGATGCCCGAGCTCTACGCCGCCGGCGAGACGGCCTGCAATGGCGTGCACGGCAAGAACCGCCTGGCTTCTAACAGCCTGCTCGAGTCACTGGTCTGGGGCCGCCGCGCCGCGTGGTACATGCGTACCGGCAAGTCGCTGGCCGTGGAGCAGGCCGGTGAGCCCGCGCTTGACGGGCGTCACCGCGCCCTGAGCGCCGACCCCCTGGCAATCGATGATTTGGCCCGTGCCGCCGGCACGCAGGCCGTGGAGGAGTAGACCATGAATCCCATTACCATGAAGCTCGTCGTCGATGATCTGATTCTGCAGGCTCTGCGCGAGGACATCACGTTTGAGGACGTGAGCACAGCGAGCGTGTGTCCCACGGCGCGTCCCGCCACGGTGGAGCTTATCGCCAAGGCCGATGGCATCATCGCGGGCTTGGATGTGTTCGCCCGCACCTTTGAGCTGCTGGATCCGCAGAGCTCCGTGGTGTTTGATGTCACGGACGGCGACGAGGTGCACGCTGGCGATCACGTGGGCCAGGTGCGCGGAGACGCGCGCGTGCTGCTTTCGGGCGAGCGTGTGGCGCTCAACTACCTGCAGCGCATGAGCGGCATCGCTACTTACACGCATCGGATGGCGGCTGCGCTCGTGGGCACCAAGACCGTGCTTGTCGACACGCGCAAGACCACGCCGGGCATGCGCGTCTTCGAGAAGGCAGCGGTCGAGATCGGCGGCGGCAGCAACCACCGCTATAACCTGTCGACGGCCGTCATGCTCAAGGACAACCACATCGACGCCGCCGGTGGCGTGGCACGCGCGATTGAGATGGCGCGCGCTCACGCATCGTTTACCACGACGGTCGAGATCGAGTGCGAGAACCTGGACATGGTGCGCGAGGCTGTGGAGGCCGGCGCCGACATCATCATGTTCGACAACATGACCCACGACGACATGGCTGCTGCGATTGAGCTTATCGCCGGTCGCGCCAAGACCGAGTGCTCGGGCAACGTGGACGCCAACAATATCCGAGCCCTGGCTGATCTGGGTGTCGACTACATTAGCTCGGGCGCCCTGACGCACTCCGCGCCGATCCTCGACCTCTCGCTTAAGCACCTGCGTCTGTTGGACGGTAAATAATGGACGCCCGCGAGCGTCGCCGTGCCATCATGGGCGTGCTCGAGGAAGCCAAGGAGCCCGTTTCGGGCAGCGCACTTGCCCGCGAGGTGGGTGTGAGCCGCCAGATTGTCGTGCAAGACATCGCTCTGCTGCGCGCCGATGGGCACGATATCGTGGCGACCAATCGCGGCTACGTGCTACAGGAGGCGGCGAGCAGCCCGGCTGTGCCCACGCGTCTGGTCAAGGTTCGCCACGGCGTGGAGCAGGCGGGCGATGAGCTCACGAGCATCGTCGACGCGGGCGGCGCCGTGCTCAACGTGATCGTCAACCACCGCGTGTACGGCAAGATCACGGCCGACCTGGACATCCGCAATCGTCGCGATGTCGAGCGCTACCTGCACGATATCGAGAGCGGCAAGAGCTTTCCGCTGCTGACGGTAACCAGCGGTTATCACTTCCACCGCATTGCGGCAGAAGACGAGCAAACCCTCGACGAGATCGAGGCTATGCTCAAGGAAAAGGGCTATCTGGCAGATCTGATGCCCTACGAAGACGACCTGTCCTAGTAACGACGAATGCAAAAGGAGGCCTCCGCGGCGATGCGGAGGCCTCCTTTTTTGTGCACGGTGTACTTGTGAGTGTGCAAGTGGGGGAGTTGTTACTCCTCGACGATCTCGGTGATCGCGCCAGCGGGGCAAGCGTCCTGGCAAGCGCCACAGGCGACGCAGGAGTCCTCGTCAGCGACGGTAGCGACGTCCTGGAGCTCTAGAACGCCAGCGGGGCAGGAGTCGACGCAAACGCCACAAGCGATGCACTCGTCGGCATCAATTACGGGATGAGCCATGGTAGTTTCCTCTCTGTTGACCGACGCTACAGGCGATGCGCGCCGGTTTGATTCGGGCAAAAACATACCACGGGAGCGACCGTTTGCAATACCCTCTGACCGGCATCTTCATACCGTTCGCCGAGTATGCCAAGGTTTACTAAAAAATGCGCAGGTGGGGCCGTTGAGCTGCGCAAATGTTAGCTAAAGGTGACTTGAAATATAGGGCGATTGAGCGTGCTTGCGGAAACCGCATCCCATTATTTTGTCGAAAAACGGGTTGCAGTTTCCGGTTAGGCCCGCTAGCGGAAAATGCGAGCCGGTATCAGCTCTCAAAACGGGATACGGTTTCCGGTTGAGCCTTCAGACGGAAACTGCGACCCGGAATCCACGCTCAAACCGGGATGAACTTTCCGCAAGACGGCCCCCAGGCACCCCCGGACGCAAACCTCAGCCATCTCTACATAGATCTCAATAGATTTGCCGAGAACTCATTCAGCGCATCTACCTGCGCATTTAAGAACCTAAACTCTCAGCAATAAGAAATCTTATATGAATTGACTTAGATTTTGTATATTCCGGCCCATAAGGGGATACACTACATCCTGAAAGACAAGCCGAAGCGCCGCGCGACAGACCGTCGAGGCGGCGCGAACGCAAAAGAGAGAGGGAATTTCTAATGAGTAAGATTCTTGGTATCGACCTTGGTACTACTAACTCCGCTATGGCCGTCCTCGAGGGCGGTTCTCCGACCATTATTGTGAACGCCGAGGGCGACCGCACCACCCCGTCCGTCGTGGGCTTCCGTGCCGACGGCGACCGCGTCGTGGGTAAGGCCGCTAAGAACCAGGCTGTCACCAACCCCAAGAACACCGTGTTCTCCATCAAGCGCTTCATGGGCCGCAAGTACTCCGAGTGCACCTCCGAGATCAAGACCGTGCCGTATGAGGTCAAGGAGGGCCAGGGTGGCCGTGCCGTCGTCGACATCGAGGGCAAGGATTACACCGCCGAGCAGGTGAGCGCCATGACGCTCGCAAAGATGAAGGCCGACGCCGAGAAGTATCTGGGCGAGACCGTCACCGACGCCGTCATCACCGTCCCGGCCTACTTCAACGACGCCCAGCGTCAGGCCACCAAGGATGCCGGTAAGATCGCCGGCCTCAACGTCAAGCGTATCGTCAACGAGCCGACCGCTGCTGCCCTGGCCTATGGCCTGGACAAGCAGGGCACCGACCAGCGCATCCTGGTCTTCGACCTGGGTGGCGGCACCTTCGACGTCTCCATCCTCGACCTCGCCGACGGCGTGTTTGAGGTTCTGTCCACTTCGGGCGACAACCACCTGGGCGGCGACGACTGGGATCAGCGCGTCATCGACTGGATGGCCGACAAGTTCCAGCAGGAGAACGGCGTCGATCTGCGTCAGGACCCCATGGCCCTGCAGCGTCTGAAGGAGGCTGCCGAGAACGCCAAGAAGGAGCTCTCCGCGGCGCAGCAGTCCACCATTAACCTGCCGTTCATTACCATGAACCAGTCCGGCCCGCTGCACCTCAACTACACGCTGACCCGCGCCGAGTTCGAGAAGATCACCCGCGACCTGCTCGAGCGCTGCAAGCAGCCTGTCACCAACGCCCTGCGCGACGCCAAGCTTAAGCTCTCCGATCTGACTGAGGTCATCCTCGTCGGTGGCTCCACCCGTATGCCCGCTGTCCAGGATCTGGTCAAGACCATGACCGGCAAGCAGCCCAACATGTCCGTGAACCCCGACGAGGTCGTTGCCGACGGCGCTGCCGTCCAGGGCGGCGTGCTCACCGGTGACGTCGAGGGCATCCTGCTGCTCGACGTTACCCCGCTGTCGCTGGGCGTCGAGACCATGGGCGGCATCATGACCAAGATGATCGATCGCAACACCACGATCCCGACCTCCAAGACCGAGGTCTACTCCACCGCTGCCGACAACCAGACCAGCGTCGAGATCAACGTGCTCCAGGGCGAGCGTGAGCTTGCCCGCGACAACAAGTCGCTCGGTAAGTTCCAGCTGACCGGTATCCCGGCTGCCCGCCGCGGCGTGCCGCAGATCGAGGTCACCTTCGACATCGACGCCAACGGCATCGTCAAGGTTTCCGCTAAGGACAAGGGCACCGGCAAGGAGCAGCAGATCACTATCTCCGGCTCCACCGCTCTGTCCGACGACGAAGTCGATCGTATGGTCAAGGACGCCGAGGCTCATGCCGAGGAGGACAAGAAGCAGAAGGAAGAGGTCGAGGTCCGCAACCAGACCGATAGCCTGTGCTACTCCACCGAGCAGACCCTCAACGAGCTGGGCGACAAGGTTTCCGCTGACGTGAAGTCCAAGGCCGAGGCCGCTATCGCCGACGCCAAGAAGGCGCTCGAGGGCTCTGACGTCGAGGCCATCAAGGCCGCTGGCGAGTCCCTGCAGTCTGTGGCCTACGAGCTGGCTCAGGTTGTCTACGCCGACGCTCAGCAGCAGACCGACGGCGCCGCCGGTGCCCAGCCTGCCGACGATGACGTTGTCGACGCCGACTACGAGGTTGTGGACGACGAGGACAAGTAATCATGTCCGCCCGTAAAGCTCGCACGGAGGCGGCTGCCGCTGGCGCCGCCCCCGTTGACTCTGAGGAGAAGGACGTGAAGATTCCCGTAGAGGCCGTCGACGATACCGAGGTCAACGAGACCGAGGCCGCCGAGGCTGCCGAGAACCAGGTAGAGGATTCCAACAAGGAGGCGACGATGACCGAGGACGAGATGGTGGAAGCCGCTATCCGCGCCGGTGAGGAAGCCGCCGACAACGACTTTAAGCTCAAGTTCGAGCAGGCCCAAAAGGAGCTTGCCGACGTGCGCAACGAACTCGATGCTGCGGCAGAGGCTCAGAAGGCCGCCGAGGACAAGGCAAAGGACGCCACCGAGCGCACCGCCCGTCTGCAGGCCGACTGGGAGAACTTCCGTCGCCGCACCGCCAACGAGCGCATCGCCGAGCGCGAGCGCGCGACCGAGAAGCTCGTCACTGCGCTGCTGCCGGTGGTTGACGATATCGAGCGTGCAATCGACCATGCCCGTAGCCAGGAGCTTTCCGACGATTTTAAGCAGTTCGTCGATGGCGTTGACGCGGTGCATGCCAAGCTGCTTGATGTGTTTGCGCACGAGGGCGTTGAGCCCATCGACCCCAAGGGCGAGGCGTTCGATCCGCTCGAGCACCAGGCCGTGGGGCGTGTCGAGGACGCATCGCAGTACGACGAGACCGTCAACGACGTGTACCAGAAGGGCTACCGCATGGCGGACCGCATCCTGCGCTCCGCGATGGTGACGGTGACCTACGGTGGCGATAAGCGCCCCGCACCGGAGCCCGAAGCGGCGCCCGAGGATGCCGCGGCCGATACGGCCGAGAGCGCCGAGGAGTAATTGAGAAGGGCCCCGGGGCAACACCCGGGGCCCTTTCTGGCCTAGTGCCATATGAAAGCATGAGCCGCCGTCCGCAGGGGCGGCGGATATAACAGGAGAGGAGCTACGATGGCTGCAGGCAAAACCTTCTATGACATCCTGGGCGTATCCAAGAGCGCCTCCGACAAAGAGATCAAGAGCGCGTTTCGCAAGCTCGCGCAAAAATATCACCCCGATGCCGGCGGCGACGAGGCCAAGTTTAAGGAGATTAGTGAGGCCTACGAGACGCTTTCGGACGAGAAGAAGCGCAAAGAGTACGACCAGATGCTCATGTTCGGCGGCATGCCGGGCGCGGGCGGCGCGTATAGCGGTGGCTACGGCGCCGGTGCCGGCGCGAGCGGTTGGGGCGATATCTTCGACAGCATCTTCAGCGGCAACGGCGCCTGGGGCAGCGACTGGGGCTCGGGCTTTGCCGGTGCCGCGGGTGCTGCCGGTGCGGGCGCGGGCCGCAACCGCGCACGCAAGGGCGGCGACCTGTCGCTGACCGTCGATGTGACGGCCGAGGACGCGTTTCGCGGCGTGACGCACAAGGTTACCTACCGCATTCCCTCGACGGGCGAGCAGCAGACCATTACGGTCTCGGTGCCTGCGGGCGCGGTCGACGGAGGCAAGCTGCGTTACAAACGTCGCGGCGAGTACGGCGTTGCCGGCGGCGAGCGCGGCGACCTGGTCGTGACCACGCACGTGGAGGAGCATCCGCTGTTTAAGCGCAAGGGTGCCGACGTGACCATGGAGGTGCCGATCTCGGTCTACGAGGCGGCGCTCGGCTGTACGGTTGATGTGCCCACGCCCGGCGGCGCGACGGTTCGTCTGAAGGTGCCCGCTGGCACCCAGACGGGCAAGAAGTTCCGCTTTAAGGAAATGGGGGCGCCCGACGTTAAGCACCGTGGCCGCACGGGTGCGCTGCTCGTCGAGATCAAGGTGCAGGTTCCCTCGAACCTGTCCGACGATGAGCGCGATGCCATGACCAAGCTGCGCGAGGCCGACACGCGCGATTATCGCGAGAAGGTCAACCGTTACAAGGCGACGTTCTAGGGCGGTCGTGGCGCACGCCCGCGCCCGCGGGCTTATGATGGACGATAACGAGACGGAAAGGGGTCAGGTAGCATGGCCGAGGACAATAGGAACAAACCGCTGTACATGATCAGCGTGGCGGCCGAGCTGACCGGCATGCATCCGCAGACTCTGCGCGTCTACGAGTCCAAGGGCCTGGTGAACCCCCAGCGCTCGGGCGGCAACACGCGCCTGTATTCGCATGCCGATATCGAGCGCCTGGAGCTCATCAACCAACTGACCGACGAGGGCATTAACCTCGCTGGCGTGGTGCGCATCCTCGATATGAAGGAGCGTGCCGAGGAGCGCGAGCGCGAGAACGAAAAACTCCGCGCCCGCGTACGCCAGCTCGAGGACGAGCTGCACGAGTACAAGATGCAAAAGAAGATCACCGCCCTGGCCCCGCGCGACGGCTCAGTCAACCCCGAGCAAGTCATGCGCAAGCTTTTGGGCGCCGGCGGAGATTTGTAGTTACGCGGTTTTGCCAAACCGCGTAACGGCTCGACGCTGCGTGCCGCCCAGAGCGACAATTTGTCATTCAAAAGGCAAGGCATGACCAGAAGGTCTATGCCTTGCCTTTTTCATGCCAACTTGTTCGCTCTGGACGTCGCTCGCTGTCCGTCCTCTACCTGCGGCGTTGCCTCGCTCCGGCGGTAGTCATTGGGGACGTTCTTGTTTGACTAGTCGTTTAAGAACGTCCCCAATGACTACCTTGCACTAAATCTGCCAGCCCTCGCCCGGCTCGTCCTTTACTTTACCGAGATAAAGTGAACGTGTAGATTCGCAACCCACTCGCAACCGTTCTATGGCACGATATTGAACGAATGTATGCTATGCGCCCGAGCCTTTCGGGCAGAGTGGGAGACAGTATGGTTAAGCTGTACGAGGACGGCATCTACCTGCGCGGCGGCAGCGAGATTGTGCCTGCGGCCGAGGCTGCCGAGCACGGTATTACGCAGACACCCGAGGATGCCAAGCGTGGCACCATCGCGTATTCGATCCTCCAGGCACACAATACGTCCGGAGATCCCGAGGCGCTCAAGATTCGCTTCGATGCCATGGCGAGCCACGACATCACCTTTGTTGGCATCATCCAGACGGCGCGCGCCTCGGGCATGGAACAGTTCCCGCTGCCCTACGTGCTCACCAACTGCCATAACTCGCTGTGCGCCGTGGGCGGCACCATCAACGAGGACGACCACGTCTTTGGCCTTTCCGCGGCCAAGAAGTACGGCGGCATCTTCGTCCCGCCGCACATCGCCGTCATCCATTCCTTTATGCGTGAGAACTTCGCCGGTTGCGGCAAGATGATCTTGGGCTCCGACTCGCACACCCGCTACGGCGCCCTGGGCACCATGGCCGTGGGCGAGGGCGGCGGCGAGCTGGCAAAGCAGCTGCTGCGTGACACCTACGACGTCGCCTATCCCGGCGTCGTCGCCATCTACCTCACGGGCGCCCCGCGCCCCGGCGTCGGCCCGCACGACGTGGCGCTCGCCATCATCCGCGCCGTCTTTGCCAAGGGCTACGTCAAGAACAAGGTCATGGAGTTTGTGGGCCCCGGCATCGCGAGCATGACGACCGACTACCGTAATGGCGTCGATGTCATGACCACCGAGACCACCTGCCTGTCGAGCATCTGGGCCACCGACGAGGACACGCACGCGTTTCTGACCATGCACGGCCGCGGCGACGACTACCGCGAGCTCAAGCCCGCCGATGTTGCCTACTACGACGGCTGCGTCGAGGTCGATCTGTCGAGCATCAAGCCCATGATCGCCCTGCCGTTCCATCCTTCCAACGGCTTCGAGATTGACGAGCTCAACGAGAACCTCGAGGACATCCTGCATGAGGTGGAGCTCGAGGCCGCCAAGATCGGCGAGGGCAAGACGCACTTTAGCCTGCTCGACAAGATCGTCGACGGCAAGCTGCACGTGCAGCAGGGCGTTATCGCCGGCTGCTCGGGCGGTAACTACGACTCCGTGGTTCAGGCCGCCCGCGTGCTCAAGGGCGCCAACACCGGCTGCGGCGAGTTCTCGCTGTCGGTCTACCCCACGAGCCAGCCCGTGGCACTCGAGCTTACACGCCGCGGCTATATCTACGACCTTATGGAGGCCGGCGCAATCGTGCGTACGGCATTCTGCGGCCCGTGCTTCGGCGCCGGCGACACACCCGCCAACAACGGCCTGTCCATCCGCCACACCACGCGCAACTTCCCCAACCGCGAGGGTTCCAAGCCGGGCAATGGCCAGCTGAGCGCCGTGGCCCTGATGGACGCTCGCTCCATTGCGGCGACGGCTGCCAACGGCGGCGTCCTGACGCCGGCGACCGATCTGCCCGAGGAGACTTGGGACGAGGCCTGCGAGTACACCTTTGACGACGCGCCGTACAAAAAGCGCGTGTACTGGGGCTTTGGCAAGGCGGAGCCTGCCGACGAGCTGGTCGAAGGCCCCAACATCAAGCCGTGGCCCGCGATGGAACCTCTCAGCGACGATATCCTGCTCAAGGTGTGCTCCAAGATCATGGACCCGGTCACCACGACTGACGAGCTCATTCCCTCGGGTGAGACGAGTTCCTTCCGCTCCAACCCGCTGGGCCTGGCCGAGTTTACGCTCAGCCGTCGCGACCCGGCCTACGTGGGTCGTTCCAAGGAGGTCGACGCCGTGGAGAAGCGCCGCGTTGCCGGCGAGGCCGCAGGCAACCTGGCGGCACTCGATGTCGAGCTTGCGGACGTGTTTGAGGCGCTGGCCGGCGCGGGCGTCGCGGCAGATGCCAAGGCGACCGAGTACGGCTCCATGCTCTATGCCAAGAAGCCCGGTGACGGTTCTGCCCGCGAGCAGGCTGCGAGCTGCCAGCGCGTAATTGGCGGTCTGGCCAACATCGTCCACGAGTACGCCACCAAGCGCTATCGCTCCAACGTGATGAACTGGGGCATGGTGCCCTTCCAGATGGAGGCCGAGCC
>CAJKQY010000060.1:0-11513 GCA_905202145.1 uncultured Collinsella sp.
CGCAGCTGCCGGCCTATGTCCTGCGCCCCGAGAGCTATGACGACGTGGAGACCGTCGTGCGCCGTGTGCGCACCAAGCAGCCTGTCGCGCTGATTTTTGTGGGCGTTCGTACCGAGGTCGCCAAGCGCGTCCTGGACTTCTCTTACGGCTTTGCCTGCGGCCTGGGTGCCACGGTCAAAGAGGTGGGCGATCGCGTGTTTATGGTGCTGCCCGCCGGTTGCGAGGTCAAGGATTCGGACCTCAAAAAGCTCCGTGCCGACGGCTACCTTAAGTAAAGACAAGACGAGGAGATTCTCATCAACATTTACACCATTGTCCAGCTGGTCAATACGCTGTTCAACTTTTACTCCACGCTCATCGTGGTCTACTGCCTTATGACGTGGATCCCTATGAAGCAGGGCGGATTGCTACAGGATATCGCCGCTGTTCTTGATAGTGTGTGCGGCCCTTGGCTCAATTTGTTCCGCCGGTTTATCCCGCCCATGGGCGGCGTCGATTTTTCACCGGTCGTTGCGATTATTGCGTTGCAGTTGGTGCAGAAGCTGGTTCTGCAACTTCTTATAGGTATACTCATATAAAACTGGCTTAGTAACTCACGTCGGGCGCACAGCGCCAAGGCGAAGATAAAGGAGAACTTGTTATGGCTATTACCCCTGCTGACATTCAGGCTCAGACCTTCTCTGAGGCCAAGCGCGGCTACGATCCCGCCGAGGTCGACGTTTTCTTGGAGACCCTGTCCTCTGAGGTCGATGCCATGCTTGCCAAGATTGTCGATCTTAAGGGTCGTCTGACCGCCGCCGAGCAGCAGCTCGCCGACACGCAGGCCCAGCTCGCTCAGGCTCAGGATGCTGCCGCTCAGGCCGTCCCTGCCGCGCCCGTGGCCGCTCCCGCACCCGACTTCTCCGCTCAGGAGCGCCAGATCTCCGCTGCTCTGATTGCTGCCCAGCAGACCGCCGAGGGCATTGTCAACGACGCCAACGAGAACGCTGACCGCATCCGCAACGAGGCCGACGCCAAGGCCCGCGAGGTCATCCGCCAGGCCCTGACCGAGAAGCAGGCCGAGCTTGAGGAGATCGACCGTCTTAAGGCTTCCCGCGAGGAGTTCAAGGCCGAGTACCTCAAGCTCATCCAGCACTTCATGGACGATGCTCAGAACTCCTTCCCGTCCGATCTCATGGCTTCCACGCCGGTCGGTTCCGCCGCTTCTCCGGCTGTGACCGTTCCTGCTGCCGAGCCGCTGCCCGTCGCCGAGCCGGTTATCCCCGTTGCCGATCCCTTTGCACCGATCGACAACTTCGCCGCCGACGACCTGGACTAACATCCAGCTATCATTTAGCGCCTAGAAAGGGCCTGCAGTTTGCGGGTCCTTTTTTGTGGCTGTACGCAGTCTGCAAAACAAAACGCCGAGTCCTGCGTTTGAGGGCACAGAGCTCGGCGAACGGGTGAGCGGTCAAAGGTAGATTTTAAGGCATGTCCCAAATATCTACTTGAGGAGGAAGTCGGGGAGGGGAATGGTGCGGGCCTCGCGGTGCTCAGGATCGGCGATATGGTCGGCAGGATAGCCGCAGACGAGCATGTGATAGGGATAGATGCCCTCGGGCAGGCTGAACTGCTCACAGGCCACCTCGGGCTTAAAATGACACACCCAGCACGTACCCAGGCCCTGCTCCTCGGCCTCCATCATCATCTGATCGCAGACGATCGAGGTGTTGATGGCACTGGAGTTCATCTGGTCATAAGGGCGCACCCAGGCATCGTCGGTAACGCTGCAAATAAGAAAGATAAGCGGAGCCCCAAAGATAGACCCATCACGAGCAAACCGAGGCTGACAAGCAGCTGCCTTTTCCAACAACTCCGGAGTATCAAGCACCATCACGCGGCTTGGATGATTATTACAAGCAGAAGGAGCAATACGCCCAGCCTCAACAATGGCATCCATCACAGCCTGCTCAACAGCCCGAGCCTCAAATTCACGACAAGAATACCGAGACCGAGCCAGATCCAAATAAGACATACAAGCCCTCCAACAATTTAATAACGAAATAAAAGATAACCAAAGGTTACCCAGAGCAACATCCAGCCAAACGCTCAGCGCTGCCCAAAGTCATGACTGATGCCAAAGGCGCTTTCAACCAAAGCCACCGTGCATTCCGCCTATTAGCCAAGGTTCCCAATGGTGGTACGCAAGGCGAAGGCCCGACACCTATTTCCTTTCGAACGACTCTGCCGTGCAGCCGGAGCGAGAAAGGAAATAGGTGCCGGGCCTTCGCCGGTGGGATGCGTACCGCTAATTAACTGTTCTTCATGACAATCGAATCCACGACATCGGCCACATTCTCGCAGCAGTCAGCGCAGTACTCCAGGAAGGCGTAGACGTCACGCCAAGCGATGACCTCGAGCGGATCCTTGCCGTTGACATGCAGGTTGCGCATAGCGTTGATGTAGAGTTCGTCAGCCTCGGACTCGATGGTGTTGATCTGAATGACGAGTTCGCGCAGGGTCTTGGACTTGCGGTAGTTGGGCAGCTCGACCATCAGGTCCTTCATGGCGCGACAGGCGTCGGTCACCTTGTGGGCGATCACGATGGCATCGGGATGGATGCTCTGGATGTTGGTGAAGTAGACGCGCTGCACGACGCCCTCGATACGGTCGAGCACGGTGTCGAGCGAGCAGCTCATCAGGTCCAGGTCCTCGCGCTCAAGCGGGGTGATAAAGGCCGTGAGCAGGGCGTCTTCAAGCTCATGGTGCTTCTTGTCGGCCGCATGCTCAATCGCGTGCATCTTGTCGAGCATATCGTGAATCTTCGCGGGATCGAAATTCTCAAAAATCTTGGTGAGCAGCTCTGCGGCCTGGACGGCGAGGTCGGCGCAGGCGATGTAGTTGTCAAAGTAGAACGAATCGGGTTTCTTTGCCATGAGTGGGTCCTTTCGAGGTGAAGACGGATGGGCGAAGTATTGCGGTCCAGATGGACGCTCGGTTTGACTAGATGAACATCATGAACAGCTTGGCCATGACAAAGCTGATGAGTCCGCAGGCGGGGAAGGTGAAGAACCAGGTGAACATCATGTCCTTGACCACGCCAAAGTTGATGGCCGAAAGGCGCTTGACGGCGCCGACGCCCATGATGGCGCAGGTCTTGATGTGGGTGGAGGACACAGGGATACCGGTAAGGGTGGCAAGCAGCAGGTTTGCGGCGCCTGCGAGGTCGGCGGAGAAGCCCTGATACTTCTCGAGCTTGACCATGCTCTGGCCGACGGACTTGATGATGCGCTCGCCGCCCACGCTGGTGCCGATGCCCATGGTGGCCGAGCACAGCAGCATAATCCAGATGGGGATGCCGGCATCGCCGACGCTCGTCTGGCCGTTGGCGAAGGCCACGCCTAAAAAGAGCACGCCGATGAACTTCTGTCCATCCTGCGCGCCATGCATAAAGCTCATGGCCGCGGCACTCGCGATCTGAGCGTATTTAAAGAAGACATTGGCACGTCGCCTGTTGGCGGCGGCAAACAGAATCGAGACGAGCTTGCACAGGACCCAGCCCATGACAAAGCCCAGGCCGATGGAGAGCGCCAGGCCGTAGATGACCTTCATCCACTCGTGGGCGTTGACGCTGTTCGCGCCGCCGAGGGCGATAGCGGCACCGGTCAGGCCGGCGATAAGGCTGTGGCTTTGCGAGGTGGGGATGCCAAAACGCGATGCCGTGGCACCGTAGACGACGATGGAGAACAGAGCAGCGCACAGGCAGGCGAGCGCCATGGTGCTGTTTCCGCCAAAGTCGACGATATGTGAGATGGTGTTGGCGACGCTCGCGTTAAAGTGCGTCATGATGAGCACGCCGAGGAAGTTGAATGCGGCGCTCATGAGAATGGCGACGCGGGCGGGCATGCAACGCGTAGTGACGCAGGTCGCGATGGCGTTGGGCGCGTCGGTCCATCCGTTGACGAAGATGGCGCCGAGCGCGAGAATCACGGTGACGGCAAGGACTGGGTTCGACACAATTTGGCCGAGGAAGGTTGAGAACGTTACGTCCATATATGGGCTTTCTCGAAGTTTGCAGACACGTTACAAAAACATGATAAATCGTATCACCTCCTTCGGGTTTCTTTACCGAGTTCTGATGGGAGAAGTGAATTTTTTGGCACTAAAATTGAATATTAGCCCTGTTGACCGCGGGTATTCTTTTTGCTAACACGCCATGAGGACACGTGTGTGCCCCCACACCCCAAAACCACAGTCTGTTCGCTTTACAACATACAAACATGCGTTCGATAATAGAGGGCATGGAATATCGACAGACAGACGGCAAAACTCGGCGCGTGCACAAGCAGTATGTGGACGTCGTGGCTCGCATCCTCGCGGGCGGACAGGTCGTGCCGGTCACCGTCTGCTGGGTCGACGGCCGTTGTTTTACGATCGACGAAATTATCTCGACCATTGGGTTTGGCCTGATGGTCCACGGCATCCGTACGGCAACATATAAGGTGCGTTTTGGCGGGCACGCGACCGAGTTGTATCTGGAGGACCAGACGCGCGAGCGGGCGGACGGCTCGCAGGCGCACGTGATGCGTTGGTGGGTCTGGGCCTTTGATCGCACGCTTGAGGGCGAGCGCCGTAGGTAAGGACGTACAGCATTCGGGTACAATGACAGGAATCTTGTCACCTACGGCGCTGTCGTGCGCTTTTTGAAAGGACGAAGTATGAACGATATTCAGGGCTATCAGAACGGCCCCATCGAGACCGGCGCAAGTCGCGCCAAAAAGATGTCGCCGCGCGCGTACAATCTCGCCATGTCTGCCCTGATCTTCTTGGGCTTTTGCGCCATGGGCGCCGGCGCCTACTTTACGAGCACCATGTCGTTTGCGCGCATGATGATGAGCGGCGCCGCCTTGCCGCTGGTCTTTGGCTCGTTTATCCTGACTATTGTCGGTATCGTCATGATGTCGGCCGCCGCCAGCAAGCAGTCCGTGGGCCTGTCCCTTGTGGGCTACGTAATCTTTGCGAGTACCTTTGGCCTGACCGCGTCGTTTGGCCTTGCCAACTACGACCTGCCCACCATCAACACTGCCTTTATCGCCACGGCCGCCATCACCTTTGTCTTTGGTGCCATGGGTGTGACGTTCCCCAAGTTTTTCCAGCGCGTATATGGCATCGGTTTTGGCATTCTGCTCGCCACGATTCTGGTTGAGATCGTGCTGATGTTCATGGGTGTCTCGCAGACCATCACCGACCTGATCGTGATCGTGGTGTTTGCCGGTTTTATTGGCTACGACACCTATGTTGCCACGACGGTGCCGCCCACGCTGCCCAATGCGGTGCTCATGGCGTCCAACCTGTTCGTGGACATCATCAATGTGTTCCTGCGCATTCTGAACATCCTCGGCCGTCGCGATTAAAGCGCGGCATTGCGGCACATCCTGCCGGGCACGGTAAAACGATACGAAAGGCGGTCCTCCGGGGCCGTCTTTTTTGTGCGCGGCGGGGTATCATGGATGGGAAAAAGCCGATAGCGGCAGCGACAGGAAAGGTGGCCACGTATGGCAGATGTCGACAACAGGAACCGTAACCGCGGGTCTAACCGAGCGGGTCAGCCCAATCCCAAGCGCGAGGCGCGTGCCAAGGCCGCCGAGCGCCATGTGGCGGCTGTGTCCGAGGCCTGCGCCAAGGACATCGAGCGTTCGCTTGCCGGCGTGCGCGAGTTCGATGGTATGCCTGCCGGTTTTGTCGCGGCGATGAAGGCCAAGGCCCAAGCGGCTGCGGCTGCCGAGGAGCCGGTTGCCGGGGTTGTGGAGGCTGACGCTGCCGAGGTTGAGGCTGCCGAGGTGGAGACCGCGGTCGAGCCCGAGGTGGCGCTCGAGTCCGCCGAGTCGACCGACGAGGCTGAGTCCGAGCCCGCCGAGGAGCCTGCGGCGTCCCTGCCTGAGGTCGCCGTGCTCGACGCCTCTGCCACGCAGGCCATTCTGGATAACGGCCGAGGCTACGCGCAGTTCTGCGACATGGCCGTGCTTGCCTTTGCCTCGTTCACCAACCCGGGCGGTGGCTACATTCAGGGCTATCTGGGACAGGAGGCCACGCTCTGCGCCGATTCGTATCTGTACAACGTGCTCGACAAGCAGCGCAAGTGGTACGGCGAGAACCGTCGCCGCAACATCAACTGCGAGCTGTACCGCAATCGTGCGCTGGTGGTGCCCGCCGTGCGCTTCGACCGCAACCACGTGCACGCCTATGCCGATGTAATCGTTGCCGCCGCACCCAACGTCAAGCGTGCCCGCCAGGAGTACCGCGTGAGCGACGACGCCCTGTTGGACGCCCTGCGCGACCGTATCCGCTTTGTGCTTGCCATCTGCGACGAGCTGGGTCGCGAGAAGCTCGTACTGGGCGCTTGGGGCTGCGACAACAACGGCTTTGACGCCGAGGCCGTGGCAGAGCTCTTCCGTAAGGAGCTCGCGTCGGGCGACTTTAAGGTCAAGCAGGTGTTCTTTGCCGTGCCCTCTACGCGCTGGGATGAGGATTTTGCCAAGTTCGAGCACGTGCTGGCAAGCTTCCCCGAGCGCAACGAGGAGTCCTATGCCCAGGTTGCCGCACGCGCTGCGGCTGCTCGCGCCGCCGAGCAGGCCCAGGCTGCCGCCGAGGACGATGAGGACGATGACGATTGGCGCAAGTACCTGTAATCGGTACGTGCCGACAGATAGGTCGAGCCGGCGGGAGGGCTGCTCCCGTCGGCTTTTTACTAAAGGAAGGGCTTACGATGAAAAACGTTCTGTGCTTTGGTGACAGCAATACCTATGGCTATGATCCGGCTGGTATGCGCGATGGCGCCGCGGTGCGCTATGCGCAGGATGTGCGCTGGTGCGGCGTGGCGCAGCGTGACCTGGGTGAGGGCTGGCATGTGATTGAGGAGGGGCTTAACGGCCGCACGACGGTGCGCGACGATATGTGCCATCTGGACACTAACCTCAACGGCATTCGCGCGCTTCCGATGCTGCTCGAGGCCCATAAGCCGCTGGACGCCATTGTGATCATGCTGGGCACCAACGACTGTAAGACGGTCTTTAACGTGACAGCTTCCGATATCGCCCGTGGCGCCATGGCACTGATTCGCGTCGTCCGCGCGTTTCCGTGGACCGACGCTGCGCCTTGTCCGCGCATTCTGCTGATGGCTCCTATCAAGATCAAGCCGCAGATCGCCGATGTGTATATGACCGACTTTGACGAGCATTCCGTTGAGGCATCTGAGCATTTTGGCGAGTACTATGCGCGCGTGGCAGAGCAGTTTGGCTGCGACTTTTTGAATGCCGCCGAGTTTGCCGAGCCGGGCGATATCGACTATCTGCATATGATGCCCGAAAGCCACGAGAGCCTGGGTCACGCCGTGGCAGCCAAGCTCAAAGAGATGCTTGGTGAGTAGCGCGACCCAAAGCACCACAAAAGTTCCCCTTGCGGTGGCTTGTTTCGTTTGTTTGTCTTGATCTGTAACAGTTCTAAGGCTGAAAACGGGCTAGATGTTACAGATTGAGATTATTTAGGTCGATATCGGTCGTTTGTCTCGATCTGTAACATCTAGGGTCGATTTTGCCGAGTCACTGTTACAGATCGAGATTTCTTCTCAGCGGAATTTGAATATCTCGATCTGTAACAGGTGGGCCGAAAAATGGGCTCTAACTGTTACAGATTGAGATGTTTGTGGGAACCACCGCAAAGGTGCCTGTCCCCTTTGCGGTGGTTTTGGGACGGGGCTTAGTACTGCCACATGTGGTTGACGGGGCCGGAACCTTTGCCCATGTCAAAGCCGGCGGCGAGAGCGCCGGTTAGGTAAGCCTTGCCGGCGTTGACGGCGTCGGCAAGATCCATGCCCTGTGCCAATGCGCAGGCGATGGCGGACGAAAGCGTGCAGCCGGTGCCATGCGTGTTGCCGGTCTCGATGCGCTTGTGGCGGAACCACGTGGTGAGCGGATCGCCCAGGTGGTTGCCCTCGTCATCGAGCGGCGCGGGCTCTGCTAGCACATCGTTGGCCTCGTTGACAAAATGCCCGCCTTTAACGAGGGACGCGCAGCCAAAGCGGCGGGTGAGGAGCATGGCAGCGTTTTGCTGTGTGCGCTCGGAATCGACCTCGTAGTCGAGCAGCGCCATGGCCTCGGGAATGTTGGGCGTGATGACGGTCGCCAGCGGGAACAGGCGACGCGTGAGCGCCTCAGCGGCGTCCTCGGCAATGAGGCGAGCGCCCGAAGTGGCGACCATGACGGGGTCGACGACGATATTTTGTGCGTCCCAGGCGCTCAGGCGGTCGGCGATAACTTCGATAATCTCGGTGGACGAAACCATGCCGATCTTGACGGCGCTCGGGCGGATATCGTCAAAAACGGCGTCAATTTGCGCAGCGACGATATCCGGCGAGATATCCTGCACGGCGGTGACGCCCAGTGTGTTTTGCGCTGTGATGGCGGTGATGGCCGTCTCGGCATACAGACGGTGCGCCGTGATGGTCTTAATGTCTGCCTGAATGCCGGCGCCACCGCTGGAATCGGATCCTGCGATGGATAGAACGGCGGGTACCTTACTGCGATCCATGTTCGCTCCCTTGTCCGGTCGGATTCAAATGGGTCTTTTACCCCGCATTATAAAGATGCCCGGGCCGGCTGTATTCCGAACCCGGGCGGGCGATGCAATCTTTACGCAAATGTAAGCAATTGTTCACAAGTCAACAGTAGACGGGCGTTGCAGCAGGCATACTGGACTGCCTCGTAAAAGCTAATCCTCCATACCGAGGTCGATTGTCGTGCCTTCGAACACTTTGTTGACGGTGCGGACGGCGCACATCTTGCCGCACATGGTGCAGGTGCCCTCGGTGGCGGCGGGGGATTCCTCGTAGCGCTTCTTGCCCGTAACCGGGTCGAGCGCGCACTTCCACATGGCATCCCAGTCGAGTTTGCGGCGTGCCTGGCCCATCTTGTCGTCCATGTCGCGGGCGTGCGGCACCTTCTTGGCGATGTCGGCGGCGTGCGCGGCAATCTTAGTGGCCATAAGGCCATCGAGCACGTCTTGGGCGTTAGGCAGGCACAGGTGCTCGGCGGGCGTTACGTAGCACAGGAAGTCGGCACCGGAGCTCGCGGAGATGGCGCCGCCGATGGCAGCGGTGATGTGGTCGTAGCCTACGCCGATATCGGTCACCAGCGGCCCCAGCACATAGAACGGGGCGTTGTGGCACAGGCGCTTCTGCAGCTTCATGTTGGCGGCGATCTCGTCGAGCGCCATGTGGCCCGGTCCCTCGACCATAACCTGGACGCCGGCGGCCCATGCGCGCTTGCACAGCTTGCCCAGCTCGATCATCTCGGCGGTCTCGGTTGCGTCGTTGGAGTCGTAGAGACAGCCCGGGCGGCAGGAGTCGCCAAGCGAAATCGTCACGTCGTACTCGTGGCAGATTTCGAGCAACTCGTCGTAGAACTCATAGAACGGGTTCTCGTTACCGGTGACCTCCATCCAGCCAAACAGCAGCGAGCCTCCGCGGCTCACGATGTTCATAAGGCGGCCGGTCTCCTTAAAGGTCTTGGTGACCGACTTGTTGATGCCGCAGTGGATGGTCATAAAGTCCACGCCGTCCTCGGCATGCGCGCGCACGACCTCGAACAAGTCATCCTTGGTAAGCTTGACCAGCGGTTTTTCCATGTAGCCGATGGCATCGTACATGGGGACGGTGCCCACCATGAGCGGCGTCTCGTCGATGAGCTGCTGGCGGAACTGGCGTGTTTTGCCCGAGTTGGAGAGGTCCATGATGGCGTCGGCGCCAAAGTCCTCGGCGATCTTGACTTTCTTCCATTCCTCTGCGGCGTCGGCCTTGTCGCCCGAGATGCCCAGGTTGACGTTGACCTTGGTGGACAGGCCCTCGCCGACACCAAAGGCGCGCATGCCCTTTTTGATGTGCACGATGTTGGCGGGAATGGCGATGCGGCCGTCGGCCACGCGCTCGCGGATGTACTCGGGGTCGCGATGCTCGCGCTCGGCGACTTCCTTCATCTGCGGTGTGATCTGCCCGGCGCGGGCGAAGTCGATTTGCGTGACGAGCTTGGGCTCGGTCTGTGTGCTCATTGGCACGGCTCCCTTCGTTGGCATTACCCATATCAGGTTTGTGGGTCAGGGCGGGCGCGCCCAATCTCAGCCTGCCGTCTTGTCCTGCAAGCTCCCCGTTATGTCATGGGCTCAAGTATAGCCTGAATGGGTACGATTGGGCCAACGAGCGTGCCTGTGGGGAGGCGAACATGGAAGACAAGCATCTATATCGAGAGACGCAATGGGATGTATCGGCCGAGGAAAGCCGCGCGCACCATGGCCTTGTCGCGATTGGTTTTGCGGTGCTTGCCGTGCTGGTGATTGCCTTTTGTATCTGGACGTTTGGCGGTCGCGGCGGCGCTGCCTGGGAGTTTGAGGCCGACGATGCCCTGCCGATCATGACGGTAAAGGTCGCTGGCGGTAACACGGTGGCAGCTCCCGGCGACTATTGGTATCCGTGCGATAGATTTGTCCAGTTGCAGTTGAGCGGTGGCTCCATTCCTGGTGAAGAGATCGAGCGCGTGGCTTTCGATGCGTCGCTTAAGACGCTGTCGGTTGAGCTCAAAGATCAAGGGGATGTGCCCACGACGATGGATATCGCGCTGACGGAATGGCGCCTGGAGCCCCCGTCGGGCGTCAAGGTGTCTGAGGTGGAGCATGTCAAGATTACCTATCAGGACGGCTCGACAAATGAAATTGTCAAAGCCGACGGCTTGGCGGAATAGACGCCGTGCCTAGGCAGCACATTCAAAAGTAGCGGTGGTCCTACAAGGTCTGTTCGTTCAGGAAGACCAAAGTGTTTTTATTTGAAAGCTCGGGAAAGTGACGATAACCAACGTCGAACGCGGTGAGCCCGTTTACATCCTCGAGCTTGTTTTCTGCCATCCAGCGCACCATGGAGCCGCGCGCCTTTTTGCTGGCGGTCGAGCGCTGGATGGGCTTGCCGTTGCGGATGCCTTCGCCAAAGAGGCATGTGACGACCGTGGCTTCGGTGGTGAGGCGGGGTAGAACGGCTTTGGCGTATTCCGCGCTGGCGAGATTGACGATTGTAGCGTTGGAGCCTGCCGGAGCGATGGCCCGTGCGAGCTTGTCGCCCCAAAACGCGTAGAGGTCTCGGGCATTGTCGACGGCAAGCTTCGCGCCCATCTCCAGCCGATACGGTTCAACGGCATGAAAGGGGCGCACGCATCCGTAAAGGCCCGAGAGGATCCAGAGATGGTTTTGCAGCCAGTCGAGCTGTGCGGCATCCATGACCTCGGGCGCCATGCTTTGGTATTGAATGCCGTGATAGGACATGACGGCAGAGGAGATTCGACGCGCGATATCGGGATCGGCGAGGCTGGCATCGCTCAGGACGGGCATAAATTCGTGAAGCGTATCCAGGCACGTTGTAAGCAGCCTGTCGCTCACGTTCCATAGCGCCTGCAGGCCGCCGCTGCCTTCATTCCGCTCGATATCTAGCAGTGCGCGGT
>CAJKQY010000061.1:0-11183 GCA_905202145.1 uncultured Collinsella sp.
CCTCGGCGACCTCGTCCCACACGTCCTGGACCGTCTCCCACTCAAAGCCCACGGCCGCCGCCTTGCGCGACACCTTCTGCGCCTGCATCAATGCCGGCAGATGCGTGGGCACGCCGTCGAGCAGGCCCTCGGGTGCAGCCTCGCCTGCCGCCACGGCCTTGTCCTTGGCAGCCTTCTCGGCAAGCTTAACCTCGTCCCAGATCTTGAGCACCTCGTCGGAGTTATCGGCATCCGCATCCCCAAACACGTGCGGATGGCGTCGGATGAGCTTGGCGTCGATATCGCGTGCCACATCGGCCAGCGTAAACTCACCGGCGTCCGCCGCAATCTGCGCATGCAGCACTACCTGCATGAGCACGTCGCCGAGCTCCTCGCGCAGGTGCGCCGCGTCGTCCGCCTCGATGCAATCGAGCGCCTCGTAGGCTTCCTCAATCATGTTCTTGCCGATGCTCTGGTGCGTCTGTTCGCGATCCCACGGGCAGCCATCGGGCTGACGCAGACGCCAGATGGTCTGCACCAGATGCTGCAGCTCGGCCGACGCGTCGACCAGCGTGGACAGATCGCGCGAGCCCTCGGCATTTTGTTGAGCCATGTGCTGCGCCATGGTTATTCCTCCTCCAGGATCACGTGACGGAACGCACCGCCCTCGTAGATGCCGTAGCTGTGCGAGCCGTCCTTGGGGATGCTCACGCTGCCGGGGTTGAAGAGCCACAGGCCCGGGTGCGCCTCGCTTGCCTCGTTAATCTTGATGTGCGTGTGGCCGTAGACGAGCGCGGAGCCCTCGGGCAGCGCGGGCGCGTGGTCGACGCTGTTGTGCATGCCGGCGCCAAAGACATGGCCGTGCGTCAGGAACAGTTCACGACCGGTCTCGTCGAACAGCGTGGCGTAGTCGGCCATGACGGGGAAGTCGAGCACCATCTGGTCGACCTCGGCGTCACAGTTGCCGCGCACCGCGATGATGCGGTCGGCCAGGGCGTTGAGCAGCGGAATCACGCGCTTGGGGGCGTAGTCGCGCGGCAGGTCGTTGCGCGGGCCATGGTAGAGCAGGTCGCCCAGCAGCACGATGCGGTCGGGTTGCTCGGACTCGATGGCGGCGCAGAGGCGTTCGGTCCAGTATGCCGAGCCGTGAATGTCGGAAGCGATGAGGTATTTCATGGGTGGTCCTTTCGGGTGGAGTTGATGGGGCTGGGCGTGGCGTGCCGCCGGCCGCGTTACTCAAATCGCAGTGCCGCAGCTTGTGCCGCCTGCATCACGCGCTGGAGCGGCACGTTATGCTCGCGGGCAAGGCGGGCGCAATCCTCGTACTCGGGAGCCGCACGCTCGCTGCCGTCGGGCAGAGTCGCCACCTTAACGGATACCTCGCCCCAAGGCGTCGCCACCTGCTCAAAGCGGCGCGGCAAGCAGACGCGCTCCATGACCTGGCGACGAATGCCGTTGGTCGTGGTCTCCAAAAAGATAATCGTCTGCAGGCGCTCGATATCCTCGTGGGTGCAGATTACCTGCAGCTGCCAGCCGGGGCGACCTTTCTTGCAATAGAGGGACAGCCAATGTACCTCGCGCGCACCGGCCTCGCGCAGGCGGTCGGCGGCGAAGGCGAGCACCTCGGGCGACGCGTCGTCGATGTCGCATTCCAGCTTGACGATGGTCTCGGGCGCATCGGTCTCGCGGGACAGCGGAGATGTGCTTCCACGTTGCATACGGTCCGAATCCTTTCCGCACGGGCTCGTTTTGTTCACCCAAACGCTAGCACATCGGACGTGGCACAGGTGTGACTTTCGTCCGTCGTCGCCCTCGCCCCTATCCAAACGTGTACATCAGCCTCCAAACATGTCATTTTTTGTCGGTTTTGGAGGCTGACGTACACGTTTTGAGAGCAAGCGAGGCTGCACCGCGCAGCTTTCCGATCGATTTCGGCACCCCGCGCGCACGACGCGCCGAGGCTGCGCCATTACAATGGAGCAGATTCGCCGAATGCAAAGGAGCCGCCATGCCTGCTTGCCCGTTGGTCGATTGCCACACCCACACCTCGTTTTCGGACGGCCATGCCTCATTTGAGGACAACGTTCGCGCCGCTGCTGCGGCCGGCTGCCGCGTCATGGTCTCGACCGATCACCTCACCCTGCCCGCCAGCATGGACGCCAGCTGCGAAGTACAGGTTGTCGAGGGCGACCTGCCGGCGCATCGTCTGGCCTTTGAGGATGCTCACAAGCTTGCCGCGCAGATCGCGCCGGATCTCAGCTTTATCTATGGCTTTGAATGCGATTGGTACGAGGGCTGCGAGCCTTTGGTTGAGCACTGGTCCCAGGGCGCCGTGGTGCGCTTGGGCAGCGTGCACTGGATTGGCGACCCCGGCGATATCATGGCCGGTGCCGCGGGTACGGCGGGAACGGAAAACGTCGCTCGCCCCGATACGCCCGATTCCCTTTGCGGTTGGATCGATGACGACACCAACCTGCATGTTTGGGAAAACTTAGGCGTGCGCGGCGTGTGGGAGCGCTACGTCGACGACTGGTGCCGTGCTTGCGAAAGTTCACTCAACTTTGATGTAATGGCCCACCCCGACCTGGTTATGCGCTTTTCGAAGGAGGGCTTTGCGCCCGATTTTGACCCGGCGCCGTTTTGGGAGCAGATGGCCGAATGCGCCCACGATACGGGTCGCCGCGTTGAGGTCTCGACGGCTGCGCCGCGCAAGGGGCTCGACGATTACTACCCCGCGACCGGGCTGTTGCGTCGCTTTGCCCATGCCGAGGTGCCGATTACTTTTGGCTCGGACGCGCACCGCGCCTGTGATATTTGCTGGAACATCCGCGAGGCCCAGGCCCACGCCTACGACTGCGACTACCGGGCCTTCGATATCCCCCACCCCACCGGCGAATGGGAATCCACGCCCCTCGTCTAGCCGTCCCTTCATTAGTTGCGGTGAAATAGTTCCTGTTTATAGCCCTAAGACCGTCAAACAAGAACTATTCCACCGCAACTTCCATTTGATCCGTTGGGGACGGAGGAAAACGGATCAATTGGAGCAAAGCATCCTGTCCCCCCCTTGCGCCAAAAGCTCGACTAGTGGCGGCGGGCGTTGAGTTCGCCGGCCAGTTCGTCGAGGGTGATGCCGTAGCGCTCAAGCGTCACGAGCAGGTGGTAGACCAGGTCGCCGGCCTCGTAGCGGATGTGGTCGTGATCGTTATCCTTGCAGGCCATGATGACCTCGCTCGCCTCCTCGGCAAGCTTCTTGAGCAGCTCGTCCTCGACGTCGGTCAACAGACGAGCGGTGTAGCTCTCCTGTGGCGATGCATCGCGACGACCGTGAATCACCTCGGCCAGACCCGTCAGCGTCTCGCCGATATTTCCATCCTGAACATTTGCGGTGCGCACACCCATAGTTCAATCCTTTCCGTTTTACCGAGCGCCCAACAGGGTGCCCGCCTTAGGCGAGTTTCTTAAAGAAGCAGGTACGGTTGCCGGTGTGGCAAGCCGGGCCCGGAGAGTCAACCTTGACCAGCAGCGTGTCGCTATCGCAGTCGGCCCAGAGCTCCTTGACCTCCTGCATATTGCCGCTCGTCGCGCCCTTGTTCCAGAGCTCCTGGCGGCTGCGACTCCAAAACCACGTGGTCCCGGTCTTGAGCGTCAGCCCCACCGATTCCTCGTTCATCCAAGCAACCATAAGCACCTCACCGGTGTCATACTGCTGAACCACACAAGGAATCAGCCCCTTGGCGTCATATGTAAGCTTTGAAGGATCGGTTATCTCTTCCATTTCTCTCCCCAAATTCAAACCCCACAGGTCGGCGAGGGTTGTCCAGGTGACGCAGGTTGCCGCGAAAGAGGAGCGACGCGTACTTTGGTACGCGAGCGACGGTTTGAACGGCAAGATGCGGTGCCTGGGCAAGCCGCAGCGCAGCCCGCAGCACTAGAAGTCCAACCTCACAGGGATACCCTGCGATGCCATATACTCCTTCACCTGGCGAATGCTGAAGATTCCAAAGTGAAAGACGCTCGCCGCCAGCACGGCATCGGCCTCGCCCTCGATCACACCCTCGGCAAAATGCTCGAGTGTGCCCACGCCGCCGCTCGCGATAACGGGAATCGGCACCGCGCGGGCCACGGCGCGAGTAAGCGCCAGATCGAAGCCGGCCTTGGTACCGTCGCGGTCCATGCTGGTCAGTAGGATTTCGCCGGCGCCACGACGAGCCGCCTCCTCGGCCCACGCCACTGCGTCGATACCCGTAGCGTTGCGGCCGCCCGCCGTAAAGACCCCCCACTTATCGGCGCCCGGCTCCCCGGGCAGCCCCACGCGCTTGGCATCGATCGCCACGACCACGGCCTGGCTGCCAAACGCCGCGGCGGCCTGGCTGATCAACGACGGATCGCGCACGGCGGCAGAGTTGAGCGACACCTTGTCAGCACCGGCGGCAACCATGGTGCGCATGCCCGCCAGGTCGCGAAAGCCGCCGCCCACGGTATAGGGAATGGCCAGCTCCTCGGCCGCATGCGCCGCCATCTCGATAGTCGTCGCACGGTTATCGCTCGTCGCGGTAATGTCCAAAAATACGACCTCGTCCGCACCCTCGCGGTCGTAGGCGCGGGCCAGCTCCACCGGATCGCCGGCATCGCGCAAGCTCACAAAGTTGACGCCCTTGACCACACGGCCGTCCTTGACGTCCAGGCAGGGAATTACGCGCTTGGTAAGCATGGGCTACTCCTCCCCTCGAGCGGCGGCCAGCGCCTGGGCCAGCGTAAAGTTGCCCTCGTAGAGCGCACGACCGGTAATGGCGCCTTCAATCGCGCCCTCACCCACCGCGGCCAGCGCGCGGATGTCGTCGAGCGTCGAGATACCGCCCGACGCCACGACGGGAAAGCCCGCGACCTGCGCCACATGGCGATACGCCGCCACATCGATGCCCGTCTGCATGCCATCACGCGCGATGTCGGTATACACCAGATGCTTAAAGCCCAGCTCGGTAAGCTGCGCCACGGCATCGTCGAGTGCCACGCCCGCGCCGTCGCGCCAGCCGTTCACCTTAACCTGGCCGTCGCGCGCGGCAATGTCGGCGACCAACAGCTCGCCAAAGCCCTGGGCTGCCACCTCAGCAAAACCCGGCTCGGTCACGAGCACGGTGCCCAGCGCAATGCGGCGAGCACCATAGCCCGCCAGCTCATCGATGCGCGCGAGTGAGCGAACGCCGCCGCCCACGTCCACGGACAGACCGCCGACGCCGCAGATGGCCTTAATCGCCGCCGAGTTGGCAGCGCATGTGTCCTCGTCCTCACCAAAGGCAGCGGACAGGTCGACGACGTGCACCCAGTTTGCGCCCTGCTCGGCAAACGAGCGGGCGACGGCCACGGGGTCGTCGGAATATACCTTGCAGCGGCTGCGGTCGCCGCGCTCCAGGCGCACGACCTTGCCGCCGATCAAATCGATTGCGGGAAACAGAGTCATCGGCCGGCCCCCTCGACAATGCTCACGAAGTTCTTAAGGACGCGCTGACCCAGCGCGGAGGATTTCTCGGGATGGAACTGGCAACCCCACACGTTGCCACGGCGCACGATGCACGGGAAACTCCGCGTGTAGTGCGTGCGCGCCAGAACATCGGCGGCATCGGCATCGTCGGCCACCGCATAGCTGTGGGTGAAGTACATATTGGCACCCTCGGCAAAACCGGCGAGCAGCGGATCGGCCGCTCCGGCGGGCGTCATGTGCACCTGGTCCCAGCCCACGTGCGGGACCTTCAGACGGCTCGACTCCAGGCGCGTGCACGAGCCGCGCATGATGCCCAGACCATCGACCCAGGGGCCACCGGCCTGCTCGGGGGTGTTGCCATCGGCAACTGCGCCCTTGTCCGCAGGCACGCCCTCGTTGCCGCGCTCAAAAAATAATTGAAGGCCCAGGCAGATGCCGAGCAGCGGAGCTCCGGCGGCGACGGCGTCGAGCACCGCGTCCGCCTCGCCGCTCTCGCGCATAAAGGCAATCGCGTCGTAAAACGCACCCACGCCCGGGATGACCAGGCCGTCGGCGTTGCGGATCTGCTCCGGATCGTCCGACGTGCAGGCGGCGGCACCAGCGCGCGCGAGCCCGCGCGCAACGCTCGACAAGTTGCCCTTGTGGTAGTCGATCACCACGATCTTCGGTTCGCCCACGCGACCCTCCCTTTTCCCATTCAAAACCTGCCAAAATAAACCTGTCCCTTTTTGGCAGGTTACAGTGAGCCCTTGGTGCTGGGGATGCCCTGCACGCGGGGATCGAGCTCGCAGGCGTGGCGCATCGTGCGACCCACGGCCTTAAAGGCGGCCTCGATAATGTGATGCGAGTTGCCGCCCGCCAGTTCGCGCACGTGCAGCGTGAGCTTGGCATCGCGTGCGAAGGCATAGAAGAACTCAACGGCCAGCTCGGTATCGAAGCTGCCCACGCGCTCGGTCGGCACGGGCAGCTCGCAGTAGGCCTGGCCGCGACCCGAAATGTCCACGGCAGCCATCACGAGTGTCTCGTCCATGGCAATCGCTGCATCGGCAAAGCGTGTAATGCCCGCCTTGTCGCCCAACGCTTGGCAAAACGCCTCGCCCAGCACAATGCCCGTATCCTCGACGGTGTGGTGCGCGTCGACCTCAACGTCGCCCACCGCGTGTACCGTCAGATCAAACAGGCCATGGCGGCCAAAGGCGTTGAGCATGTGGTCGAAAAACGGCACGCCGGTCGAGATATCGCACGTACCGGTTCCATCCAGGTCGAGCTTGACGGCAATATCGGTCTCCCCCGTCTTACGGGTTACCTCGGCATAGCGGCCCATCTACATCTCCTCCTTCACCAGCGCGGCAAACGCAGCCAGCACCTCATCATTTTCCTGCGGGGTACCCACGGTGATGCGCAGGCAGTCCGCAAGCCCCGGCGCATAGCTAAAGTCGCGTACCAAAATCGAACACTCATCGCGCAGACGCTCGCGCACGCGCGTGGCATGCGGCGTGCGCACGAGCACAAAGTTTGCAGCGCTCGGCCATGCCTCCACGGGCATGCCCTCGGCAGCCATCGCGCGCAGGGCACACTGCTCGCGCTC
This sequence comes from uncultured Collinsella sp., assembly GCA_905202145.1. Taxonomy (GTDB): domain Bacteria; phylum Actinomycetota; class Coriobacteriia; order Coriobacteriales; family Coriobacteriaceae; genus Collinsella. Next base: position 7,047 of record CAJKQY010000061.1, read on the forward strand.
GCGCTCGGATGCAACCTGTGCCACCACGGGCGCGTACGCATCGCGGGCACGCACGCAGGCAAGCGCGGCGGCCTGGCTCAGCACATTAACCGAATAGATCTGGCGAATCGCCGCGAACACGTCGATGACTTCGGGCACCGCAATCACATAGCCCAGACGCGTGCCGGCAGCGCCAAACGCCTTGGACAACGTATGCAGAATCACCAGGTTGGGATGCTCGGCGATAAGCCCCTGCGCCGTGGTGGCCGCGCCAAACAAATCGTCGGCAAACTCAACGTAGGCCTCGTCGACCATTACCATGCCGGGGCACGCATCGCACAGCGCCGCGACAAAGTCGAGCGGCGCCACGTCGCCCGTGGGATTGTTGGGCGAGGTCACGATCGCCAGATTGCACTCGGGAGCCGCCGCAAGCACCGCCGCCTGGTCGAGCTCAAAGGTCGCGGGGTCGCGCCACACGTCGCGCACCTCGGTCTGGCAGAGCGACGCAAAGAACGCGTACTCGCTAAAGCACGGCGGGCAGTTGAGCAGGGTCCGTCCCGCGCCGCCAAACGCCAACAGGTAGTTATAGAGCAGCTCGTCGCCGCCGTTGCCCACGCAGACATTCTCGCGCGTCACACCATGCCAAGCGGCAAGCTCGTCGCGCAGATCGTTGGACATGGGATCGGGATAGCGGTTGAGCGGTGTAGCGGCCAGGGCGGCGTCGACCGCCTCGCGCACGCCAGCCGGCACGGGATAGGTGTTCTCGTTGGCCGAAAGGTTGATGCGCGTGAGCGTAAAGTTAGGATCGTAGGGCTCAATGCCGGCCAAGTAGGGCTGGACGAGCTCCTTCATGCGCGGCGTGAGTTCGGACATATTAGGCCTCCTTGCCAGTCGCGCCGGCGCCATCAGCGCTTGCAGCCGCCAGGTCCACGCCCTCGGCAACCGTCGCCACGGCGTCGCCCGGCCAGGCAACCTTGGTCAGGTCGGCCGCGGCGAGCGACTCGGCGCTCACGGCATCCTCGCCCTGCTCCAACACGCGGCGGCGCAGCGCGGCGGAAAGCGCGTGTGCCCACAGACCCTCGGCCTCGGCGAGGCGCTGCGTGGCAGGAGCATCGGAGAGCAGGCCCTCGGGTGTATAGCAAATGACACTCGAGCGCTTGACGAACTCCTCCACCGAAAGCGGGTTGGAGAACATGGCCGTGCCGCCGGTCGGCAGCGTGTGATTGGGGCCGGCAACGTAATCGCCGAGCGGCTCCGAGCTCCAAGCGCCCACAAAGATAGCGCCGGCGTTGCGAATGCCGCCGAGCAGGCCCATCGCGTCCTTGCAGTGCAGCTCAAGGTGCTCAGGCGCCACCGTGTTCACGGCCTCGACGGCGGCGGCCATGTCGGCGGCCACCACGATGGTGCCCTCATTGTCGAGCGAAGCGCACGTAATCTCGGCACGCGGGGACTGCGCCACCAGGATGTCGATACCTGCCTCGACCTCACACGCAAACTGCTCGTCGCAGGTCACCAGATAGCAGGCCGCCAGCGGATCGTGCTCGGCCTGGGCCATCAGGTCGGCCGCGACCACCATGGGCTTGGCCGTGGCGTCGGCCAGCACGCAGACCTCGGAGGGACCAGCAACCATATCGATACCCACGTCACCCGAGACAATCTGCTTGGCAGCGGCGACAAAGGCGTTACCCGGGCCGGTAATCTTGTCGACACGCGGAATGGTCTCGGTACCGTACGCCAGCGCGGCCACGGCCTGGGCGCCACCCACCATATAGATCTCGTCCACGCCGCCGAGCTTGGCAGCCGCGAGCGTATAGGGGCTGATTAGGCCATCTTTTTGCGGCGGGGTCACCATGACCACGCGCTTGACGCCGGCAACCTTGGCGGGAATGGCGTTCATGAGCACCGTGGAGGGATACTGCGCGCGGCCGCCCGGCACATAGATGCCGGCCGCAGCAAGCGGGGTCACCTTAACACCGAGCATTGTGCCGTCCGGGCGCGTGGTAAACCAGCTCTGCTCGACCTCACGCTGGTGGAACTCGCGAATCTGGCGTGCAGCCTTTTCGAGCGCCGCGACAAAGGCCGGATCGAGGCCTTCGAGCGCGGCATCGATTTGCTCCTGCGGCAGGCGAAAACTCTGCAGCTCAACGCCGTCAAAACGCTGGCAGTAATCGCGCACCGCGGCATCGCCGTTGGCGCGTACGTTGGCCACGATATCGCGGGCGGCGTCGACGATGTTTTGTGGCAACACGCCCTTGCGGTTGAGCTGGTTGGTAACGAGGCGCTCACCGGGAGCAAGCTTGATGGTCTTCATATCGGTATCCCCTATCGGTTGAGGTTGCGTTTGAAAAACGAGATGCCGGGCAGCGACACCAATCGGTCCGCCGCCCGGATATGGGGGCGCCCGTGCGTGCTCGCGCTATTGTGCCGAGCCCGCGACGGGCTCAAAATGCTTGTCTTTCACGGCAGCAGCCAGACGATCGGCCAAGTTGCGAACGCGCGGATCCAAGCGCGCGGCACCCGGATTGACAAAGAAGCGCGCCGTGCAGTCCATGATGCGGCCGGTGATGACCAGGTCGTTATCGCGCAGGGTGGCACCCGTGGCGGAAATGTCCACGATACGGTCGGTCATGCCGACGATGGGGCCCAGCTCAATGTTACCGTGCAGGGAGACGATATCGGCATTCACGCCGCGCTCGGCATACCAGGCGCTCGCGATGCGCGGATACTTGGTGGCCACACGAAGCGACCCGCGACGGGCATAGTTGCGCTCGGCCTGGCCAGCGCGCCATGCGGGCTCCGCCTCGATGAACGTGCACAGGCCGTAGCCCAGATCGACCAGCTGCAGCAGGTTGAGGTCGGCCTCGATAAGCGAGTCCCAGCCGCAGATGCCGCAGTCGGCGCCGCCGCAGCCCACAAAGGCGGGCGCGTCGCTGGGGCGCACGATGACAAACTCGATATCTCCGACCGCACCCTCACCGGCACGCGTGTCGTGACCGCGCACGATCAGGTGACGGCCGGGGTCACGCAGCTCAGAGACGTCTAAGCCCGTGGCCTCGAGCACGTCGAGCGTGTCGGCCTTAAGCGAGCCCTTGGGCACGGCAATGCACAGCGGGCCCTCGGCGCCACGGCCCGCGGCGTGATCGCCGTCGGAAGCGGCGTCCTCGACCGAGGTGTACGCAGCCTCCAAGCGCTCGAGCGAAAAGGCGAAGCCCGCCGCCGGCACCTCGATACCGTCGCCAAATGCGCCGGTAAAGATGGAGTCATAGCGTCCGCCCGAACCCACCGGATCGGGCAGTCCGCCGGCATAAGCCTTAAAGACCAGGCCCGTGTAGTAATCGAAAGAGTTCATGATAGAGAAGTCAAACGACAGCACCTGGGCGTCCTCGGGTGCCAGGCCCTCAACCAAGGCACGCAGCTCGCGCGTCAGCGGCGCGACGATACCGGCGGCCTCCAGTAGCGCGTCCACGCGGTCGAGTACCTCGGCACCGCCGTGCAAACCCGGCAGCTCGCTAATGGCGGCCTTGACGGCATCGGGCTCGGTGCTTGCCACCACGCGGGCATCGAGGCCCACAAAGTCGTTGGCGTGCACGCAGCGCAGGGCCTCGGCGGCCAGCTCGCGATCCTCGCACGCCGCGAGCAGTTCCTTAAACGGACGCACGCTGCCTGCGATAATGCGTGCATCGGGAAGCGCCAGCTCGCGCACCGCCTCGGCCACGAGCGAGACAATCTCGACGTCGCCCGCGGTATCGCCCGCACCGATAAGCTCAAAGCCCAGCTGTGTAAACTGGCGCGAGCCGCCGGCGTTGCGCTGGCACTCACGAACCACCGGCGCCTCGTAACGAAGGCGCAGCGGCAGATCGGCCGCGCGCATGCGGGTCGAGACCAAACGCACGATCGGCAACGTGTTGTCGGGACGAACCACCAGCAGGCGGCCGTCGTCATCAAAGAGCTTAAACGGCGTGTCCGCAATGCGGCCGCCTTCCTCGAGCGAACCCTTGTCCTCGAGCAGTGGCGTCTCGACCGGCAGGTAATGATGCTCCCTAAAGCAGCCCTTCACCGTGCATGCAATCTCCTCGCGCGCCTGAGCCTCCTCGGGCAATATATCCCGGAATCCCCACGGTGTGGCCGTCATCTGGTGAGCCTCCTCATGCTGTGTTT
>CAJKQY010000062.1:0-11112 GCA_905202145.1 uncultured Collinsella sp.
GCGTCGACTGCGGCCCGCGCGCCTACCTGCGCCCGGGCACCCACATGCTCGACGGATCCAAGGCCGGTACGCACGTGGAGATTAAGAAGTCCACGATCGGCGAGGGCTCCAAGGTGCCCCACCTGTCCTACATCGGCGATACCACCATGGGCTCCGGCGTCAACGTGGGCGCGGGTTCCATCACCTGCAACTACGACGGCGTTCACAAGCACAAGACCGTCATCGGCAAGGATGCCTTCATCGGTTCCGACACCATGATGGTCGCGCCCGCCCAGATTGGCGACGGCGCACTCGTGGCCGCCGGCTCCGTCATCACCGAGCCGGTCCCGGCCGACGCACTCGGTCTGGGCCGCGCCCGTCAGGTAAATATCGAGGGCTGGGCCGCCGATTATCGCCGCCGTCTGCACGAGAACGACGAGGTATAACGTTTTACCAAGCACAAAAGGAGCTGTTCCATGAGGACGGCTCTTTTTTTCTATCGTGACCTGCGCGACCGGATGAGTGGTCGGTTCGTGTCCGTTGACGGTAAAGACGTTATCAAGACTCGATAAACCCCGTCGCGCGGTTACAATGCAACAAGGCATCTATATGGCATTCGATGTATAAAGGAGAAGGGTAATGCCGATTAATGATCCCGAGAAGTCGGAGAATATGCGCAAGTCCATCCGCGTGTATTCCGGTTCCTCCAACCGTCCCCTCGCTCAGAAGATCGCTGAGTACCTTGGGGTCGAGCTTTCGGGCCTTACGCTAAAGCAGTTCGCCAACGGTGAGATTTACGCCCGCTACGACGAGACCGTCCGCGGCGCCGACGTCTTCCTGATTCAGTCCGTGGCTGGCGGCAACGTCAACGACATGCTCATGGAGCTGCTCATTGCCACCGACGCTGCCAAGCGCGCATCCGCCCGCTCCATCACCGCCGTTATCACCCACTACGGCTATGCCCGCCAGGACCGCAAGGCCGGCCCGCGCGAGCCCATCACCGCCCGCCTCGTCGCCAACCTGCTCGAGCGCGCCGGTGTCGACCGCATCATCACCCTCGACCTGCACCAGGGTCAGATCCAGGGCTTCTTTGATATCCCGGTTAACCACCTGTCCGCACTGCCGCTGTTTGGCCAGTACTACAACGACATGCACTTCGACACCGACAACCTGGTTGTCGTCTCCCCCGACGTGGGTCGCGCCAAGGCCGCCAAGAAGCTGTCCGACATGCTCGGCTGCGACCTGGCCATCGCCCACAAGGGCCGTCCGCGCCACAACGCCGCCGAGGTCATGGGCATCATCGGTGACATCAAGGGCAAGACCTGCGTCATCAACGACGACATGATCGACACCGCTGGCACCCTGTGCGCCAACGTCAAGGAGCTCAAGGCTATGGGCGCTGGCGACATCTACGTCTGCGCCACCCACGGTATCTTCTCCGGTCCGGCCATCGAGCGCCTGAACGACGCCCCGATCGTCGAGTGCGTCGTCACCGACGCCATTCCCGTCGAGGTGGGCGGCAAGATCAAGACCATCTCGGTCGCCGAGGAGTTCGCCCAGGCCATCTCCGCCGTTTACCACGAGGAGCCCGTCTCCACGCTCGTCGGCGGCGACTTCGCGCTGTAGTCGCTCGACCCTCGCATCCCTCCGGAAGCCCTGGACACGCCTGCGGGGTTATCACGCGAACGTCCTCGCCGCTTTGCGGCTGCGGGATGTTCACTTTGATAGCCCCTCCCGGCGTGTCCGGGGCTTCCTGCTGTCTCGGGGCAGGTGTTTTCTGAAATGACTTTGCTGCAACCTTTCCTCGCCTTCGGCGGGCGTGGTAGCCTTTGTCGTTGATTGGACTATTTACGTAACGGAGGACAAATATGGCAGCTGCACAGCCGCTTAAGATTCGCATGGTTGCCGGACTTGGCAACCCGGGCGAGGAGTATGCCGAGACCCGCCACAACGCCGGCTTTAAGGCAATCGACGAGCTGGCCCGTCAGGCCGGCGTCACGTACTGGAAAAACCAGGCCGGCGCCGAGGTCGCGCTCATCAACATCAACGACCCCGAGGAAGAAGGCGGCAAGCGCCAGATTGTGCTGGTCAAGCCGCAGTCATATATGAATACCTCGGGTGGCCCCATCTCCAAGCTCTGCCGCGAGTACAAGATCAAGGCCGAGGAGCTGCTCGTGATCCACGATGAGCTCGACATTCCCGCCGGCGACGTGCGCGTTAAGGTGGGCGGCGGCCACGCTGGCCACAACGGTCTGCGTTCCATCATCGACAAGATGGGCAGCCGCGACTTCAGCCGCATCCGCACCGGCATCGGCAACCCTCCCGGCAAGATGGCCGTCGCCGACTACGTGCTTAAGCAGCTGCGCGCCCGCGAGGCCGAGGATTTCCAGGACACCTGCGCCCGCGCGGCCGACGCCGCCGGCCTGGCGATCGTGCACGGCGTGGTCTATGCCCGCGACCATGTCAACGGCGCCGCCTCCGCCAACGGCAAGCACTAAAACCTACCATTTAGGGACAGGTTTATTTTGGCAGGTTTTACCTGCGGAAACGCTCCATTTGCGCATCGCAATAAACCGCGCGCCGCCATACGCACATAGCACCCCAAAGGGGGCCGGCCTCATCACAACCCGAGGCCGGCCCCCTTTGCCGTTTTACCCGATAAAACTGACCAAAATAAACCTGCCCCTATTTGGTAGGTCAAAGTGGATAAACCCTGCTCCCAACCGCCGAAGACACACGTAAGTGACATGTCCATGAGGGTATAATTTGCACCGTATGTCTGCACAACGCCTGTGCGCGTACGGTTTTATTCGGGCTACCGTCCATTTCCGTGGAGGCACGGTTCGGCGGCCCTAACAAGAGAGGGGTTCTATGTATAAGATCCTGGAGAAGACGCAGTTCTCTGAGAAGGTGTTCAAGTTCCGCATCGAGGCGCCTGCAATCGCCAAACATGCGCACGCTGGACAGTTCCTCATGGTTCGCGCCAATGAGACGGGCGAGCGCGTCCCGTTTACCCTGGCCGGCTGGAACGGTGACGAGGGCTGGGTCGAGTTCATCTTCATGGTGATCGGCAAGACCACCGAGATGCTTTCCACCTACGAGGCCGGCGAGTCGCTGCGCGACGTCGTGGGCCCGCTGGGCGTTCCCACCGAGATGGCCGAGGGCCCCTGCGCCGTCATTGGCGGCGGCGTCGGCCTGGCAATTGCCTTCCCGGTCGCCAAGCACCTGGTCGAGACCGGTCATGAGGTCCACGCCATCATGGGCGCCCGCACCAAGGACCTCCTGCTCATGGAGGACCAGTTCCGCGAGCTCCTCGACGAGGACCACATCCACATCACTACCGATGACGGTTCCTACGGCGAGCAGGGCGTTGTCACCGCTCCGCTGGAGCGCCTGCTGCAGGACAAGGCCGTGAGCCAGGTCTTCTGCGTCGGCCCCGTTCCGATGATGAAGTTTTCGACCCTCACCGCCCAGAAGTACGACACCCCCATCACCGCGTCGCTCAACCCCATCATGGTTGACGGCACCGGCATGTGCGGCTGCTGCCGCGTTGAGGTGGGCGGCGTGACCAAGTTCGCCTGCGTCGACGGCCCCGACTTCGATGCCACCCTGGTCGACTGGGATGACCTTCGTGCCCGCCAGGCCGCTTACCGTTCCGAAGAGGGCGAGTCCCTCAAGGCCTATGAGGAAAAGAGCTGCGCATGCCACTAGTTAACGGTCGTTTCGTTGCCGATATGAAGTCGCCCCGCACCCCCGATAACGAGGAGCCGGCTGCCGAGCGCGCCTGCGACTTCCGCCCCGTCGACAAGGGCTTCACCGAGGAGATGGCGCTGGCCGAGGCCGAGCGCTGCCTCAACTGCAAAAAGCCGCTCTGTGTTGAGGGCTGCCCCGTCAACATCAACATCCCCCGCTTTATCGAGCAGATCCGCGAGAAGGACTTCGGCGGCGCCCTCGATACCATCCGCGAGGACTCCATGCTTCCCGCCATCTGCGGCCGCGTCTGCCCGCAGGAGAACCAGTGCGAGGGCAAGTGCGTCCGTGGCAAGAAGTCCGAGCCCGTGGCCATCGGCCAGCTCGAGCGCTTCCTGGGTGACCGCCCCGAGCTCGCCTCCACGCCCAAGATGGCTCCCAAGAACGGCAAGAAGGTCGCCGTTGTCGGCTCCGGCCCGTCCGGCATCACCTGCGCCGGCGAGCTCGCCCGCAACGGCTTTGACGTCACCGTCTTCGAGGCCTTCTTCACCGGCGGCGGCGTGCTGGTCTACGGCATCCCCGAGTTCCGTCTGCCCAAGGCAGTCGTCAAGCGCGAGATTGACGGCCTGGAGGACATGGGCGTCAAGTTTGAGTACAACTCCGTCGTGGGCAACATGGCCACGGCCGAGGAGCTGTTCGAGCAGGGCTTCGACGCCATCTACGTGGCGACCGGCGCTGGCCTGCCCAAGTTCCTCAACGTCCCCGGCGAGAACCTGCCCAACGTCTTCTTCGCTAACGAGTACCTCACCCGCGTGAACCTGATGAAGGCCAACAAGTTCCCCGAGTACGACACCCCCACCAAGCACGGCAAGAACGTCGTCGTCTTTGGTGGCGGCAACGTGGCTATGGACGCCGTCCGTACCGCCAAGCGCCTGGGCGCCAAGCACGCCATCATCGCCTACCGTCGTACCGAGGACGAGATGCCCTGCCGTCGCGCCGAGCTGCACCATGCTAAGGCCGAGGGCGTCGAGGTTCTGCCGCTCGTCTCCCCGCTCGAGTTTGTCGCTGGCGAGGACGGCTCCGTGTGCGCCGTCAAGGTCCAGAAGATGGAGCTCGGCGAGCCTGACGAGTCCGGCCGTCGTCGCCCGGTGCCCATCGAGGGCGCCATCGAGGAGATCCCCTGCGACGTCGCGATCTCGGCTATCGGTACCAACGCCAACCCCTTCGCAAAGAAAATCGGCGGCAAGATGGAGCTCAACAAGTGGGGCTACATCGTTGCCGACGAGGAGACCGGCCAGACCACCGATCCCCGCATCTGGGCCGGCGGCGACATCGTCACCGGTGCCGCTACGGTCATTCTGGCGATGGGCGCCGGCAAGAAGGCCGCCGCTTCGATCACCAAGAGCTTGCTGGGCGAGTAATCACCTACAGCGCTAGCCATCAAACGGCAAAGTCCCCGTCGAGCACACGCCCGGCGGGGACTTTTTCTATGCCGGCCGCCCGAAACGCCACAAAGGTGCCTGTCCCCTTGTGGTGGTTTTGGTCGGCTAGCCTTCGAGCTGCGCCACTTTGTAGCGGTAGGCAGCGGCGATAACGTCCTTGCAGCCTTCGCGGCCCAGCTTGGCGCGGTTGACGACGATGTCCTTACCGCTCGTCATCTTCCACTTTCCGGCACTGTAGCGCTTATAGAACGCCTCGCGCGCCTTCTGCTGCTGCTTGACCAGCTTGGCACCCTTCTTTTTGTTGAGGCCGCGCTTCTTGCGCACGATCTCGACGCGATCCTCAAAGGGAGCGGTCACCAACACGGCAATGTGGTTGGGGTTGTTACGCAACAGGTAATCGGACAGGCGGCCTTCGATAATGCAGCTCTCGGTCTCACCCAGATCCAAAATCACCTGGCTCATCTTTTGGAACAACTTGTCCGAGCACGAACGCGCGTCGTAACGGTCGGGCAGAAACGCCATGTTCTCCACGGCCAGGCGCTCGTCGTAGGCGGCCATCTTATCGAGCGACTCGCCCGCGCGCAGCGACGCACGCACCAGCAGCTCGTTATCGTACAGCGGAATCCCCAACTCGTCGGCAAGCATGCGACCAATCTCGTGGCCCTCGGCGCCAAAGTCGCGCGCGATGGTAATGACCACAGGACTCTTCTTGTTCTCCAGATCGCTCATCGCGATTCCTTTCTAACAAATGAGAAATAGGCGATTCCTGATTCCCATTTTGTCACTTACGACCGTCCTGGTTTCCCAAGTGCGGTAGATTGCCCCGAAAGAGGAGCGCCGCGTACTAAATGTACGCAAGCGACGATTGAGGGGCAAGGTGCCGTACTTGGGGAAGCAGGACTACGCTGCCACAATACGGCGCTGATAGGCTCGGACCAGCAGCGAGATACCAAAGTTGAGCACAAAGTACATCGCAAACACCAAGCCGTAGAGCATAAGAACCTGCGACAGGTCGATTGCGTGAGCCATCACGACGTTTGCCGTGTACATGAGCTCGGCCACGTTAATGCCCGAAAGATACGAGCTGTCCTTAATGACGGTCGTGCACTGGCTAAACAGCGCCGGAATGATTGTTTTAAACGTCTGCGGCAGAATGATGTAGCGCATGGTGGCAAAGAAGCCGAAGCCCTGGCTCTGCGCCGCCTCAAACTGGCCGCGCGGAATCGAGTTGAGGCCGCCGCGCACAATCTCGGCCATAACAGCGCTGGTAAACAGCGTAAAGGCGATGGTCGAAATCACAATGTCCAAACCCTGCACCGTAAAGTAGATAAACAGGATCCACAGCAGGTTCGGCGTGCAGCGGAACAGCTCGATATAGGCGCTCACCAAAATACGGAACGGGCGGGGCGCATAGCTTTTAACGAGCGCCAGCACCGTGCCAAAGATGAGCGAGAAAAAAATCGACAGCGCCGAGATCTCGATTGTCTTAACAAAGCCGCCCCAAATGTAGAGCAGGTTGGTCGCGTTGAAGATTTCCATGCGCTAGGCCTCCTCTACGTTGTCGAGCCCCAGCTCGGCCAGGCTCACGCCGCGCGGACGCTCCTTGGAGCGGCGCTCGAGCCACTGCACCAGCATGGCGAGCGGAAAGCAGATGATGAAGTACATAAGGCAGCAGACGATGTATCCCTGCAGGTAACCGTACAGACTTACAAAGTTATCGGAACGGTACATAAGATCGCCGCCGGCCACAAGCGCGAGCACCGACGTGTTCTTGACCAAGTTGAGCGCCTGGTTACACAGCGGCGGCAAAATGATCTTGAACGTCTGGGGCAGCACGATGTACCAGTACGCCTGCGCGCGGGTGAAGCCTTGGCTCTGGGCAGCCTCCATCTGACCGCGCGGAACCGCCTCGATACCAGTGCGGATGACCTCCGAAATGTAGGCCGCGTGATACAGGCCCACACCCAAGAAGCCCAGCACGAACGGCGCGATGCGCACCGGCTGGTCGGCACCGGTTATGGCCTGCAAAAACTGCGGACCGGCCATGTACATAAAGAGCACCTGTACGGGCAACGGGGTGTTCTGGTAAAACTCCACGTACACGCGGCTTATGGCGCGCAGCACGCGCGAGCGAGTGGTAGAGAACACGCCCAGCAGCGTGCCCAGCACCAGCGACAGCAGCAGACCGGCAACGACCACCTGCAGCGTCACGCCAAAGCCCTCCCAGAAGGGCCCCATGTTTTGAAATGTCGTCGACCAACGGTCGGCGTCAAACAATCCTTCGAGCATTTGATTCCTTCCTTGGACGATGCGCCTATACAAGACCCCAGGTCTTGCCCTCTTGGTCGAGCCAGCCGTCGGCCAGGCGATCGCAAATCACCTGATCGACCACGGCCGAAAGGTCGCAGCCCTTCTTGGTCGCCACGCCGTAGCCCTGCTCGCCAAACTTGACCTCGGGCTGCAGCAGCTCAACGGTCTCGTTCATGTAACCGGCCAGCGTGGAGCGGTCCATGGCAAAGACATCGATATTGCCGGCGTCGAGCGAACTCTTGATGATGGGGTAGCCGCTAAAGGCCCTAAACTCGGGCTTGCAGCTAAAGCCGTTGTCCTTGATCATCTGCTCGATCAGACCCTGCGTGGTGGCACCCTGGCTCACGCCGATGACCTTGCCGTCCAGGTCCTCAATCGAGGTAAAGCCCGAACGCTTCTTGACCATAAGTCCCACGTAGTCGGTGCGGTACGGCGTCGAGAAATCCCAGCTCTTCTTGCGCTCGTCGGTGATGGTGTAGGTCGCCGCGACCACGTCGAGTTGGCCGTTATCGATCAGCGGGCCGCGCGTCTTGGGCGTCACGTCGGTAAACTCGACAAGCTCCTGGGCGCGGGCCTCCTTGTAGCTCACGCCAAAGACGGCAGCGGCGATCTGGTAGCACAAATCGACTTCCATGCCCTCAAAGCGGCCCTTGGCGGTGTCGTAGTAACCGTAGCCGGGAACGTCCTTCTTAACGCCGGCATTCAGATGGCCGCGCGACTTGATGGCCGCCAGCTTGGACCCCTTGTCGGAACCCTCGCTGCTGGTGGAGTTGCCGCAACCGGTAAGCGCGGTCCCCGTCAGCGCAAGCATGCCGGCGCCAGCCAGCTGCAAAAAGTGACGGCGCGACACGGCCGCCCTCGTTATATCCGTCATGTCCATCACCGCGCCTAGTGCAGAATCTTGGACAGGAACTCGCGGCAGCGCGGATTCTCGGGATTATCGAAGAAATGCTCGGGCGTGCCCTCCTCCAAAATGCGGCCGTCCTCCATAAAGATGACGCGGTCGGCCACCTGGCGCGCAAAGCCCATCTCGTGCGTCACGCAGATCATGGTGATGTCCTCCTGCGCGAGCTCAATCATAACGTCCAGAACCTCCTGGACCATCTCGGGGTCGAGTGCCGAGGTCGGCTCGTCAAACAGGATGATGGGCTGCTTGGTGCACAGGGCGCGGGCGATGGCGATGCGCTGCTGCTGACCACCCGAGAGATTCTGCGGATACTCGCCGGCCTTATGCGCCATGCCAACGCGCTTGAGCGCGGCGATGGCGATCTCGGTCCCTTCCTCCTTGCTCTTCTTTTGCAGCTTGATGGGCGCGAGCGTCAGGTTGCCCAGCACCGTCATGTTGGGATACAGGTTGAACTGCTGAAACACCATGGAGCTATACTTGCGAGCCATCTCCAGGTGATTCTTTTTGGTGAGCGGCGTACCGTCGATGACGACCTCGCCCGATGTGGGCTCCTCCAGATAATCGACGCAACGGATGAGCGTCGACTTACCCGAGCCGGAAGGCCCGATCATTACGAGCTTCTCACCGCGCTTAACGGTGAGGTTGATATCTTTGAGCACATGCAGGTCGCCAAAGTACTTGTTGAGATGCTTGATCTCGATCATGTCTGCCATGAATGTCCCTTCCCTGCGTTTACACGAGTTGAACTATTGTACGGAAAGAACCGCATTTCCGCAGCCCACACTACATTCCCGTAAAGAACCCGCAACCTTTAACCCACTCATTGGGGACAGGCTTAAATGAGCACCCGCTCATTGGGCACTCATTTAAGTCTGTCCCCAATGAGTGCCCAGCCCAGTAAAAAGGGGCGCGACCATGACGGCCACGCCCCTCAAGACCCGAAAATAATACAACCGCCCTTGTTGAGCATAAGTCAGCGAAAACCCGTACACGCGAGCAAGGTGACGTGAAATGAAAGGGCGCAGACCTTATGGTCGCGCCCTTGAAATTGAACGTCAGATTGCCGCGTGTACGGGTTTGCAGCGTCGAGCCGTTACGCGGTTTGGTAAAACCGCGTAACAAATTACGCGAGTTTGGCGCCGACGATCTTTGCTGCCGCCGGCTTGTCGAAGTTGCCGCCGGTGGCCTTGCCGAGCGCGCCCATAACCTGGCCCATCTGCTTCTTAGAGGTCGCGCCCAGCTCGGCGATAACCTGCTCGATCAGGGCCTCGAGCTCCTCGCCCGAAACCTGCGCGGGCAGCAGGCTCTCCAGAATCTTGACCTGCTCGGTCAGGTTGTCGGTACGCTCCTGGTCGGTACCGGCCTTGATAGACATCTCCAGCGTCTCGCTCGTCTGCTTAATCAGACGCTTGATCATGCTGTTGACGTCTTCCTCGGTCACATCACGACGCTCGTTGACCTCGATGTTCTTCACCTCGGCCTTAACCTGACGAATGATAGACAGGCGAACCTTGTCCTTGGCCTTCATGGCCGCGATCATTTCCTTCTGCAGCTCTTCGTTGGTCATCTGCAAATCCTCCTCAATAGTGCGGGCGGCACTCACTCGAGCGCCGCCCCATGATTACTCAGTCGTCGACGAATTGTCGGTCGAACTCTTGGTGACGCCCTTCAGGCTGACGTTGTACGGCACGTCCTTGGGCATGGGGTTAACGGTGATGTCGGCGTCCTTCTTGTACTGCTCCAGCCACTCGCTGTACGCAGTGCTTGCCGCCTGCGTCTTCACCACGTTGGAGACGTACTTCTTGATGTCCTTGGGCACCTGCTTAATGTCATCGACCTGATTATCGACATGGAAGTAGTCGGTGCACTTGATGATGTGATAACCATAGGTCGACTCGACGACGTCGCTCACATCGCCCTTATTGAGTCCCTCGAGCGCCGCCTGGTAGCTGTCGACGAAGGTGGTGAGCTTGTCCCAGCCCACATCGCCCTTCTTGTCCCTGGAGCCGGTGTCGTCGGAATACTGCTTCACGGCGTCCTCAAAGCTCAGCTCTCCAGAGTTGATCTTGTCCAGGCACTCCTGTGCCTTGGCCTTGGCGGCGGCCTTATCCTCGTCGGATGCGTCGGAATCGACCTTGATCAGGATATTCGACGAACGACGGGCGTCGTTGTAGTTGGACAGGTTCTCATTGATGTAATCGACGATCTCGCTGTCCTTGGGCTTGCTGGTGGGTGCCACGGCATCCTTGAGCTTCTGCTGCGCCAGGCTCTCCTTGAGCGAATCCTTGTAGGTGTCCTCGGTGTAGCCGTAGGTCTTAAGCGTCTTCTTAAAGGTCTTGGCGCCGCCTGCGCTCTTGCACGCGTCCTTCCAAGCCTTCTCGACCTCCTTGTCCGACACCGTCACGCCGTTTTCCTTCTGCGCCTGCTGAAGCAGAATCTGCTGCGTGTAGGAGTCGATGAGCTGCTTGCGGTACTTCTTGGGCGTGAGGTCATTGTCGACCAGGTACTGCGCCCAGTCCTTGTCCTTGGTGTAGCCATAGGACGTGCGCATGCTCATAATCTGCTTGGTCACGGTGTCCTCGGTAAGGTTGGTGCCGTTGATAGTGGCAGCCACGCCACCAGTAAGCTTATAGCCCGAGCTGGCACTTTCGGTCTGCGACATCAGGCCGGAGCACGCCATGGCCGAGACGGAGAGCAGCATCGTCAGCACGCCGATGACCACCAGGACAATCTTGACGGTCTTGGACACATAGGTCTTGCGCTGCTTCTTGCGAGAGCTGGAGG
>CAJKQY010000063.1:0-11016 GCA_905202145.1 uncultured Collinsella sp.
TGAACTCGCGGCGGCGGCTCATGCCCTCCTTGTGCGCAAACACGTACTTCATGCTCGCGACGTAGTTAAAGATGAGCGAGACGATAAAGCCGCTGGTATTGGCGATCAGGATGTTAAGGCCCAGGCCGTAGTGGAGCAGATTCATGATGCCAAAGTCGATGACCGTGGCGACGACGCCGACGACGCCAAACTTCATGATCTGCGCAAGGAGCTTTTGCATGGTACCTGCCTTAGGGTGGCGCCATAGCGCCGTGGGGATGACGAACTCAGCAAGTTTAGCCAATCCCCACGGGTGGAGCTAGGCGCGCTCCTCGATAGCACCGTTTCTATATGCATCGAGCAGTTGGCGTAGGTCCTGAATCTGGCTGCGGATCTTGGCACCCGTATCGGTGTCGCTCACCATGCGGCGGCGGTCGGCCTCGTCAAAGCGGTTGGTCTCGCTCTCGATGTCCACGTTGCGCGTGAGCGCTTCGGCAACCGTGGTAAAGGCCCGGTGCGACTTAAGGCGACATCCGCGCGAGCTGGAGATAAGCGTGTAGCCGGCGATGCCCGTCTTGGGGTGGTAGGCGCGGCAGAAGCCGCCATCGATGACCAGCAGCTTGCCCTCGGCGCGGATGGGCTGCTCGCCCTTGGTGGTTTTAACGGGTGTGTGGCCGTTGATGATGTGGCCAGTCGGCGAACATGCCATGGGGGCAACGCCGAACTCGCGCATGATGTCGTCGCAGACCGAGGGCGACTTGGTAAGCGTAAAGTACGGGTCCATCGGCTCGACCCAGGTGCTCTTATCGGCGATATAGGCGCGCTCAAAGGTACGCACCAGGCGTCCGCTGGCGGGTGAGTTAAAGCCGATCCACAGGTACCACATCCAGTCGAGGGCGTCGCGGTCGCCCACGCGCCAGGCGCGGCGGGCGATGTGGTCGCAAAAATCGAGATAATCGCGGCCTGCGTGCCAGGTGCCCAGGCAGTTCATGCTGCTAAAGGTGCCGTCTTCGTTGAGCGGCACGCAGCCATGGAACAGCAGGTTGCCGTTGGTGACCTTATACATCGAGCCGTGGGTGTAGAGGAAATCGATATGGCGATGCAGATGATCGGCGGTGACAAACTCGGACACGAGCTTGTCGATGATGTGTTGCTCCTGGGGCGTGAGCGTGTAGGGGTCCGTCGGGTCGACGGTGGGGAAGTCGTTTGTCGTGAGCGGCCACACGCTGCCGTCGGCGAGCGTGACCGTGCCGGTGTCGTGGTCGATCTTGTCGAGCAGCAGGCGGTCGGTCATGTCGAACTCGGGGTGGCGCTGGATAATCTGGCCCTCGAGTTTAAAGAGCAGCACGTTGATGGCCTTGATCAGCGGGGTGATGGACTCACCGGCGGTGTAGGTGGCATCGGCAAAGGCGACAAGCTCGCGCAGCGAGATGCCGTAGTCGTTCTCGAGGATCTCGTAATTGTCGTAGCGCAGGTTGTTGCGCAGCACCGTGGCAATGCAGGCGGGCTCACCGGCCGCAGCGCCCATCCACAGCAGGTCGTGGTTGCCCCACTGGATGTCGAGCGAATGGTAGGTGAGCAGGCAGTCCATAATCTTGGCAGCGCCGCCGCCACGGTCGAAGATATCGCCCACCAGGTGCAGGTGGTCGACGGCCAGGCGCTTGATGAGCGAGGCGAGCGACTCGATAAAGTCGTCGGCGCTTGCGGTCTCTAGGATGGACTCCACGATGCGCTCGTGATAGCGCACACGATAGTTGTTCTCGTCCGGATGCGTGTGCAGCAACTCGTCGATGATGTAGGCGTAATCGCGCGGGATGGCCTTACGCACCTTGGAGCGCGTATAGCGGCTCGAAAGCGAGCGGGCAACCATGATGAGCTGGTCGAGCATTGTCTTGTACCAGGTGGGGGAGTCCTCGCGCCGGCTGCGGACCAGCTCGATCTTCTCGCGCGGGTAGTAGATGAGCGTGCACAACTCGCCCTTTTCGTCAAAGGAGAGCGTGTCGCCAAAGATCTCGTCGACATGTTCGCGCACGACACCCGAGCAGTTGTTGAGGATGTGCATAAAGGCTTCGTACTCGCCGTGCACGTCGCTCATAAAATGCTCGGTGCCTTTGGGCAGGTTGAGAATGGCCGAGAGATTGATGATCTCGGTAAACGCGGATTGTTCGGTGGGAAATTGTCTCGACAGCAGACGCAGATACTTAAAGTCTTGCGGATTGCGATCGAATGCGACCATGAAGCACCTTCCGATATGGTTGGTAAAACTGATAAAACAGCGTCAAGCGTTTACCAGTATGCGCCGGCTTTGTTTCGATTTTGCGCCGGCGGCTGAATTGTCAGCTGAACGGTTTGCTAAATCGATTTAGTTGAGGTTGATGTGTCGGTTAAGTGGAGACGAAGGGGGTGATTTTGCCCATGTTGGCCCATGGCGGGGATGGGGATGTTCATGATAAAGATATTCAATGCAAATGGTTCGAATTGGTAAATAGTGGACGTTTGTATCGTATTTAGGCTTGCTGTGCGATAATTTGCGCAGCAATACTTAAGGAGCCTCATATGAGTGATTTTGTCCTGACCTGTGAATCCGCCGCCGACCGAACCCGTGAGTTCTTTGCGTCGCGCAATATCCCTGTCGTGTGTTTTCATTACGAGATCGACGATGTTGTCTATACGGACGATCTGTATCAGTCGATTACGCCGGACGAGTTTTTTGCCCAGATTGCCGCGGGCGCCATGCCCAAGACGTCTCAGGTGAGCGTGGGTGAGTACGAGGAGTTTTGGGAGCCGTTTGTTGCCGAGGGTAAAGACGTGCTGCACCTGGCGTTGTCGTCGGGTATTTCGGGCACGTATGGATCGGCCTGCGTTGCGGCACAGATGCTCGCGGATCGCTATCCTCAGGGCGGCAAGGTGCGCGTCATCGATTCGTTGGCGGCGTCTTCGGGCTTTGGTCTGCTGGCGGAATGTGCCGCCGACGTTCGCGATAGCGGCGCTTCGCTCGACGAGACGGCCGCTTGGATTGAGGAGCATAAACTCAACCTTCACCACTGGTTCTTCTCGACCGATCTGTCGAGCTACCTGCGCGGCGGTCGCATTTCGGCTGCGAGCGCGATTATCGGCACGGCGCTTAAGATTTGCCCGCTTATGACCGTCGATTGCGAAGGTGGGCTGTCGCCACGTGAGAAGATCCGCACCAAGAAGCGCGCGATTTCCGAGATGGCTAAGACCATGATGAAACACGTGCAGGACGGTGTGGATTATTCGGGTAAGTGCATCTTGTCTCATTCGGCGTGCCGCGAGGATGCCGAGGCCGTTGCGGCGCTGATTGAGGAACAAGTTCCGCGGCTCAAAGGCAAGATTGAGATCAACAATATCGGTGCTCTGATTGGTTCGCACACCGGACCTGGTACGGTGGCGCTCTTCTTTATGGGTGACAAACGCGTGGATTAACTTGACCCATCACGTCGCGCACGATTGCTCAAACGAAAACGGCCCGCCTCACGTTTGTGGGGCGGGCCTTGCTCTTACGGTTAGCGTTTCTTTCCGCGGAAGAAGAAGCCGTGCAGCGAGGGCTTGAGTCCACGGTTGGCGCGACGCTCCTCGATATGATCGTGGATCGAAGCGACGCGTTCGATAACCTCGTCGGGAATCGGCACGTCGGGATTCATGTTCTCGACCTGGCTGACCTCGGCGGCGGCGACCTGGTCGATAATGGGCACATCGTCGCGCGAGATGACGGGCGTGGCGTCTTCTTCCATCTTGCGGTAGCGCTGCATCATGTCGGTCTGTAGCTGCTGGGCCGAAGGCGGCGTCCAAATGATGGCGTTGGCGCCGGCGGCGATGGTCTCGCGGATGCTCTCGGGTGTTTTGCCGCCCGGTGCGATGAGCGGCAGGTTGGGATAGTGCTCGCGCAGTTCACGCAAAACCTGCGGCGTGTTTTTGCCGGCGGCGATGTTGAGAATCTTGGCTCCGGCACGCACTTTGGCGTGCGCATCGTCGTCGCAGCGAACGACCGTGGCGATGACGGGGATGTCGGCGATGTTGGTGATGTGCTCGACCATCTCGGAAGTGGCGGGGGAGTTGACCACGCAGCCCGCCGCGCCCTGCATCTCGGAGACGGCTGCCATCTGTACGGAGCGCTTGCCGGTCGTAGTTCCGCCGCCCACGCCTACAAAGACCGGGCACTCGGCGACAGTCAACAGCGCCTGCGTAATGGCAGGCTGTGGCGTGAAGGGGTAAACGGCAAAGACGGCATCGGCGTTGGAGTTGCGGATGACCGCGACGTCGGTGGTGTAGATAAGCGACTTGATGCGACGACCGAAGAGCGTAAAGCCGCTGGCCTCCTCGATCTCGTCGGGCATGCGGAGGGCCGCCTTGCGCAGACGCCCGTCGATGGGCAGCGGCTCCATGGGGAGCAGTCCGTTGGGGGTCACGGCTACCTGGGGCTCGGTGAACTCGTCTGCGAGCTCGACCTCGGAAAAATCGACCGAGGCGACGATGTCCTCGTGAACCTCGGCAGGAACATCGATGGGGGTCTGGTCGTTAGTCGCGGCAGGCGCGTCGAAGGAACTGGTGCCGACAAAGGCGTCGACGCGCTCGTTCAAATCGTTGAGAGTATCCATGGGGGCTCGATTCTATGCGATGGTGGCCGGCGGGGTGCCGACAGCGTTGTGCTTGCTAAATCGTTTGACGAGTTGATTTTTCCCCGCCGCGCCATCCGTTAGACCGAAGGACCGGCGAACGTGAAGGAGCTGTGGTGGCGGGTATTGAGGTGCTATCTTGAATGTCCCGTTTAAAAGAGAGGTGACGCGGTATGGAATTCACAGCAATGTTGGGCTCGATTGGCCTGTGTGTGGGCGCAATCGTTGCCGCCGCAGTCATCTACTTGGTGGTCACGGCCATTAAGGGCAAAAGGGCCGAGCGCAAGGAACGCGAGGCACTTAAGCAGCACCGTGACCAGCAGGACAAGCGCGCACGGAGATAGTTTGTTGAGTTTTGAATCCGTGCGCTAGCTGCGTTTTCGGATCAGGGCGATGTAGAAGCCCTCAAAGTCGCGGCTAGGCGGAATGGTCAGCGTACCGGGCATACCGTTGGCGACGGCCGAGACATGGCCGGCGGCGATGGCCTCGGTGAGGGCGTTGCTCTCGACGCGTGGCTCTTCGCCAGCTTCCTGGGCGCGACGCGCTTCGCTTTCGCTCGGCGTGCCATCGAGGGGGATAAGCTCGCAGTCCATGTGCTTGTCGAGGGCCTCTTGCAGGGCGTCCTCGTTTTCCTGCGGCAAGATCGAACAAGTCGAATAGACGAGCGTGCCGCCCGGTTTGAGGGCTCCCATGGCGCGGTCCAGAAGCGCGCGCTGCGAGCGGGCGCACTTGCCGAGCAACTGCTCGGTGAGGCCGCGCAGGCTCTTCTCGATGCCGCTGATGACGGTGCCCGTGCCGGTGCAGGGAGCGTCGAGCAGGATACGGTCAAAGCGGAAGAACTCGTCGAGTTCGCGTGCGTCGATGCGCATGACGGGCACGTTTTTTGCGCCTTGGCGGTGGAGGTTGGCTTCGAGCTTTTCGGCGCGGGGAATGCTCATCTCGCAGGCCGTGAGGTGTGCCTGGCCCTGGGTGAGGGCGGCGATCTGCGTCGTCTTGCCGCCGGGGGCCGCGCACATGTCCAGGATGTCCTCGCCTGCCTGGGCGCCCAGGACCAACGGCGGCATCATGGACGACAAGCTCTGCAGATAGATTTTGCCGTCGCGGTAGATGTCGAGGTCCCATAGGTCGGAAACCTGGGCCTCGGGCAGGATGAAGGCGTCCGGATACCAGGTAACGGTTTGGTGCGCGATGCCGGCCTCGTCGAGTGCGGCGGCGATGTCTTCGGCGGTCGCCTTGAGCGTGTTGGCACGCAGTGTGACTGGGCGTGTGGCCGCGGCGCCGAAGCCCTCGATCATGAGCTCGGCATCGGCGGGTGCATAGGCGCCGGCGACCGTGTCGACCATAAAGCGCGGCAGGTCGGCGGCGGAGTGTTGGGCGGCAAGCTGGTCGGAAAGCTCGGTGGCGGCAAACTGCCTGAGCTTGAGCTCGGCCTTGACCTGCTTTTTCTGCTTACGACGACGCGGCTTGGACATCCGTCTTCCCTTCCCATTCCATTACATGTCGAGTGTTGTTTTAGTACTGGCTCTCGTGCTTGCTGAAGAAGTCGAAGCGCGGGGGCAGCGGCTTCACGCGGTGCTCACCGGGCTTCTCGCCCAGGCTCTCCACGAACTCGTCCGTGGAGGCAAAGATGTTGTCCCAGCTAAAGAAGGCGACTGGATCGACGTCGAAGTACTCGCAGATGAGCTCGCAGCCGGCCGGGACGATGCCGTGCATGAGCACGGTCGCCACGCGCAGCTCGGTAAAGGCGTCGACCAGGGCCTGCGTCATGGCGGCGTTTGCCGGCTCGCCCTCGAGCTTGTTGGCGGCCTTGGAGGCGTCGCTCCAGCGCTTGTTGGCGGCACGCAGGTAGTCGTCGCACACGGCGAGCGCGCGGTGCGTCTCAAACTTGTACATGGCCTGCTCAAAGGCGAGGACTGCCTGCTGGGCGGCTTCGACCACGGTGGCGGAGGCGGCACCGGCGGGGATGCAGCCGTTGCGATAGGGGCTCTCGTCGCCTTCCTTGACGGCGACGCCGTAGAAGCAGCTGCGGGCCAGGCGGTTGAAGACGCCGGTCAAAAGGGCGCTCTCCTTGAGGGCCGGATCGATGACGCGCTTGTCGTCGCAGGCGCGCACCTCGTTGCCGTCCTTGTCCTTGCCGGTCACGCGGGTATCGTATGCCTTGGGGCTAAAGCTCACCGGCTTCTCGGACAGGCCGAGCGACAGCCAGTGCGCACGCATCTGCTCGCAGGTGTAGTGGTTGAGCAGGTCGTCTGCCGGCGGGGGAGGCGTCTGCGAGGACGAGCTTGCCTTTTTGCCCATGTAGAGCAGGTGGTAGCAGGCGCTGACGGTGCTCTGAGTAAGGTCCCAGCCCAGGGCCTCCCACATGGCGGTCTGCGCGATGCAGTAGAAGTAGATGTTGTCCTGACCGATGAACTGGTAGATCTGTGCGTCATCCGAGCACCACCAGTCGCGCCAGTCGAGCGAGCTGTGCTGGTAGGTGGGCGCGGGGACCTGCGTGGAATCGGCGGCGGGCTCGCCCATGAGGGCGGCATCCTGGGCGGCGACACCCTCGGTCACGCCGGCGGCGCGGGCGTCGCGCGCGAGCACGGTGCGCGTATAGCTGATGGGCGCCCACAGGCTCTCGGGCCAGCACCAGCAGGTGACGTCGTTCACGCCGTCGACCTCGGGCACCGGAACGCCCCAGTCGATGTTGCCGGTGATACGGAAGGGCACGAGCGCCTTGCCGCTGCGGAAGCGCACGCCGCCGTTGGCGAGCACCGCGTGGGCGTCGTCGCGTTCCTTCCAGCTGGGGAAGGTGACGGTAAAGCTGCTCTTGTTGCCCTCGGGCTCCAGTACGGTGTGCTCGGGCAGCTGGTCCTCGACGGCGTCGAAGGCCTCGCGGAACTTGTTCTGGATGTAGAGCTGAGCCGGCAGCAGCCACTCCTCCATGGTCTTGGAGACCACGGAGCGAACCTGCGGGTTCTGGGCGAGCTTGGCGGTATAGGTCTTCATAAAGTCGAGGTAGGCCGGCAGGTCGAAGTAGAGGTTGTCGACCGGGCGCAGCTCGGGCACTTCGCCGGTGAGCTGGCTCTTGGGTGCGATGAGTTCCTCGGGCTCAAACTGGTGACCCAGGTCGCACTCGTCGGCATAAGCCTTTTCGGATTTGCAACCTTGGATGGGGCAGCGGCCGATGACCTGGCGACCGTTGAGGAACGTTCCGGCCTTGGCGTCGTAGAACTGCAGCGTGGAGCGCTTGGAGATGGTGCCCTGCTCGTGCAGGCGCTCGATAATCTCGGCGGTCACCTCGTTGTGGATCTGGGCCGCCGGCTCAAGGCCCGAGCCGCCGTAGATGTCGCAGCTGATGTTGTAGTTGTTGAGGGTCGCTGCTTGGCGGGAGTGGTTGGACTCGACGTACTCGCTAATGGACTTGTCGTAGCCTTCGTTCTCCTTGAGCTTGCGGTAGCTCTCCATGATGGGCGAGCCGTAGCAGTCGGTGCCCGAGGTGAAGATGACGTTCTCGCGGCCCAGACGGTCGCGCAGGAAGCGGGCGAAGAAGTCGGCCGGGACAAAGACGCCGCCAACGTGGCCAAAGTGAAGGCCCTTGTTACCGTAGGGCTCGCCGGCGGTAACGATGGCGCGGCGAGGCCAGCTGGGACGGTCGTTCATGGAGTATTTGGATGCCATGGGACTCCTTCGCATATGGTGAGAGCACGGCCGGGCGCGAGGCTCGGCGGCGCGGTGATCAATTCGTGCATATCGTTCGACATTATCGCACATGCGGACGGGTACGTGGCAGGGGCGCTATCCTAAGATGCTATGAATGAGATTTCCAACATACATGCGTTTGAGGACGAGGATTTTCTGCACGCCTGCTTTGTGTGGGGGATGGCCGTGCTTGGCGCATTTGCCGTGTGCCTGGTGCCGGTGTTTATGCTGCTGGGTGGCCCCGCGGACCTGGATGCGGCTGACGCGGGCGGCTGGACCACGGTCTTGGGCTGGATAGTCGGCTTGGCTGCGGTTTCGGCGGCGTCATTTGCCGTGCATGAGCTGGTGCATGCGGTGTTCTTTAAGCTGTTTGCGCCCGCCGGTGCTCGGGTGACCTTTGGGGCAAATCTCGAAACCTGCATGATTTACGCCTGCGCCGAGGGCGTGGTGTATTCGCGCCGGCGGTACATGGTCATTTGCCTGGCGCCGACGGTTGTTGTGACGGCGGCGTTTGCCCTAGGGTTTGCGCTCTCGGGCTATCCGCTGCTGTGCTACTTGGCGGCCGGCTTGCATTTGTCGGGTTGCGTGGGCGACTGGTATTACGTGCGGACCATCCTGCGCGACCGCCGCATTGTCGCCTGCGAGGACACGTCCTTTGGCGTTCGCTTTTTTGGTCAGTAGTCTTTTTGGGACGGGGCTATTTTGACTACTTTTTGGAGATGGGTATTTTTGACTGCTTTACGTCAAAAGTAGTCAAAATAGCCCCGTCCCAAAAAGACTACTTATTGTGGGGGAGGAGATGTTGATGAAGCCGTTGCTGCTGCATGCTTGCTGTGCGCCGTGTTCGCTCGAGCCGGTTCGCCTGCTGCGCGAGGAGGGGTTTGAGCCCACGATTTGCTGGACTAACCCCAATATTCAGCCGCGTGATGAATGGTGGCGCCGCCTGGACGAGCTGCGCCGGTGGTGTGCCGACGGCGACATTGAGCTCATCGAGGCGGGGGAGGACCGCGAGCGCTGGGAGGCCGGCGTGGCCCCGCTGGGCGCCGATCGACCCCGTCGCTGTCGCGCGTGCTATGCCCTGCGCCTGGCCGAGGCATGCCGGGTGGCCCGGGAGCGCGGGTTTGAGTTTGTGGGTACGACGCTCGCCGTCTCGCCGTATCAGTTGTTCGATACCTGTAATGACGTGCTTGAGCGCTTGGCAGCGGCACATGGGCTCACCCCGGTCATTCGCGATTTTCGCCCGTATTATCCCGAGGCCACGCGTCGTTCGCGCGAGCTTGGCATGTATCGGCAGAACTACTGTGGTTGCCGCTTCTCGGCTGTCGAGGCGGCCATGGACCGCGCCCGCATCCGCGACGAGCGCAAAGCATCCAAAAAGTAGTTCTTTTGGGCTGGCAGCCTGCTAGGATGTAGAGCGGACTTTATCTATATAAGGAGTATCCGACGTGTCTATGCGTACCGATGATTTTGACTACAACCTTCCTGAGGAACTGATCGCCCAGGCTCCTGCCGAGCCGCGCGACTCCTGCCGCCTGCTGGTGGTGGATCGTAAGGGCTCTCAAGCGGGAACGCCGTTGGAGCACGGCGGTACCGTTGAGCACCGCATCTTCCGCGACATCATCGACTATATCGAGCCGGGCGATGTGCTTGTCATTAACAAGACGCGTGTGATGCCGGCCCGCCTGATCGGTCGCAAGACGGGCTCGGGCGGCGTGGTCGAGACGCTGCTGCTCAAGCGCCGCGAGGACGTGGATCCGCTGGGTCACGTTTGGGAGTGCTTGGTCAAGCCGGGCAAGCGCCTAAAGCCCGGCGCTCAGATTGAGTATCGCGCCGGTGGCGCCCATGCGCCCGAGGGCGCGCCCGTGGTGCTGACGGCCGAGGTCATCGACTTTGTCACCGATAGCCGTGGCGGCCGTCTGGTGCGCTTTGAGCCGGCCGGTTGCAATGCTGCCGGCGAGCCGCGCACGCTCGACGAGGCCATCCATGCTGCCGGCCACGTGCCACTGCCGCCCTATATTACCGATTACGAGGGCGATCCCGAGAAGTACCAGACCGTCTACGCCATGAAGGAGGAGCACTCGGCTGCCGCTCCCACGGCGGGTCTGCACTTTACCCCCGAGCTTATGGCCGCTATCGAGGCCAAGGGCGCCAAGTTTGCTGCCGTCGAGCTCGAAGTGGGCATCGATACTTTCCGCCTGGTGGAGGAGGACGACCCTACGCAGCATGTGATGCACACCGAGCGCTACCACGTGTCGCAGGAAGTTGTCGACGCCGTGCATAAGGCGAAGGCCGAGGGCCATCGTGTGATCGCTGTCGGTACCACGGCGGTGCGCTCGCTCGAGAGCGCGTTTGACGCCGATGCGCCGGTGTCCGATCCGGCTGTGACGGCGCGCTATTTTGAGGGCCGCGAGGACGGGGCTGACACGCTCGGCCGCGGCGACATCGTGGTACGCGAGAACGCTACGACGCAGCTCTACCTCATGCCCGGCTCGACCTATCACGTGGTCGACGCGCTGATCACGAACTTCCACGTGCCGCGCTCTACGCTCATGATGCTCGTAAGCGCGCTTGCCTCCCGCGACCAGATCATGGATGCCTACGCCGCCGCCATCGAAGAACGTTATCGCTTCTTCAGCTTTGGCGATGCAATGCTCATTTGTTAGTTACGCGGTTCTACGAACCGCGTAACGGCTCGACGCTGCAAACGCCCCTAAGC
>CAJKQY010000064.1:0-10906 GCA_905202145.1 uncultured Collinsella sp.
CGCCTGTACGACGCCACCGAAGGCACCGTGCGCGTGGGCGGCGTGGATGTGCGCGACTACGACTTGGACGATCTGCGCCACCAAGTGGCCATGGTATTGCAGAAAAACGTGCTGTTTAGCGGCACGATTGCCGAGAACCTGCGCTGGGGCGACCCGAACGCCACCGACGAGGAAGTCCGCGAGGCAGCGCATCTGGCCTGCGCCGATGAGTTTGTCGACGGCTTCCCCAAGGGTTACGACACCTGGATCGAGCAGGGCGGCTCCAATGTCTCGGGCGGTCAGAAGCAGCGCCTGTGCATTGCGCGTGCCCTGCTGCGTCGCCCCAAGATCTTGATCCTGGACGACTCCACCAGCGCCGTCGACACCAAGACCGACGCCAAGATTCGCGCAGGGTTGGCAAGCTATCTGCCCAACACGACCAAGCTCATCATCGCCCAGCGCATTAGCTCCGTGCAGGATGCAGACCGCATCATCGTCATGGAGGGTGGCCGCATCGCGCAGATCGGCAACCATGACGAGCTGCTCAAGACGAGCGAAATCTACCGCGAGACCTTTACCTCGCAAAACAAGATGTCTGCCGAGGGCGAAGGGGCCGTCGAGGCCGAGGCATCCGTAACGCAAGCTCAGACCCAGGAAGGAGGCGAGGCACATGAGTAAGGCAACGACCGCCGAGCGCGCGCTCAACCGCAAGGGCGGCACCATGTCGCGCCTCATCAAGACGCTCTTTGGCTTCTACCCCGTGCTTTTGCCCCTCGTCGTCGTCGGCGTGGTGCTCTGCGCCATCATCAACTCCATCGGCGCGACCTTCCTTCAGAGCGCCCTGCAGATTATTAGCGAATCGTGGCAGTCGGGCGATTGGGAAGCTGCACAGCCCAAGATCGCACAGCTCGTGACCACCCTCGCCTGCATCTACGGCGTCGGCATCCTGTCCTCGCTGTTCTGGAACCGCGCCATGGCCATCGTCACGCAGGGCTCGCTCGAGAAGCTGCGCGAGAAGATGTTCAACCGCATGCAGGACCTGCCGATCCGCTACTTCGACACGCACCAGCGCGGCGACATCATGAGCCACTACACCAACGACATCGACACGCTGCGCCAGATGATCAGCCAGTCGCTGCCCAACCTGCTCATGACGACCATCGTCATCGTCACGGTGTTCTTTATCATGCTGTACTACAGCGTTTGGATGTGCCTGGTCATTGTGGCAGGCGTCGCCTTTATGACCTTTATGACCAAGCTGCTCGGCTCCAACTCCGCGCGCTTCTTTATTGCGCAGCAGACCGAGCTCGGCGTGGTCGAGGGCCATATCGAGGAAGTCATGAACGGCCAGAAGGTCGTCAAGGCATTCTGCCACGAGTCTGCCGCCGAGGCCGATTTTGACGAGCGCAACGAAAAGCTCTTCGAGGTCTCGCAGAAGGCCAACATGTACGCCAACATCCTCATGCCCATCCTTATGAACCTGGGAAACCTGCTCTACGTGCTGGTCGCACTGGCAGGCGGCATTTTCCTGGCGCTGGGCGTGCCCAACCTGAGCATCTCGGGCATGGCACTGTCCATCGCCGTCGTGGTGCCGTTCCTCAACATGACCAAGCAGTTCTGCGGACAGATCGGCCAGATCTCGCAGCAGATCAACGCCGTGGTCATGGGCCTCGCCGGCGCCGACCGTATCTTTGAGCTCATCGACGAGGAGCCCGAAGCCGACGAAGGCTATGTGACGCTCGTCAACGCTCAGGTGAACCCCGACACCTGGCAGCTCGAGGAGGCCGACCACCACACCGGCATGTGGGCGTGGAAACATCCGCACCGCGCAACCGGCGAGATCGAGTACGTGCCGCTGCGCGGCGACCTGGTCATGGACAACGTCGACTTTGGCTACACGCCCGACCACGAGGTGTTGCACGGCGTGTCCGTGTTTGCCAAGCCGGGCCAGAAGGTCGCGTTTGTCGGCGCCACCGGTGCCGGTAAGACGACCATCACCAACCTCATCAACCGCTTCTACGACATCGCCGACGGCAAGATCCGCTACGACGGCATCAACGTCAACAAGATCCGCAAGGCCGACCTGCGCCGCTCGCTGGGCGTCGTGCTGCAGGACGTGAACCTGTTCACCGGCACCGTGATGGATAACATCCGCTACGGCAATCTGGACGCTACCGACGAGGAGTGCATCGCGGCGGCCAAGCTCGCAGGCGCGGACGACTTTATCACCCGCCTGCCCGACGGCTACGACACCATGCTCACCGGCAACGGCGCGCAGCTGTCGCAGGGCCAGCGTCAGCTGATTTCGATCGCACGCGCCGCCGTCGCCGATCCGCCGGCAATGATTCTGGACGAGGCCACGTCGAGCATCGATACCCGCACCGAGGCCATCGTGCAGGCGGGCATGGACAAGCTCATGGAGGGCCGCACGACGTTTGTCATCGCGCACCGCCTGTCCACCGTGCGCAACTCTGACGCGATCATCTGTCTGGACCACGGCCGCATCATCGAGCGCGGCAACCACGACGAGCTGATCGCCAAGCATGGGTACTACTACCAGCTCTATACCGGAGCGTTTGAGCTGGAGTAGTTCGGCTCGCCGAGATGGCCGATTTGCCGCTCATTCGTCGGGCATGACCCTAAGGTCAATGCCCTCCTCTTTCGAGGCAAATCGACTCATCTCAACGACCCAAACACAATGCGCCGCAACGAATAAAGCCTCCGCAGCCACACGAGCTGCGGAGGCTTTTTCATGCCGGCCGGAAACCGTATCCCACTTTTCGGGCCCAAAATGGGATGCCGTTTCCCGCTGGACCCCCTCCGGGAAACGGCATCCCATTTCAAGGGGGTAAACCGGGATGTGATTTCCCCTAACGGCACCTTTGGGAAGCCGCATCCCACTCTAGACGCACAAAACGGGATGAGCTTTCCCATGGTGATCCAAGACCAGAAGCATGTCCGATAGCGCGGCCAGGTCAAGAACAACAAGACAAGCGTCACGCCAATTTGCACGAGCGTCTGCTACAGTTTGAGGCTGTTGGCCCATATGGTAGAGTTAACCACCCATGAATTTCAGCACACTGCGTGCTACCTGTTCTTTTGTCATTTAGGGGAGTGAACTTGTGAATACTTCTGTCGCCAAGAAGGCCGGCCAGGCGGTGCGCCTGCTCATGATGGTGCTCACGGCAGTTCTCATCTTCTTCTTCATCAATGTTATGCTGCTCGTCTCCGATATCCAGGGCACGGCGCGTGTGGTCAACTACGCCGGTCTGGTGCGCGGTACCACGCAGCGAATCGTTAAGCTCGAGGATGCGGGCCAGCCTCAAGATGACCTGCTCAAAGCCGTGGATTCATACATCAACGGTTTGCGTTACGGAAGTGACGACCTCAACCTCGTCCGTCTCGACGACGATGAGTATCAGGCAAAGATGACCGAGCTTGCAAACTATTTTGATGAGCTTTGCACCGAGATCATCCGCGTGCGCGAAGTCGGCTATGAGAACACCGACATCATCTCCATGAGCGAGGAGTTCTTTGGCATTTGCGACGATGCTACACGACTCGCGGAGGACTACTCTCAGGAGAAGGCGTCGGCGCTCAACTATCTCGAGGGCCTGGTGATCATCGACATCATGGGCTTGGTGGCGACCTTTGCGGTCGAACTTGTTCGCGCGGTGCGAACTGCCGCGCTCAATCGCGAACTGCAGAACAAAGTCTATCTCGACGAAGCCACAGGACTGCCCAACAAGAACAAGTGCGAGGAGGTCTTGGGGCAGGAGCAGCCTGTCTCCGCGGAGGCGCCCGTTGCGGTGTGCGTCTTCGACCTTAACAATCTGCATACGGTCAATAACAACTTCGGTCATGAGAAGGGCGATGAATACATTCGCTCTTTTGCCCAACAACTGGGAAGTGTGGCATCCGAGACGTGCTTTGTGGGCCGCGACGGCGGCGATGAGTTTATCGCGGTGCTGCGGGATTCCGATCGGGCTGCCGTGGAGTCCTGTCTCGCTCGGGTCCGTGCGAACGTGAACGAGTATTCCGAGGCTCACCCCGACATGCCCATCAGCTATGCGGTGGGCTTCGCGCTTTCCAGTGATTTTGATGAACCGCCTATGATGCGCGAGCTCTTTTCCCAGGCCGACAAAAACATGTACATCGACAAGAACCGCGTAAAGACAGCCGAGGCAGCCGGGCCGCAACGCGAGGACCGCTAAACCCGTAGCAAAGGGTAGCTAATTTGGGACGGGACTCTTTTGGCTACTTGAGGAGTTGGGCCATGGCGTTGACGAATTTTTGGACTTGGAGGGTGGGCTCGAGCGGGTAGTGCAGAAAGACCGGCACCTCTCGCCCGCACAGGAACGGCACGCCCACAAAGGCCGGGTGCACCCCCGACCATGCGCCGCAGGTGAGCACCGCGTCGCCCTTTTCCTCTGCCTCGTTAAAGAGCGCAAAGTCAAAGCTGTCCACGTCGATCACGTCAACGCCGCCGTCGGCCAGAAGGTCGATGCGCAGGCTGTCCATTGCGTCGTTGCCGTGACGGAGCACGCGCAGGCGCATGCCCTCCAGGTCGGCAACCGTAATGCGTGTCTTGCGCGCCAGCGGGCTCGTGCGTGGCACGTCGATATAAAACGGCACGTTAACGATGCGGAGCTTTTGGCAGACGTCACCCCAGCGCGGGGTCGAAAAACTCGACTGCACCACATCCACCTCGCGACCGAGGCTGCGCATGACGGATTCGCGCTCGTCATAGAGGTCGCTCACCGGCACGATCTCGAAGCGCAACGATGGCTCCAGCTCGTGTACGCCCGTCCACATCGACAGCGTCTGGCGCCCCGGACACATCATCGACACGCCCAGACGCACGGCCCCGCCATCGCCCGCCGCGCGTCGGGCACGGCGTAGCGCGTCCTCGGACTGCCGCATGATCGAACGTGCATCGTCCACCAGCAGAGCACCTGCCGGCGTCACCTTAACACCAGAATGCGAGCGCTCGAACAACGTGATGCCAAACTCGGCCTCGAAGCCCGACACCTGCTTGACGAGCGCCGGGGTCGACACGCGCAATTTTGCCGCCGCACGCGAGAAGCTTCCCAGCTCCGCGGCGGCCGATATGGCCTCGAGTCGTCGATCGTACACGTCAATCTCCCGTTTTCGCGCCCATGGCCACATGGTGCCACAGAGGGTTGTTTTCGCAGGTCACACACTCAATCAAGGACACATCGTCTTGCGAGCTATAAACCTACGGTTAACGCCATTCTAACAAATATGCAATTCACCTGCGCAAATGCAAAGCATACGATAACCAGCGAAAACCACGTGGGTCGGTTAATGGGAGCGACCCACCGGGAGGCACAAGAAGGGAAGTTCCTATGAGCAATTGGCTTAAGCTCGAGGGCGATGTCTGCGCCGTGACTGGCGCGCTCGGCGGTATGGGCGTCGAGATTTGCCGCGAGTTCGCCCGCAACGGCGCCAACGTCGTCCTGCTCGACCTGGACGAGGAGAAGGTCAAGGCTGCTGCCGCCGACCTCGCTGCCGAGTTTGGCATCCACGCCGAGGGTTACAAGATGAACGCCACCGACGAGGCCGAGGTTCAGGCCGCCGTCGACGCCACCATCGCCGACTTCGGTCGCGTCGACGTCCTCGTCAACACCGCCGGTATCCTGCGCTTCGCCGCCATGGAAGACCTGCCGCTGAGCGACTGGGAGCAGGTGCTCAACGTCAACCTCACCGGTTACTTCATCACCTCGCAGCGCTTTGGTCGCGAGATGATCAAGGCCGGCCAGGGTCGCCTGGTGCACATCTCGACCGTTGCCAGCCACTCCCCCGAGACGTTCTCGGGCGTGTACAGCTCCACCAAGGCGGGCGTCAACATGATGTCCAAGATGCTGGCTGCCGAGTGGGGCCCCTACGGCGTGCGCTCCAACTGCGTCGAGCCCTGCTTCGTTAAGACCCCGATGTCGGCCAACTTCTACGCCGACCCCGAGATCGAGAAGAGCCGCAGCCGTCTGATCGCCACGCGTCGCATCGGCGAGGTCAGCGATATCGCCAACGCCGTCATGTTCCTGGCGTCCAAGCGCTCGGACTTTACCACCGGCGACGCCATCAAGGTCGATGGCGGCTTCTCCAACATGATGGGCGACCTCACCGCCAAGCCCGGCGGCCGTCGCGCCTATGCCGACAGCTACCTCAAGAACAAGGGTGTCGAGCTTTGGTCCGATGAGTCCGGCGTCGCCAAGCCGACTGACCAGTAAACCAACCTGACAGGGAGACCCGCGGATACGACCGCTCCTCCTCCCCCGTATCGATTAGAAAGAGTCCAATGGCTTCCACCAACTCCAACAAGGGTCGCGCTGTCGTGCTTTCCGCCGCGTGCGTCACCATGTTCTTCATCAGCTCCATCGCGCTGTATTCCGTCGTGAGCAAGAATCTGCTCGCCGTCTATCCCGAGTGGTCCAGCGCCCTTACCTGGGCCTTCCCCGTCTTCCAGACCATCATGGCCGTGACGGGCATCTTCGCCGGCCGCATCTCCGATAAAATCGGCCCCCGCAACGTCGTGATCGCCGCCGCCGCGTGCTACGGCCTGGGCTGGTTCATGTCCGGCACCGTCACCGAGCCGTGGCAGTTCTACCTGTGGTTCTCGCTCGTCGCCGCCATCGGCAACGGCCTGGGCTACAACCCCGCGCTCACCACCGGCCAAAAGTGGTTCATCGACAAGAAGGGTCTCGCCTCCGGCATCACCCTGGCCGCTTCGACCGCCGGTCCCGCCGTGCTGTCCCCGGTGCTCGCCTCGCTGCTCATCCCGAGCCTGGGCATCTTTGGCGCCCTTAAGGCGCTCGGCGTCATCTTCTTTGTGACGATCGCCGCCTCCGCCCTGTTCCTGAAGGCCCCCGAGGCCGGTTGGCTGCCCGAGGGCTTCGAGGCCCCCAAGGGCGGCGCGCACGCTGGCACCTTCGGCGACCTCACCCCGGGCGAGATGGTCAAGACCCCGCGCTTCTGGGTCCTCATCGTCACCTTCGCCTTTGCCGCCACCGCGGGCACCCTGCTCGTGGGCAAGGTTGCCTCCATCGCCGCCGTTCAGCTCTTCGCCGACCCCACGAGCGCCGCGGCCGTCGCCCTCGGCGGTGTGGTGGTCTCCGTCAACACCTGCGCCAACCTGGTCGGCCGTCTGTCCTTTGGCCAGATCATCGACAAGCTCGGCGCCTATAAGTCGCTGCTCATCAGCCTTGTCGTCACCATCGTCGCACTCGTCATCATGTCGATGAGCTTTACGCAGGCCATGTTCTTTGTGGCGCTCGCTCTGCTCGGCTTTAGCTTTGGCGCCCTGCTCGTCATCTACCCGCCGCTCACCGGTGGCGCCTTTGGTACCAGCAACATCGGCGTCAACTACGGCATCATGTTTTTGGGTTATGCCGCTTCCACCTGGATCAGCCAGCCCATCACCGCCGTGCTGTATCACGCCGAGGCCGGCAGCGCCGCCTACCAGCAGTCCTTCTACGGCGCCATTGTGATCGCCGCCATCGCCGTCGTGCTCACCGTCTACATGATGGTCTCCGACAGCAAGAAGAAGTCCGCCTAGTTTTACCGATGCGACAAAGGGACAGTCCCTTTGTCGCATTCCACCGGTCACCAGTATTAAGGAGTCGAAATGTCTGAGCTCAACCCCGTCCGCATTGCCGTTATCGGCGCCGGCGCCATGGGCCGCAACCACATCCGCTTTGTCACCGAGGAGCCCGAGGCCGAGCTCGTCGCCATCGCCGACGCCTTTGAGGGCGCCCGCGCCACGGCAGAGGCCGCCGGCGTGCCGTTCTTCACCGATCCCGCCCAGATGATGGACGAGGTCAAGCCCGAGGCTGTCATCATCGCCACGCCCAACGACCTGCACCTGGGCGTTGCTCGCGAGGCTGTGAAGCGCAACATCGTGCCGCTGGTCGAAAAGCCGATCTCCAACGACCTGGAGGATGCCCAGGCCTTCGCCGCCGAGGCCGAAACCGCCGGCGTGCCCGTGCTCGTGGGTCAGCACCGTCGCCACAACCCCTTCGTCAACAAGGCCAAGGAGATCATCGAGTCCGGCGATCTGGGCAAGCTCACCGTGTCGAGCTTCCACTACATGATCTATAAGAATGACGAGTATTTCGATGTCGAGTGGCGCCGCAAGAAGGGTGCCGGCCCGATCCTGGTCAACCTGGTGCACGACGTCGACCTGCTCCGCTACCTGCTGGGCGAGCCCGTTGCCGTCCAGGGTATGCAGTCCAGCGCCGCCCGCGGTTTTGAGACCGAGGACTCCGCCGTGGTCAACGTCCGTTTTTCCGATGGCGCGCTCGCAAGCATGACCATCTCCGACGCCACCGCCAGCCCCTGGAACTGGGAGGCCACCGCCCGCGAGGATCCGCAGTACCGCCCCTTCGACGCCGACGCCTACTTTATCGGCGGCACTAAGGGCGCCCTGTCGCTGCCCCGCCTGCACCAGTTCTCCTACGACGGCGCCTCCAACTGGCACAAGCCGCTGCAGATGGAGATTCCGGCCGTCGACCCGGCACTGCCGCACAAGATGCAGCTCAAGCACTTTGTGAAGGTTGTCCGCCGCGAGGTCGAGCCCGTCGTGACCCCCGCCGACAACGTTAAGACGCTCACGCTTCTCAACGCCATCAAGGAGGCCGCCGAGACCGGCCAGCTCGTTGAGCTGTAATGCCTTAAGAGCGACCGCGGCAGAAGCCCCATGCCGGGTCCCTTCGGTCCGCCACCAATAAGCCCCTCTTCTTTGCCCCGCGAGCAGCCTCCTGCCCGCGGAGCATTTTGCTACCTTGCCGACGATTTTTCTGAGGCGGGGGGCTATTTTGCACCTCGGCCTGATTCGTTCGCCACGAAATGGGCCTATCTACTACGTTTAACCGACAACCCTCAACCATACCGAATTTTGCGAAATAAAAACCGCAGGTAGACAGGTTGCGTATTTTCGGAAAACCGGGGGATGGTCGACCCATACGGGTTAAACGTAGTAGATAGGCCGCTTTCGTGGCGCGGCCCCAAAACAGTCTTTTGAGACGGGTGGTATCCTTGGTAGCCCTGTGCTGCAAACGCACCTTAAACGCAAGGAGTCCCATGGATCTTATCGCCCAGCTCGCCCACGAGCTCAACCTTAAGGCCGCCAACATCGAGGCGGCCGTCAAGCTCATCGACGAGGGCAACACCATCCCCTTTATCTCGCGCTACCGCAAGGAAGCCACGGGCGGCATGGACGACGTCGCCCTGCGCACACTCGACGAGCGTCTGTCCTACCTGCGCAATCTTGAGCAGCGTAAAGAGGACGTCATTCTGCTCATCGACGCCCAGGGCAAGCTCACGCCCGAGCTCGAGCAGCAGATTCGCGAGCCACGCAGCTCCAGCGTGTCGAGGACCTCTACAAGCCCTACCGCAAAAAGCGCATGACCCGCGCGCAGAAGGCCCGCGAAGCAGGCCTGGAGCCGCTCGCCAACATGATCATCATGCAGGCCTCGGCCAAGGGCAGCGCACTCGACGCCGCCGCGGCCTACGTCAACGAGGGAGCCGGCTTCGACACGCCCGAGAAGGCGCTCGCCGGCGCGGCGGACATCGTGGCCGAGACGGTGGCCGAGGACCCCGAGAACGTCGCCGACCTGCGCGCCTTTACGCAAAACACCGCCGACATCGTCGTCGAGGCCACCGACCCCGCC
This sequence comes from uncultured Collinsella sp., assembly GCA_905202145.1. Classification (GTDB taxonomy): domain Bacteria; phylum Actinomycetota; class Coriobacteriia; order Coriobacteriales; family Coriobacteriaceae; genus Collinsella. The sequence goes on from CAJKQY010000064.1 coordinate 9,669, forward strand.
GAGAAGACTCCCTACGAGCCCTACTACAACTATGATGAGCCGCTGCGCCGTATACCCAACCACCGCGTGCTGGCTATCGACCGCGGCGAGCGCGAGGGCAAGCTTCGCGTGCGCGTGAACGTCGACGGCGCTGCCGCCACAGCGCGCCTCAGCAGCCGTTGGCCCCGCCGCCAGGGCGTCTTCGCGCCCGTCTTCGATGCCGCCATCGCCGACGGTTACAAGCGCCTCATGGCCCCCTCGCTGGAGCGCGAGGCCCGCGCCAAACTCACCGTTCGCGCCCAGACCGAGGCCATCAACGTCTTTGCCAAGAATCTCGAGGGCCTGCTCTCGGCACGCCCCGTGCGCGGCGCCCGCGTGCTCGCGCTCGATCCGGGCTACCGCACCGGCTGCAAGGTCGCCGTCATGGACGAGACCGGCAAGCTGCTCGACCACGGCGTGGTCTATCCCACCAAGCCGCGCCACGACGTCGCCGGCACCAAGCGCGAGCTCGCCCGCCTCGTCAAAAAGGACGGCGTCAACACCATCGTCATCGGCAACGGCACCGCCAGCCGCGAGACCGAAGAAGCCGTCTCGGAGTTCATTGCCGAGCAGGCGCCCAGCCTTCGCTACACCATCGTTAACGAAGCCGGCGCGTCGGTGTACTCCGCCTCCGAGCTCGCCAGCCAGGAATATCCCGACCTGGACGTCACCGTGCGTAGCGCCATGAGCCTGGGCCGCCGCCTGCAAGACCCGCTGGCAGAGCTCGTCAAGATTCCGCCCCAGTCCATCGGCGTTGGCCAGTACCAGCACGACCTTGACCAGGCCGAGCTTTCGCGCACCCTGGGCCACGTGGTGGAGGACGTCGTCAACCGCGTAGGCGTCGACGTAAACACCGCGAGCGCAAGTCTGCTGGGATACGTATCGGGCATTACGCCGAGCGTGGCCAAAAACATCGTGGCCTACCGCGAGGAAAACGGAGCCTTTACCGATCGCCGCCAGCTCAAGAAGGTCCCCAAGTTGGGACCCAAGGCATATCTCAACGCCGCGGGCTTTTTGCGCATCAGCGGCGGCAAGAACCCACTCGACGCGACGAGCGTCCACCCCGAGAGCTACGAGGTGGCCACATCCGTCCTGGAGCGCGCCGGTGTGGCGGCCAGTGAACTCAGCCGCGGCGGCGTGCCCGACATCGAGCGCCGCCTGGGCAGTATCTCGGCGCTGGCAAGCGACCTGGACTGCGGCACCCTCACGCTCATCGACAT
>CAJKQY010000065.1:0-10870 GCA_905202145.1 uncultured Collinsella sp.
GCCGGCGGCGTCTCGGTCGCCGTGGGTGAGCTTGCCGACGGTCTGTACGTGGACCTGGACACCGTGACCAAGAAGTACGACGGCCTGGACGGCACCGAGCTCGCTATTTCCGAATCCCAGGAGCGTATGGCCTGCGCCGTCGCCGACGGTGACGTCGAGGAGTTCATGGGCTACGCCGCCGAGGAAAACCTTGAGGCGACCGTTATCGCCGAGGTTACCGCCGAGTCGCGCATGCGCATGGCCTGGAACGGTGTCGCCATCGTCGACCTGTCCCGCGAGTTCCTCAACTCCAACGGTGCACCCAAGCACCAGGCCGCCCACGTGTGCGCCCGCAGCGTGTGGCAGCCCAGCTGGGCCGGCACCACGCTTGCCGAGCGCATGACCTCGCTTGTCACCGACCTCAACGTTGCCTCCAACAAGGGCCTTTCCGAGCGCTTCGACTCCACCATCGGTGCCGCAACCGTGCTTATGCCTTTTGGCGGCAAGACGCAGCTCACCCCGAGCTCGGCCATGGTCGCCAAATTCCCCGTGGACGGCGAGACCACCACGGCGAGCGCTATGGCATGGGGCTTCAACCCCTACCTGATGGAAGCCGACCAGTTTGCGGGCGCCTACCTGTCCGTGGTCGAGTCCATCGCCAAGCTCGTGGCTGCCGGCTTTGAGCACAAGCGCGCCTATCTCTCCTTCCAGGAGTACTTCGAGCGTCTGCGCACCGAGGCCGAGCGCTGGGGCAAGCCCACGGCAGCCGTCCTGGGCGCCCTCATGGCCCAAGTCGACCTGGGTGCCGGCGCCATCGGTGGCAAGGATTCCATGAGCGGCTCGTTTGAGGACGAGGCCGGCGAGCTCAACGTTCCGCCGACTCTGATCAGCTTCGCTGTGGCCGTGGGCCGCGCGGCGCGCGCCGTCTCCCCTGAGTTCAAGGGCCTGACGCACCGCGTCGTCCGCATCGCCCCCGCCACCTACGGCGAGGACTACCGTCCCGACGCCCAGCAGCTGCTCGCCGCGTTTGACGCCGTCGAGGCGCTCACTGCTACCGGCGACGCCCTGGCCGTCTCCACGCCCGGCTACGGCTGCGGCGCCGAGAGCCTCTTTAAGATGTGTGTCGGCAACCAGATCGGTATCGAGCTTGCCGAGGATGTGGACGTGGAGAGCCTCTTCACCCCGCTCTATGGCAGCTTTATCGTCGAGCTCGCCGAGGACGCCGAGCTGCCCAAGGTCGCCGACGGCGTTGTCGTCGAGCCCCTGGGCACCACCGTCGAGGGCTATGTCATCGACACCGGCTCCGAGGTCATCGAGCTCGCCGAGCTCCAGGAGGCCTGGGAGAGCGGCATCGAGGGTGTCTTCGCCTACCGCAGCGCCGGCGAGACCCCCGAGGTCGAGACCGTCGACTTCCGCGCCAAGGACATCCACGTGTACGGCGGCGCCAAGATCGCCCGCCCGCGCGTGATCATCCCCGTGTTCCCCGGCAACAACTGCGAGTACGACAGCGCCCGCGCCTTCCGTGCCGCCGGTGCCGAGGCCGACACCTTCGTGATCAACAACCTCACGCCCGAGGCCGTCGCGGAGAGCACCCACGAGCTTGCCCGCCGCATCCGCACAAGCCAGATCGTCATGATCCCCGGCGGCTTCTCGGGCGGCGACGAGCCCGATGGCTCCGCCAAGTTCATCACGGCGTTCTTCCGCGCTCCCGAGGTCACCGAGGCAGTCCGCGACCTGCTCCAGGCCCGCGATGGCCTGATGCTGGGCATCTGTAACGGCTTCCAGGCTCTGGTCAAGCTCGGCCTGGTGCCCTACGGTGACATCGTCGACGCCACGCCCGATGCGCCCACGCTGACGTTCAACACCATCGGTCGCCATCAGAGCCGCCTGGTGCGCACCCGCATCTCGTCCAACCTGTCCCCGTGGCTGTCGCAGTGCAGCCTCGACGACCCCTACACCGTCGCCATCAGCCACGGCGAGGGCCGCTTTGTCGCCAACGACGAGGTACTCGCCCAGCTGATCGCCAACGGCCAGGTCGCCACGCAGTACGTGGGCGAGGACGGCAAGCCCAGCATGGATCTTTCCGTCAACCCCAACGGCTCCGCACTCGCCATCGAGGGCATCACGAGCCCCGACGGCCGCGTCCTGGGCAAGATGGGCCATGCCGAGCGTCGCGGCGACAACCTGTACCGCAACGTGCCCGAGCATGTCCCCGGCGACAAGTTCATGCCGATCTTTGAGAGCGGCGTAGCCTACTTCGCCTAAACCGTTCCCATCGGGTACAATCCCCTCGGGTAACAACACCCGCCACCGGCACGCCCGGTGGCGGGTTCTTTTTTGCTTCGCGCATGTAGGAAGGACACCATGGAAAGCCGCAAGCCGTATCTCGCCACCCTGCCCGGACTCATCCTGGGCTGCCTCGTTTGCTGTGCGCTCTGGGGCTCCGCCTTCCCCTGCATCAAGATCGGCTACGGCCTCTTTGGCATTCCCGCGCACGACAGCGCCTCGCAGCTGCTCTTCGCGGGTCTGCGCTTCACGCTTGCCGGCGCTCTGGTTATCGTTGGTATGAGCGTGGCCCAGCGCCGACCGCTCGTCCCACAGGTACGCGATATCAAGCCCATCTTTATCTTGTCGTTCTTCCAGACCATCGGCCAGTACTTCTTTTTCTACCTTGGTCTCTCGCGTGCCAGTGCCATGTCGAGCTCCATCATCGAGGCCAGCGCCAACTTCTTGGCTATCCTCTTTGCCGCCCTGGCGTTTCGCACCGAAAAGCTCAATGCGGCCAAGGTGCTCGGCTGCGTACTGGGCTTTGCCGGTGTCGCGCTCGTCAACCTTTCGGGCGCGGGCGGCACCTTTGGCTTTGCGCTCGACGGCGAGGGCTTTATCCTGGCCTCCACCGTCGCGGGTGCCCTTTCGACCTGCCTGATCGGTATCTTCTCGCGCAAGCACGACGGCGTCTTGCTTGCCGGGTGGCAGTTCTTGGTCGGCGGCCTGGTCCTCACCGCCATCGGCTTTTTGATGGGTGGCGTGCTCTCCCCCACGGCGATTGCCCCCGCCATCGGGCTCATCATCTACATGGCGCTTATCTCCGCGGTCGCCTACTCGCTGTGGTCGCGCCTGCTTGCCGTCAATCCCGTCAGCCGCGTCTCGGTCTTTGGGTTTATGAACCCCGTCTTTGGCGTGTTGCTAAGCGCGCTGCTGCTCGGCGAGGGTGCCGGCACGAGCCCCGTTACCGTCATCGTTGCCCTGCTGTTGGTCTGCGGCGGCATCATCATCGTCAACAAACCCAAAAAAGCCTAGCGAGCTCACCTTTTTAGAGAGGGCGTTCGCACACTTCAGCTTAATGGAGTGCACTGGTTCTCGTTGATTTCGTACCGAGCCGCGGCGGCAGACGCTCGTCTTGCCGTACCGCGCCTGGGCGTTATGGCCGGTGGCCCCCGCAAACGCAAAAAGGGCGCACGACCATCGCAACGGTCGTGCGCCCTTTTTCTAGCGTATCTGGACGCCGGCTTTCTTTTTCTCGGCCTTGACGCGGTAGAGCTCCGCATCGGCAGCGCGAAGTAAGTCTTGCCAGGTATCGACACCATCACCGACCCGTGCATAGCCGATGGACATCCGCAACAGATACGGAACCTCGGCGCGCGCGAGCTCGTCGTTAATCGCCGAACACAGGTCTATGATGTCCTGTTCCGCTGCCGCCTTTTGAAGCACCACGAACTCATCGCCGCCATAACGTGCGATAAAGCCACCAGACGCCGAGCAGACCTCTTTGAGCGTAGCAGATATGACCTGGAGAGCATGGTCGCCCTCCACATGTCCATACCGGTCGTTAATCTGCTTAAAGCCGTCGGCATCCATCATAAGCAGATACACATCTTCGGCCTGATCCACATTTGAGAAGAGCGACAGCATATAGGTCTCAAAACGGTTGCGATTGTTGAGGCCAGTCAACGGGTCGGTCGAGATCAGCTGCTCCTGGTAGATGATGTAGAGCAGCAGGATGCTCAGCGTTATACCGACGCAAAGGCCCGGTACCGAAAACAAAACCTGGAAGGTACCGCCCACTAGAGCGGGAACCGCAAAAAAGGCGAGGGTGCGATAAATGGCCTTCTTTTGCAGACTTTCGACTTTTCGAGTCTGAATAAAGGCATGCAAAGACGTATATATGATGTAGCAGTAGCTAACGATAGGTTGAATCATATAAAGCGCTCCGCGACGATATACGCCCTGTGCATCGATATAGAACATAGCGTGCGTCCAGTAGCTGGTAAATGCCAGCACGACCACCAATACGGTTGGCAACGTCACGAGCGCCACCCTATAGCGCGCGGTCAAAAGGCGAGAGCCCTGCACTGTCTCGGAATAGAAAAACCAAATGAGGCACGCGATGGCGAACAGCGAAAACGAGACCGCGTTGGAAATCCAGTTGGCCGTGATGCCTACAGGAGTGCTCACGCCATCCGAGAGCGTCCAGATCATATCGAAGAAAATGTAGGCAGCAGACGTGTAGCCCAGCATGCTAAACAGAAGCTGCTGGGTGCTCGAGAACAAGGAGCGACGGCTTCGCGCGGCAAGCCCGATAAGAACAATCATGCATAGCAGGAATATCTCAATCTTGAGTGCCTTAACCACTAGACGCCATCCCTTCAATATCCAAGTGGTCAGAATCGCCCGATTCGTGTCTGGACAATAAACACCCCCTACTCCGCAGGGGTAAGGGGAATAATAGCAGAGCGCCCGAACGTCACTGCAAGACAGCTTTCGTTCGGGCGCTCAAACGGCGCGAATTGCACGCCGGCATCATTGATTGGTAGCGATTGCTACTCGCCGTCGATGTCGGTCGCGACGGCCTCCTCAATAGCCTCGACGCCTTCGACCGACAGGTCCTCTTTGCCGTGGCAGAACTTCTTATCGACCCAGCCGGTCAGAATCGGGGCCATGATCGCCGTGATGATAACGGCGGTGGCGATCTGAGCGTACGCGGTGGGCGCAAGTTCGGCGTAGCGCGGTGCGACCTCGGCGAGGGCGACCGGCGTGGTCATGGCCGTGCCGGCGATAGTGGAGCAGGCAACGGCCGCCTTGCCGTTACCACCGCACAGGCGCTCGAACGCAAAGGTGATGGGACCGACGATAAAGAGCGTGATGAGGCCCAGCAGGATGCCCGAGATGCCGCCGGTGATAAAGCTCGAAAGGCTCATGGACGCACCAAGCTGAAAACCGATGACAGCGATCGCGGGATTGGCGCCGGGGACCAGCAGGTTCTTGATGAACGGGAAGAGGTTGCCCAGAACCATGCCGATAACAAGCGGCAGGATGGATCCGATGATGGTGCCGACGGGGATGTTAGCGAGACCCGAGACACCGAGGATGATCATGGTGACGGCGGGGCCGGCCGTAAAGAACAGGATACCGACGGCGCCCTGCTCGGACTCATCGCCAAACTCGCCCATGATGCCCGTATAGAGCGCCATGTTGCAAAACGTAATGCCGCCGATGACTGAGACCGAGCTCAGGCCCAGGAAGTTGTCGTTAAAGAAATATGCCACACCCAAGCCAAGGGCGGCCGCAACAACAAGCTTGGGGATCAGTACGACGATGCCGGTCTTGATAGCGCCCGGCGTGGACTTAAAGCTGATGCCGGCACCCACGAAGAGCAGGATCGCAGCGACGATGGTATTGGAGCCGCCACGGCAGGCAGCCGTAAAGAAGCCACCGATCTCAAAGACCTGCGGACAGAAAGTGTTGAGCAAAAGGCCAACAATCATGGGATAGATCATGATGTCGCCCGGGATACGCGGTACCTTGAATTTCTTTTGCTCGTTGGCGGTCGCTTCCTGTGCCATGAAACCCCCATTTCCGCTGACGCAGAACAAAAGCCCACGTCACGCTTTGCTACAGTAAAGTTTGACCATGGTACCAGAAGAAGCAGACCGGCTCGGTGAGAAATTCGATTCGTTGGGGCGGGACGCTAAACGCGCCCTTGCTTTTATACAAGGCTCAAAACGATATAGAACACGATGCCCGAGACGCAGCACCACAACATCGACTTTGTCTTGATTGCCACCGCCACGACACCGGCAGCCGCAATCCAGGGAATCAAGCCCTGCCACAAGCCGGCATCGAAAGCGCCAGGGCTTATCAAATCGTTAGCGACCAGCGCCGCAAAGGCGGCGGGCGGAATATAACCCAAGGCCTCGGTAACGCGGGGCGACAGCGTTCTCCCGCGCAAAGCAAACGCCGGGGCAATGCGGAAAAACGCGATGGCCGCCCAAGACGACAGCCACAGGACCAAAAACTCATTAACGGGCATCGCGAGCACCCCTTCCTTCGGCGAGAGTATCGCGCGCAAGCGCCGCGGCAACACCGACGAGCACGCTTGCCGGCACGGCGATATTCGTCCACCCCAAGAACTTGCATATGGCGACAGACACCGCAGCCATAACGGCAGCCACGACATTGCCGCGCGACAGCCTCTGCGAAAAGAGCAGGCAGATAAAGAGCGAGGTGCAGACAAAACCCGCAATAGCGGTGGGAACATCGACAACGGCGCCGACGATGGCGCCCGTCGTGCACGAAACGCCCCATGTCGCGATGAGAATCGCGTTAAGCACAAAGGACTCGCACGGGCCCCAATCCTCCCCTTCAACCAACTTGGCAAGCGAGATGCCATATGCCTCTTCGGTGAGCGTCGCGGCAACGGCCAGCGTCTGACGCTTCGAGGCACCCGTCAGATGCGGCGCAATCGATGCCGAGTAAAGCGCAAAGCGCGAGGAGATTGCGGCGACGCTCGCGACGATCGATGCCGCAGGCACACCTGCCAGCCACAGATTGCAGACCATAAACTGGCCGCTACCCGTCACGAATGTGCTGCTCAGAGCAAAAACCATCCAGGGCTCCATTCCCGTCTGCGCCATAATCATTCCGCACGGCGCGCCTATCGCAACATAGGTAAGCATCACCGGCCAAACGGTTTTAACGATTTTGAGCACCATAGCGTTCCTCGTCCCGACAAGATTTCCGAGCCGCGTTCAACGACGCGACAGAATCATCGTCCGGTAGCAACCGAGTTCACCTACAATTGCCACTGGATCGAAAGACACAGCTTTTTAGGAAGTCATTATGACAGCTATCGATCGGGGCCGGGCGACCGCGGCCTTCAAACGCTATACCGATGCTTACGATGCCGCCAATCCACGTATCGCGCTCAAAATCGAGCATACGTACCACGTTGCCGAGGCATGCGATGCCGTGGCGCGCGAGCAGGGCTGGTCGACAGAGGATATTGACCTGGCCTGGCTTTGCGGCCTGTTACACGATATGGGGCGCTTTGAACAGTTGCGGCGCTGGGACACCTTTAAGGACGCCGAGAGCATGAGCCACGCAGCGTTGGGCGTCGGGGTCCTCTTTGGCGAGAACCCCGACGACGCGCCTGCCACAACAAGCATCCGAGATTTTATCGAGACCGACGAGCACGACGAGCTCATCCGCGCGAGCATCGCCTATCACAGCGACTTTCGCCTGCCGGCACAACTCGACGAGCGTACACGGCGCTTCTGCGATATCGTGCGCGATGGCGACAAAATCGACATTATGCGCACCATCGCCGACAGCACCGTCGACACCATCCTCAAGGTTGATAAGGACACATTTCTCGCCAGCCGGTTCTCGACACCGGCTCTCGCTGCCTTTGACGAGCGCCGCTGCGTCGCACGCGATGAACGCAACGAGCCCGCAGACTACCTGGTAGGACTCATCTGCTTTATGTTTGAGCTCGTCTATCCAGCGAGCCGCGCGCTGGCGCGCGAGCAGGGCGATATCTACCGCCTGCTCGACGCACCCTTTGGCATTACGCGCTCCTTTACCGATTCCGCCACGCAAGCGACCTGGGAGCACCTAAAGGACGAGATGCGCGACTGGCTGGCGCGCGCCTAGCGCTCAAGCTGGGCCAGCAGCTCCTCGACGACCTCGACGGCATCGCCGACAACCTTGTACTGGGCAGCACCAAAGATGGGGGCATCCGGGTCCTCGTTGATGGCGATAATGCACTCCGCCCCACCGATGCCGGCAAGATGCTGGATGGCGCCCGAAACACCGATACTCACGAGAAGCTTGGGCGAAACCGATACGCCCGTCTGGCCAATCTGATGGCGATACTCCAACCAGCCGGCCTCCACGACAGGTCGCGTGCAGCCAAGCTCGGCCCCCAGAGCCTCGGCGAGCCTTCGCATCAGCGGCAGGTTTTTCTTGGAACCAATGCCGCGACCCACCACGACCAGGCGCTCGGCATCGGCGATCGAAGCCTGCTGGCCCCACTCCTCGGCGGGAATCGATATCTCAACACGAGCCTTAGCATCATCCGCAAGTGATATCTGGGTGATCGTGCCGGAGCGGCCGTAGTCAAAGTCGGGCGCCTTAAAGATGCCGGGACGCACCGTTGCCATCTGGGGACGATGATTGGGGCAGACGATGGTGGCCATCAGGTTGCCGCCAAACGCCGGACGCGTCTGTTGCAGCAGCCCCGTCTCCGTATCCATCGAAAGTACGGTGCAGTCAGCCGTAAGGCCCGTCTGCAAACGCACGGCAACGCCGGGTGCCAGTTCGCGGCCAAAAGCGGTCGCACCATACAGAATGGCCTCGGGCTTGCGCTCTGCCACCAAATCGCAGATGAGGCGAGCATAGACCTCCGCGTCGTTCTGACGCAGGCGCTCGTCGCGACAGACCAGGACCTCGTCTGCACCGGCGCAAACCAGATGCTCCAGGTCACCGAGAGAACCCTCGGGGCCCATACCGACCAGCGCCACCAGACGGCAGCCGCGAGCATCGGCAAGCTCGCGGCCCTTGCCCATGAGCTCATAGGCAACGGGAGTCACCGTATCGTGCTCGTCGGTCTGCACGAATACCCAAATGTCTCGATATGCATCGAGGCCCACCGCGCCAGCGGCCTCGTCACGCTCGATCGAAATGGCATTGACGGGGCAAGCGTCGACGCACCCACCGCATAGGATGCAGCCGTCGGTTACGCGGGCGCAACGGTTGGGCCGCTCGCCTTCCACTACGATGCCGCCAGAGGCACAGGCGCGAACGCAGCGACCGCAGCCGATACAGGCTTCGCTATCGATAATCAGTCCGCTCATCTATGCCATCCCCTCGATAATCTTGGCAAGTTTTGCCGCCTGCTCGGACGCCGCGCCGTCAACGGCCTCGCACGTTTGGTCGCGTTCGGGCACAAACGATCGCACGACTTGTGTCGGCGAGCCGGCAAGGCCGCAGCGCGCGGGGTCGGCGTTCACGTCGGCAGCGTTGACCACGCGCACGTCCGCCTCCTCGGCCGCACGAATACCGGCAATGCTCGGCATACGCAGTTGGCCAATCTCCTTGGCAGCCGTCATCGCGCACGGCATCTCCAGATACACCGTCTCCTCGCCGGCATCGCAGCCGTGAACAAGCGCCAGTGAACCACAGGTCGTAAAGCCCGCGCTCTGCACGCAGCTCACGTCGGTCACGCAGGGAATCTCAAAGGCACCGGCAAGCTCGGGACCAATCTGGGCCGTATCGCCGTCCACCGCCATCTTGCCGCAGATGAGCAGGTCGAAGTCCTCGTCGAGCGCCTCGATGCCGCACTTGAGGGCATAGGTGGTTGCCAGGGTATCGGCACCTGCAAAGGCGCGATCGGTTAGCAGCAGTGCGTCATCGGCGCCACGGGCGATGCAGTCGCGCAATAGCGATTCGGTCGCGGGGATGCCCATCGACACCACCGTTACGCGCACGTCCATGCCAAAGCCGATAAAGTCGTCCTTCAGCGCCAGCGCGCATTCTAAAGCGCTCGCGTCAAAGGGATTAATGACCGCCTGCTTGCCATCGCGCACAATCGTATTGGTCTTGGGGTCCATCTTGACCTCGGTGCTTCCGGGCACCGCCTTGACGCACACCACCATATGGAAATCGCTCATCTTCACGCGCCCCCTTTCTGGATGAGCTCATCCAAGAGCTTCTCCGAAAACAGGTTACCGCGACCCAGCTGCCCGGCAGGATCGAGCTGGAGCTTGAGCCGCGCCGACTCGACCATGGCCTCGTGACCGTACATCGTCTCCAAGAAGCCCGCCTTGATCTTGCCGACGCCGTGTTCGGCGGAGACGGCGCCGCCCATGACCGTGACCTCGGAAGCCCACTGGGCAAAGAGTTCTCCGCCGCGGCGGTAATCCTGCGCATCGCGCGGCAGAATGTTCACATGCAGATGGTTGTTACCGATGTGCCCCCAGGCGGCAGATTCAAGCCCACTTTCGGCCAACGTGCGACGATAAAGGGCGATGACATCGGCCAAGCGTGCGTTGGGCACCGACATGTCCGAGCCCAGTTTGGTGATGGTGGGATCCGTGCGGCGACGCTCGTCGATGAGCATGTTGACGCTCTCGGGCACCGCATGGCGGAAGAATCGCTGACACTCGCGATCGACCTCGGTGCGCGCGACCCATGTCGCATCGTCGCTGCCGCCCGCAAGCTCCAGTACCCACCCCAAGTGATACAGCTCCTCAGTCGCTTGGGCTTCGTCGTCGCAGTCGAGCTCCACGTAGACACAGACCTTGGCGTCTTTGTCGAGCGCCGGCAGCGAGGCGAACGCGGTCGACTGCTCACGCTGACGACGCAGGATATCCAGGGCGCCCGCATCGAAATATTCGATGGCAGCCGCGTGGGACAGGACGGGACGCACAGAATCGGTGAAGGACACGGCCTTGTCTTCGCTGTCAAAGAAGCAGCTCACGCCCCAAACGACCGCAGGCGCCGCCTGCAGGGCAATCTCGAGCTCGGTGATGACGCCGAGCGTGCCACACGCACCGATAAACAGATCGATGGCATCCATATCGTCAGCAACGAAATAGCCCGAAGCATTTTT